>DATIBX010000235.1:0-4263 GCA_035457105.1 Pyrinomonadaceae bacterium
AGTACTATTGCGCCATTGATCTTCTCGACGATTTTGCGTAATTGTGCATACTCTGTCGTCGCCCGATCCAGATCAACAATGGACCTTGCGGAGATACAGACAAGGTCAGGTTTTTTCTGGGCCACCATATCGCGCAGTGAAAACAAGGGTGTGTTTGGTCCAAGATTCGAGATGTCCCAGCCTTCACTTTCAAAGATTATCTCAGCCAGATGAATAGGCAGCTCATGCAAGTCTCCTTCGATGCCACAACTTACGGCCTTCAAACCCGTCGCCTGTCCCGGTACAACGATGCCTCGTAGTTTCTGCAGCGCGCTAAGCATTACGCGCGTCGCCAAATGTTCGTCAGCTATCGTTATTGTTCCGTTGAACCAGAGATCGCCCACGCGGTGCATAGCATCAGTTATAGTCGTATCGAAGATGGTGGCGAGCGCGTGATTCTGCAGGTAAGCATCAATGAGTTGAGCAGTAGCTTCCGCTTCATTGTCACTCAACAACAACTCGCTAAAACTTTCGGCCGAAGGCAACCTGCCAGGAACCATTTTTTTCCTGGTACGTTTCGTCGGCGACAGAGCATCAGGCGCGATGCCTTGCTCACGCCGCAATCGCGCGATGCTCTGAACGCTAAATCGCCGATGACCACCCACGGTCTTCTTGGGAAGTAACAGACCGTCGTCAGCCCAGCGCTTCACAGTCGCCTCACTAACGAGCAACAGCCCGGCAACGTCCCTGGTCGTCAGATTAGCAGCGGCAATCTTTTTCCCCTTCACGTTCGGAAGTATACCAAAATCGCTCATTTCGTGCAAATTATTAAGGATTGGGCCTTTTGTTGACAGATTTCAAGATCTAGTCTAGACTGAATTCGCTTAAATCGCTCATACCGGGATTCAGGAGGCGAGAGATAGCGAGGAATCGAAGACCTGAGTTCGAGGAACAAACACGGCTCCGGGGGAGCCACAACAAGGAGTAAAGAGAGTTAAAAATGAAGCTTACTAAATCGATCGGAAGGATGATCATTGCTCGGGGCGCATTGCTGTCAATGCTTGCAGTATTTGGAGCCCAGCCGCTTGCGGCGAAAGTTGAAGGTCCAGGAGAAACCGCCAAGCAGGCCAACATCGTTGAGACTGCTGTCGCGGCGGGTCAGTTCAAGACTTTGGCGGCTGCGCTGGAGGCGGCTGGACTAATTAACGCTTTGACGGGTGAAGGCCCGTTTACAGTCTTCGCGCCAACAGATGAGGCTTTTGCAAAACTACCTGCTGGCACTGTCGAGTCTCTGCTCAAACCAGAGAACAAAGAGAAGCTTAAAGCCATTCTTCTCTATCACGTGGTACCTGGAAATATCACTTCAAAGCAAGTGGTGAAATTGAACGGCCGTACGGTGAAAACACTTGAGGGCAGGTCCTTCAAAGTCAACACAATGCATGGCGTAACGGTTGACGATGCTCGCGTGACCAAGACGGATATCCAGGCTTCAAATGGTGTCATACACGTTATCGACACCGTGCTGGTGCCAAAGATGTGAACGCCGATGATCGCGTAAAGTTTCGAGCAAGGGGGGGGTGAGAGGAGAGTGGTGGTCTCTCGGGGAGCGACCTCCCACTCTTTTCTCACGGGGTTGTTTGCACCTATTTTTCGGATTTACAAGGGGAATTTGATGTCCATAAATATTTTCTTAATAACCTTCCTTACGTTCACCGGATTGGCAGCAGTAGCACTGGAAGGCCGAAAAGATGCGCTCGAGGTGGTCCAATCAGTCGACCTGACCCGTTACGTCGGCCGCTGGTACGAGATCTCGCGCTTGCCGAACTCATTCCAAAAGAAATGCGCTGACATGGTGACGGCGAACTACACGATGCGTGCAGACGGAAAAATCGAAGTCATTAATCGGTGCCGTAAAGCGTCTGGTGAGTATGCTACGGTCAAAGGCAAGGCAAAAATTGTTGATAAGAAAACAAATGCCAAATTGAAGGTGACGTTTTTCTGGCCCTTCTATGGTGATTATTGGATTCTGGATCTTGGCCCAAACTATGAATACGCCGTGGTCGGCGAGCCTGGTCGCAAGTATCTTTGGATATTGAGCAGGTCACCTCGGATGGACGAGGCACTCTACCAGCAGCTACTACAGAAAATTGCGGCAAAAGGCTTCAACACTGAGATGATGATTAGAACTTCGCAACCGACGTAGCCCATTTATGCCCACCGCAGACGATCGTGCTGAACCCCTTCACCGGTGATAATGCTTTTTGTGGCGGAGGTATAAAGCTGAGCGGAACAGGAACGATCCAGCGCTCGGGGTGCAGCATCTTGTTGACTCACGTCACGCCCGACCGCCGAGTATCCGGGACGATCGATGCCTGCACTACGGTAGACAATAGCCGTTTCTTTACGCTCTACTCACCAGGCACTAACGTCGACGTTGTAGTAACAGTGACGGACACGAGGCCGGTTAGAAGGAACATCTATTTCAATCCGTTAGGCAGGCCGGCGCCACCCGTTCAGGATGTGAGCGCGTTTGCGACCTGTCCGTGAGTCAACCGTGGGCTTTTTATTTTTTCGAACTGTTCCCGAGGCGTGGGCCTTTGAATAGCCGACCCTGGCGCCCTCTCCTCCGGAGACAAAGCGGGAATTCTAACTTTCCTCGTGGTTAGTGGATGTCTCTCGAAACGATAAAGACGATTCTAACTCTTGTCAGTGGCCTTTGCTGGACGTTGGTCTACATCGAAGGCATTCGCCTTGGCATCAGGGATCGGTCGTATGCGATTCCGTTTTACGCCTTGGCTCTGAATCTCGCATGGGAACTACTTCACGCTTACCTTGGACTGCGGACCACAATCGATTTACAAACGATCATCAATGCCGTGTGGTTTCTGTTTGACGTCGGCATCTTCTACACCTACTTCAGATACGGCAAAAATATTTTCCAGCGAAGCTTGCGAGTTGGTTTGTGCCGTGGAGTATTCTCGGTTTGTTCACTGCATTCTGGGTTGAGTATGCGTTCGTGAGAGAGTTTGGAACATTTGCCGGCGGCGCCTATGCGGCATTTCTTCAGAATCTGCTGATGTCGGTATTGTTCATTGGGATGCTAGTCAGGCGGGGAAACACCGAAGGTCAGAATCTGACCATCGCTGTAAGCAAGTGGTTAGGTACACTGGCGCCGACGATCACTTTTGGAATGATCGGCGGCGGCACTTTCTCCGGTCCGAACTTTTTCATCTTAGTCGTCGGGATTCTCTGCTCAGTTTTCGATCTGATTTATATCTGGCTGCTTTCTAAATACGGCAGGCAATCGAATCGCATTTAACCTTCAATGATGAAACAGCCGCTGAACGAAGTACCACGCGCGTCCATTAAGCGTCCAATAACAAGTCCTAAGCGTACCTTAGACTACCTTACGGTGCTATCCATGCCGCAGGTTTCCGTTGAATTCCTACAAATCGCTTCTCTTTCACGGCGGCGACACGGGTTCGACTCCCGTACGGGACGCCAAAAACTGACGCCAATTTGTTATCGAGAGGCTCTAATCAATATTACGTCCCAGGCCCATCGCCCCAACTGCTGACCTTGGACGTTCTTTACCTTTGCTCGATAGCGAAACTCGTTACCATTAACATCAGTCTTCTTAAACTCTCTGTAATCTAATTCCAGGCTACTTATTCCCGTTGCCGTGAGGGTCCATAATTCCTCCCTTTCAAAGACGCCATTGTGATTTGTATCTTGCCACAGACCTAAACGCGAGAAGATCCCGTCGCTTGGCGTGATCTGGTCATCGCCGTTCCCGCCATGCGCGGGTTTGTCGTATTCAGCGAGAGCACGGAATCCATTCTTCTTCTCGCCCGAGGGTGGCATTGGTTGTGGCGTAACATCACCAAACAATTCCGTGCCGTTATCGATTGTCCCGTTCCCGTTTCGGTCTAAGACAAGCCACGCATCATCGGAACCAGTATTGGTCCAAGCCAATTGTTCACGGCCACCGGTGTTGTTGAGGTTGAAACTTACTCCGGCGGCGCTGGTACTCAGATCGAAGCCATCACCCGCAACGTCCACAACTATTGGTGTGTTGTAGGGAACGCAGCCGCACCATTGGAAGCTCCATATCCCGTTCTCGCAAAGTTCAGGCAGTAGTTCGCACGAAGGTGGAGGATCTTGCTGACAAACTTCCGCGAATGGATTCCAATACCAGTTTATAGATTCACATTCACTTTGGTTGTTTGGAGCTGGTGTAGGGGTTGGCGTAGGCGTTGGCGTCGGGCTCGACGGACAGTAAAT
>DATIBX010000236.1:0-5124 GCA_035457105.1 Pyrinomonadaceae bacterium
ACCACGCGACTGAAGTCGGTGGTGTCCGTACTCAAGGAATTTGGGCTAGGTAGAAATTGAACCTCCACACGACTAAAGTCGGTGGTGTCGCCTCTGTTTGTACAGTGGGCTAGGTCGAAGTTGAGACCTCACCCGACTAAAGTCAGTGGTGTCAATTGAGGATTAGCGTTGCTGCGTGCTGGGCGGAGATAGATCGACCCGACCGTACTTAAACGAACCGTCCTTGCAACAGACCTTGCTAACCGCAAAACAAATTCACTGCTCCTATACATCTTCGGTCGTCTTGTCCTATTATTCGCACATTCATGTTTCAACAAGGCTTACCTTTTAAGGGCCGTGGTTCCATGTACAGCATTACCTGTAACTCACCGTTCCATTCAAATTGATAACGCTTTCTTACGCGAGTTTCTCCCGGAGAGAAAATGATCGGTCAAAGACTTTCTAACCGTTACGACATCAGGGCAGAACTAGGTCGCGGTGGAATGGGCGTCGTTTATCGTGCTCACGATCCTTTACTGAATCGTGAAGTCGCCATCAAACTAATTCCACCCACACTTCTAAGTTCCGAAACCGAACAGCGATTTCAACGCGAAGCTCAGCTGGTGGCCCAGATGGACCATCCAGCAGTGGTTCCTATCTTTGACTTTGGCAAAGACGAAGGCTCTTTATTCTTCGTTATGCCAATCGTCCAGGGAACTACCCTGCGTTGGTATCAACGCGATAATCCACTGACGTTGGGTGAAGTTCTGGACATCGGTATTCAAGCCGCTGAGGCACTTGAATACAGTCATTCTCGCGGTGTAATTCATCGTGACGTTAAGCCCGAAAATATTATGGTCGTCCGCGAAGAGGCCGCCAGGATTCGCGTTCGCATCATGGACTTCGGTCTCGCCCGTGGTGCTACTGAAAGCCGGATCACGAAGACCGGCACCATCGCCGGCACACTTTCCTACATGAGCCCCGAGCAAGTGGCGGGTGGCGTTATTGATCATCGCTCCGACATCTATTCGCTCGGGACTGTGTTGTATGAATGTCTCAGCGGTGAACCACCTTTTTCCGGTGAACTTCAGTCCGTGCTTTATCGCATCGTTCACGAAATACCTCAGCCACTTGGCACTGACGTCAATGAGGATCTGGAATCGTTGATCCTGGGTTGTATTGCTAAGGAACCTGGTAAGAGGCCGCAACGCGCCGGCGAGCTCGCAGAGTCGCTACGACGTTGCCAAACACGCCTGCATCATAGCGATCTCAATAAGTCAGTTGTGCTCACCAAAACGATGATGATGCCTCGAGCAGCATTGTCTCCGTTTATCGGTCGCGAAAAAGAGCAAGCCGAACTTCAAAAACGGCTCAACGCGGCAATCAGTGGCGAATGCCAGTTCGTTGTTGTATCTGCCGAGCCGGGCGTTGGCAAAACACGTCTGCTGGATGAGATTGAAAATCTGGCGAAGGTGCGAAAGTTATTAGTCTTACACGGACGCTCTATCGAACAAGACGGAGCGTTTCCATACCAGGGGTTTTGTGAAGCAATCCAGGAGTTCTTCCGGCAGAGGGACACTGCAAGCTCACCTGACAATGCCATCGAGCTTTCAGACGTAGCCCCGGATCTCGTCGCGTTATTTCCAATGCTGACCGAGATCTCCGCAATTCGTAGCGCAGCTTCGGGTGATTCAAAGTTAACGCATACGGGTGGACTTGGTTCACAGGGTCCGGAGAATAGAACGCAGGTCTTTGAACTGCTGGCTCGTACTCTCACCCGTTTGGCCGCCGGCAAACCGCTGATTTTATTCCTCGAAGACCTTCATGCCGCGGAGATCTCAATCGAAGCACTGCAATATATTGTGAGGCGACTTGGACCAACCCCGACCCTCATCGTTGGCACGTATCGTTCAAGCGAGGTAGACCGCTCACATCCATTACTACGGATGCTCGACAGTTTCCGTGGCGATCGACGGTTCACCTCTATTGTCCTGGAGCCATTCTCACCGATCGAGCATCGCCTGTTTCTGGAAACGCTCATCGGGGGACCAAAACTGTCTGACACCCTGGTTACAAAACTCTACGAAGGCACGGAAGGAAATCCCTTCTTTACAAAAGAGCTGGTTCGTTCGCTGCTCGATTCCGGTGGCATTTCAAAGGATCAAACCGGAGCCTGGAGTTTGGGGGCATCCACAGATCTTTCAACCGGAGATATGCCGGCGACGATTCAACAGGCGGTGGAAAAAAGAATTGAGCGTCTGCCGGAAGAGCTTCGTGAAGTTCTATCAATCGCTTCCGTGATGGGTAAAGCCTTCGACTTTCGCGACCTCGAGGTTCTGGCGGGACAAAAAGATACTGAAGACGCAATCGACCGCCTGGTCGAGGAAGGATTGTTGGAGGAAGAGCGTGAGTCGCGAGGCGATCGTCTCGTCTTCTCCAGCGGTGTGGTGCGAGACGTTCTCTATGGCGCGATCTCCCGACGCAAACGTCGCTCGCTGCATCGCAAGTACGCCGAGGAGATTGAAAAGCGACACGGAGGAAGACTTGAGCGCGTTTATCCGCAGCTCGTCCATCATTTCTCGCAGGGCGACGTTCCCGACAAGACCGTTGAGTATGGTCTAAGGATGGCCAAGGCGGCGCTAGATGCTTTCAGCAGTGAAGAAGCAGCGCGCGCGGCAAAAACGGTGCTCGAGTTTCTTGACGACGAATGGGAGGGCGATCGTTCACTAGAAGGCGATGCCCGGATGTTGCTCGCCCAATCATATCGAATGGCCGGCGATGTGGATTCAGCGTTAAGAGAAGCGGAAAGTGCATCACGTATCCTCAGCAGCGAAAAGCACCTCGCCCGATCAGTCACCTCATTGTTATTTGCAGCGGAGACTGCCTGGCAAGCTCGAAAGGTTGAAGAAACTACCAGGTTGGTCCAAGAGGTGATGGACGACGCCCGAGCCGTCGGCGACAAAGAAAGTCTTCGTCACATCCTATCATTGGCAGCCACGCTAGCAAATCTACGTGGTGAGTATGAGAAGGCAAATGAATATTTGGAAGAAGCTGGATCTCTTGCGCCTGCGCCAAAAGAGACTGAGCGTCATGAGGAAATACCGAGAGGCGGCCGGTTAGTAGTTGCAATGGCTTCGCCGCTTGGAGACATCGATCCCGTAAACATGGAGTTGGTTGAGGAACAGGAAATCCTCGCGACTGTATTTGAGACACTCCTGGCCACCGATCTCGAAGGCAATCTTACTCCTTCATTGTGTGAGAAGTGGGAAGTCTCAGAGGATGGAACTTCAGTCTTTTTCACGCTTAAAGAAGGCGCCCATTTTCAGAATGGTGACCAGCTGAATGCCGCGGTCGTCAAAAAATCTCTGGAAAGAAGTATTCGTGTAGCGCGCGAATTGCCGCCCGGTCTGGCAGCCATCCGCGACGCTGCTAAGTTTGCAAAGAATGAGGATGACGAGTTGACATCTCTAGTCGTTCATTCGACGAACAAACTTGAGATTCAACTTCCTGAACCACTCTCGATCTACCCATCACTGCTGACGGACTTCAAAACGGGCATTACACTCCAGCCTGAAGGCGCCAAGAACGGCTCAATTCTTATTGGAACCGGACCGTTTCGGATGACTTCCTATAGTCCGGATCGAATCTTACTTGAGCGAAATGATACGTACTGGAAAGGCTCGTTGGCCCATCTGGATGAGATCGAGTTTCGTGCCGGCCTAAGCGCATCGGAGATTGCTGCGGGTTTAAAGGCAGGAACGATTGATCTGGCCCGCGACCTCTCACCACAGGATCTCGAGGAGTTCCTTCGCGACCAGCGTTTTCGAGGCGGGCTCGTCGAGTCGCCACGCAAGAACACCTATTTCTTGATCTTCAATTCCACTAATGGTTCAGTGGCTCAAAGGCCAGAACTGCGCCGTGCGCTCTCCGGAAGTATCCGAACTCATGATCTGGTCTGGCAGACATTGGGCCGATTTGCGCAGCCGGCAGTCTGCTTAATACCGCCGGGCATGCTTGGTCACGATCCAGGTAGAAGACGTCAGACTCTGACTCGGGATGAAGCAGTGGCAATGTTACGTGAGGCAGGATTCACTGAAACGATCTCGCTGCGTGCTGCGGTCCACCCGTTATTTCTCGATCGCTACAAGTCGTTACTAACTACCTTGCTCGCTATCTGGTCGGACCTTGGAGTGCAAGTTGAAGTGGCGACTCCGACTATGGCGTCGTATCTCGAGTCTTTTCAGAATAGCACCGGAATAGATCTGTTTATCGGTCGATGGAATGCTGACTATGACGATCCCGACGACTTTACTTACGGACTCTTTCACTCCCGAGTAGGCTTATATCGCCCTTATATTTCCGCCTCGGACGGAGACCAGACTCTGGAAGAAGCGCGGACCGAGAGCCGCCCCGCCGTGAGAGTTACTCTCTATCGCAAGTACGAGTCGTTCCTACAGGAGTCCGGCATGGTCCTACCGTTGTTCCATGACGTCGATTATCGCCTGGCCAATTCAAAAGTGCTGGGATTGAGTTTAAGAGGCAGTGCGCCGTACGTAACTTACACAGATATCGGAAAACTCGAGTCCGCCGCGAGGCCTGTAGACGCCGTTCGTGCTAGTGTCGGCACCTTAGAGATTCCAATCACCGGAACTCTGTACCATCTTGATCCGGCCCTGGCGGGAACAGTCGAAGATACCGAAGTTCTTCCCAGTATCTATGACACACTTACTCGAGACGTGGGTGGTGCCCGAATTGCTCCGTGGCTGGCTGCCGAGGTTATTCCAGAGCAAGGTGGCAAGCGTTACAGATTCAGGTTGCGAGATGACGTGCGCTTTCATGACGGTCGCAAACTGACAGCGCGGGACGTTCGTTTTTCTTTTGAGCGACTGTTACTCAGCGCGGAGAGTTTGGGTCGTCACTTCTATTCGCCGATTCGTGGCGCGAAGGCATTACTGAACGGTGAAGACACAGCATTAACCGGTTTCCGCATCCATTCTGCCGAAGAGTTCACTATCGAGTTGGAGGAGCCCATCTCATTTTTTCCCGCTCTCATCTCGTACCATGTGGCGGCGATCGTGCCGGAAGGAAGCGACAAGTTTGGTCCAAGTTGGGAGGAAGGATCCATCGGCACAGGTCCATTCCGAG
>DATIBX010000237.1:0-1992 GCA_035457105.1 Pyrinomonadaceae bacterium
GTGCTGGACGAGTACGATGATCTCGGATGAGAGGGATGCATTGGACCTATGCCAAATGATGAAACCAAACGTGATCGTTTGATCGCGCGGCTCTCGAATGAGCCGGAGCCACAGATCGTGGAGATCGAGACGTTTTTCGATGGCAACGATGATTTAGGCTCGATCGGCTGTAATCTTCTTGAACACCCGGGAATCGAAGCGTTTCGCAGTGCACTCTTGCGCATTGCCGCGCGACCCGACGTCAAGGGCGTCTATGCTCAGATCTGGGAGCTGGATCCGGGTGAAGGTTGCTGGCCGTTTACGGACACGATACTCATTGTTAGCGATATCTCGTCTGAAGAGGTAGCAAGCGAGTTAGCGTCCTTGGAGCCCGACGAGGTTCGCAAAGGAGAAGAGTTTGGCTTACCGGATGAGTACACGAAGCGTCTCGGTGGTCCAATCGTGGTCGCATGGTGGGATTGACTCCCAACCGTGTATCAAGGTCTCAAAATCTTATTGTCAGTACCGTACGCGATAGCGTCGGGTTAATCTCGCCGGTCAGAATTCCGGGAAATTTTGATGCCTCAGGGCGCACCCTACGCTATCGCGTACGGTACTGACCTCCTCCAAGCACAGCTCCTGACTTTTTAGGCAAGCTGAAGGTCCAAATGGATAAAGAGGACGTCACTTCGTTTTTTCAAACTTGAGTGATACCGAGTTAATACAGTAACGCAATCCTGTCGGGCGTGGTCCATCGTCAAAGACGTGGCCCAGATGCGAACCACACCGGCGACACTTAACTTCGGTGCGCACCATCCCGAGGGTACGATCGCTTTCTTCAATTATGTTTTCTTTCTTCACGGGAGCGTAATAGCTGGGCCAACCAGTGCCCGAATCAAACTTCGTCTCTGAATCAAAGAGCGCAAGCCCGCAGGCGGCACAGTAATAGACGCCTTTCTCATGGTTGTCCGAATAAGCACCCGTGAACGGCCGCTCCGTTCCGGCTTCGCGCAACACGTGATATTGCTCCGGCGTTAATTCCTTGCGCCATTCAGCATCAGTCTTTTCAATTTTGTCAGTCATCACCACACTCCCATCTTTCACTTCTTCCGCCAGCAGTTTCTGGATTGTTTTTTCAGCCTCATCGTATGCGCCTTCGCCAACATGCGTCCAACGTACCTTACCCGTTTTATCGAGTAGAAAGATGGTGGGCCAGGCTTCCACTTTATAGGCGCGCCACGTTTGATAATCGTTGTCAGTGACTACCGGAAAACGAATGCCAAGAGACGCGACCTGCTTGCGCACATTGTCAGCGTTTCGTTCCTCCTCAAACTCGGGCGAGTGTACGCCGACAATTGTCAGTCCCTTCTCGCTGTAGCGATCGTGCCAACGTTTTACGTAAGGCAGTGTGTTGCGGCAGTTGTAGCAGCCAAAAGTCCAGAACTCCACCAGGACGACGCGACCGCTCAGACCTTTGATAGTAAGCGGTTCTGAATTGACCCACGTGCCCGCCGCAAACTCGGGAGCCTTTGCTGAATCCGTTTCGTTAAGTAAACGATCTTCGGGGATCGCGCTGCCGCCGCTGGTCAGCCGCCTGATTCCGGCATCTAAGAGCCCCAGTGGTCCATAGCCCCTGGCGTACCCCACGGAAACAACAAGAACGAATACGAAGAGAAGCAGTCCTAGTGCAAAAACATTTTGTCGATGCATTGTTTAATGTCCTGAAATGCAAAACTGATAGGCATCTGTAGCCGAAATCCACCGTCCCGGACAAGTGGCGGCTATTAGTACCGCAACTCCGGTTGGACGTTGCCTGCAGCCTAAGAGCGTTGTGTGTTCAACTCGTTTAGTTCCCTTCCGACACCTTTACGACTGAATAGTCGCTCCGAAAGCTAAAACCTTACAACCCTGCATGACGACCGGTTCATGCGAGGTCAGAACTGGTCCAAACCGGCGTAAATTTATATTTTAGTGTGTTCGCATTTTGAGTTTATACAGCGCTGGGCTTTGCCT
>DATIBX010000238.1:0-3358 GCA_035457105.1 Pyrinomonadaceae bacterium
CTCGGCGAGGTATGGTTTCGCCGCCTGCGCTGCCCACATCTTCTTGGCGAAGAACTGACGACCGGCATAGCCCCACTCATGGCTTTCCGGGTCCATCTTCTCCATCGGATCCATACGAAGGTTGAAGATATACGGCACCGACGGATAGCTTCGCGCGTTCCACCAACTGCCTTCCTTCTTCACCCCAATGTGCATCTTCCAATTGCCGACGCGAACTGCGGTCAACTCGGCCTCGTCATAGTAGAAATAGGCCTTGCGCGCGGATTCCTTTGTCTTGCCGGTCCATACGTCGAGTTGGTTGAACCCGTCGAGATGCACTTTGTAATCAGAACCGTTTAACTTCGTTCCTTCGAGCAACTTTTCTTTAACGTCCGTGAGACCGGCCGCCGCTGCGAGCGTGACAAAGAGATCTTCATGACTCTGAAGGGCGTTGGAGAAGCTACCCGCCGGAATCTTGCTCGGCCATCGAGCCATGCACGGCACGCGGACTCCGCCTTCCCACGTCGTTCCCTTTTCACCCCGGAACGGCGCGTACCCGCCGTCGGGCCAAAACAATAGTTCATAGCCGTTATCGGTTGTGTAGATGACGATCGTGTTCTCGGTGAGACCGTTTTCGTCGAGATATTTCAGCAACACGCCGACATATTCGTCATGCTCAAGCATCTTTGCGCGGACGACGTCCTCTTCAGCCCTGCCCTCTGCCACCGCCGCCTTCACGTATTTCTCCTGTGGATGCGACCAGATGTGTATTGCCGTTGTGTTGAACCAGCAGAAGAACGGCTTATCTTTATTCCGGTCCAGCCAATCTATAGTCTTATCGAGAACCTCCTTGTCGAAAGTTTTCATACGCTCGCGTGTAAGCATGCCTGTGTTCTCAAACTTCTGTTTTCCGACGCGGCCGAAGACTGGATCCTCGGTCGGATCATCTACGTCGGTTGCCCAGGCATGGAACACGCCGCGTGGACCGTATTTTTTGGTGTATGCCGGATCTCTCTGTCCGGGATAATCGAGTTGCTCAGGCTCTTCCTCGGCGTTCAGGTGATAAAGGTTGCCGAACCATTCATCGAAGCCGTGTATCGTCGGGAAGAACTCGTTTCGGTCGCCTAGATGGTTCTTGCCAAACTGGCCCGTGACATAGCCGGCCGACTTGAGCACTTCGGCAATCGTGGGATCTTCCTTCTGAATGCCGCGGGTCGACCCGGGCACGCCAACGGTCGTCATTCCGGTTCGCACTGGGCACTGCCCCATGAGAAAGGCCGCGCGACCGGCAGTGCAACTCGGTTGGCCGTAATGGTCCGTAAAAATGACTCCTTCGCGTGCGATGCGGTCAATATTGGGCGTTTCACCCATCATGCCGTGTGTATAGGCGCCGACATTCCACATTCCGATGTCGTCGCCGAAAATAACTAAAATATTAGGCTTGTCTGATTTAGGCATGTTCCCTCCTTTGGTTTTTACCTACGTAACCACTCACACAGGTGTGATTGCTGGCCTTTTTCGTCCTGTTGAAGTTGCCGTCACACCTCGGTGTAAACAACTCTGACAATCACGCGAGCTCAAGTTGTGCTCGCATTGACTTGTAATCGCCGCCCTGACGTTGCTGAGATCACGGCCATCGTCCCTGAAGTGCGCTCACCGTCAAGCCTCAACGATCTGATTTCGGATCGCATAGTGGGCCAATGCCACGATCGAATTTATATTTAGTTTGCGCATCGCTGATGCTCGATGTGTTTCTACCGTCTTAATGCTTATTTGAAGTCGGACTGCGATCTCCCTATTGCTTCTTCCTTCCGTCAGCATTTGAACTATCTCTCGTTCACGATCAGTTAGGATCAGACCATAACTTTTGTCTTTGCGTGATCCCGACCTTAGAAACGCATCGTGAAGCGTCTTCGAAATCGTGTCAGTGAAGTACGAATGATGGCGCGCCAGTGCTGCTACTGCGCTGACAAGATGAGAGTCGCGATCCGTTTTCAGCACATATCCTCGGGCACCTGCCGCCAGCGCCTCACGAATGACTTGTTCTTTCTCATGCATCGTAAAAATTAGTACTTCAGTGCCCGGTAGTTCGCGGCGGATATATCGAGTTGCTTCAACACCATTTAGTTCGGGCATCGAGTGATCCATAACTACGACGTCGGGCTTAAGCTCACGCGCTAGTCTTACTGCTTCACTTCCATTGTGAGCTTCACCGCAAATCTCCCAGTCAGACCGCTGCGTTAGCTCCGCACGGACCCCGCGGCGTACGATTTCGTGATCATCTGCAATCAGAATTCGCAACATGCTTCACCGTCGCCCAAACTTGATCACCACGCCTGTGGAGAAACGAAAGTTGTTATGGTTCAAATCCTCAACTCGACTGTATTCGTAATCGAGTCGCGCAAATCTCACTGAGAAGCGACTGTTACTGTCGTAATCCAATCCTCCACCAAGTGTTAGACCAAATCCGTAATTCGCAGGTCCTTCTTCGGCTTCGCGCACTGCACCGGCGAGAACGTGGACGAACGGTGCCAACCGTCCTGGGCGAGCGGTAAACTTTGGACCAAAAAGCGCTGAGTTGTGGTGTTGAGCACTGCCGTGATTGTGGGCTGCTCGGTCATGATCGCATAGGCCGCGCGTAATGATGTCTTGCCATCCTTGAACGGATCCCAGGCCAGCCCAACACGAGGCTGAAAGTTTGCGGCGTTTGACTTGTAGACCTGATCAATATCGGTCCCAACCCGAAGCAACGACGCGCGCTCAGGATCGAAGACGATGAATCGATTGAACCTCTCGGTAGGCGCCAGGTTCAATTCGTATCGAAAGCCCAGATCGAGCGTCAGGTTTGATTTCCATTTGTAGTTGTCCAGTATGAAGAGGTCCAGCGCGGTCTGAGCGATGCTGCTCGCTGTACCCGGCAGGGTGATCGAAAACGAGTTAGCGTTTCCCGAGATGAACGATCCAATACTCGGAAAATTAAACTGTCCCACATCTGTCATTGAGAAGTTGCTGAAGAAGCGGCGGTACTCTCCGCCCAGTTTGAGCGAGTGAGAGCCGCTCAACCGGCTCAAGGTGTCGGATGCAACAAAGCTCGTGTCGCCGCGTCCCTGGGGCACCTGGCGTGGCCCTCCTAAATTGAACGCGCCTGCAACATTAATTTGTGGCAATCCGATTGTTTGGTTGATCCCATTCATGATCTGAAAGTCTGCCGGGTTTAATTCAAATCGCGCACTTCCCCGGAACGAGAACCTGTTAAAGCCGAAACGTGCCTCGTTCACGGTGGTATTGTTAAAGACCTGAGTTAGATTGAGCGTGAAGATCTGTTTGAAGTTTTTGCGAATATCGCCAAAGCCCGGAATATTATTTCCCAACAAGGTTG
>DATIBX010000239.1:0-59225 GCA_035457105.1 Pyrinomonadaceae bacterium
CCACTTGCAGGCGGAACTGGTGGATTGTCGCCGCGAAAGTCGACGTAATCGGCCCGGCGATCGGCGGGCTGTCGATCTTCGAACCCGAGTATTTCGGAGAACGACGGCGAAGGATTATTGAGGGCGCCGCCAGGAGTGCCACCCGAAACTACAAACACCGTCCCTTCTTCGTTAACAGTGATGCCCGAGTAAATGTTGAAGTCGATTTGCATCGATAACTTCAAAGTGTTGGTTGGCGTACCGGTAATTGAGGATAGCGGTGCAGTCGTAGTTCTGACATCGGCTCCGTTGCCGAGCACAAATGCGCGCCAACGAACAGTGGTGCCTGGTCCAGCCGCGTCTGCAATACCATCCCCGATCGGCATCGTCCCGTCAGCGCCGCCCGTGGGCGAAGAGCATCTGCTCACTGCGCCAGCAGCATCCGCAAACGTCATGATCATCGACGGCAGACCATTCGGAAACGCACCTGGAGCCTTGAACAACCCCTGCGCAGGACTTAAAGTGCCTAGATTTGAAGCTGCTGTCGCTGCATAAATAGCGTTGCCTGGTCCAGCGGCAATCGAAGTGATGTTTCCGAACACCCCGGACGCTCCGGAATAATTTGTCAGCTTAACCTTACCGTTACCGACAGCTAGCGGTCCCTGGGTAATTGTCGATATTTGGTTCCCTTCAAGACCCGGAATGTCTGAGATGTAGCGATTGATCTGACCGGGATTACCACACGATGTATGGGGCATTTCAGCGGCTTTGAAGATCGCTCCGCCTGGACCACCAAGTCCGGTCACCGGGTTGACATCGGCAAGATCTACCAATGAAAAATAAAGACTGCCGTCATCGTCCACCGCCAAGCCACCAATGTTAGGCGCTGACGTGCGCGCAATCTGACGTACTTGTTGCGTTATAAATTCGGTCCCGCCAACCTCAAAAATGTGGAAAGCAAATATTCTAGTTCTGATTTTTTGACCCTGGCTGTTTGTCCCACATCCGGTACTCTCCATCGTCGATACGTAAATCACTTCGCCGACCACTCCACAGAGTGCCGGGTCAACGTCGGACAGGTCAGCAACTGGATTGACTGCAATGCCGGTAACGGTGAGTTGTGGATCGGAACAATCGGCAGGAGTCGGATTTTGAAGCGTGAATCCACTATCAGTTCCTGTGTTCACGAGGTTAGGAATATTAAGACTAATGTTCGTGTCTACCAATGGAGTTCCGGCAAGATCAAATTGGAACAGAAAGTTTCCAACTGCATCTGCCGAGTAATAGCTGTTGAACATATGACCATTGGCGAAAGTGTGCTCGGAGATCGCTGAGCGAATAAAAAATTCCGTGGGTGGGGGTGTCTTCTCGTCAAGCTTTGCTGAGCGGTCTGACGTCATGTCTTCCCGACCGTCCCAATCGGCGAGTAACTGCACTTCAGACTGTTGTGTATTTACTCCACCGACGTCTGCAATTAAAGCAGCAGAAAGAGCACTGTGCTGGTCCAACACCGCAGGTAATCCGCTACTTGACGAAGAGAACCCACCCGACTTTGACTTCGACGATGTCGCAGCACCGGGCTTGATCGCGAAAGAGCCAGCCGGCCCTGACAGTGAAAGCGTGTTAGCCCGAGCTGTGGAAGCTCTTTGCTGTGTACTTTCTGGTGTCTGTGTTTGAACCAAGCCGAGAGCTTTTAGGACCTCAGGACTTATTTCCTGCTTCCCGTCTCGGGCTTCCTGAGGAACAGGTTCTGCCCGATACGCATTTCGCGGAGCCAAACCCTCCGATGTTCGAACACGTTCAGCGAGTCCTTTAGGCACGCTGAACGTAAGCGACATGAGTATTGCTGCAGACAATAATAGCGCCAGTCCCGTTCTTCTTTTCATGATTGGCTCCTTGAACAGTCACAGATGGTCCATCTCGAGATAATTTGAAGGTAACGGCCCGGAAGCTGGAATGAATCGAGCTTCCGGGTTGCGAAGGCCAGTACCGTGCGGCATCACGGGCCAAATCGATGGCGATATTCGGCCGAATCAAGGAAAGCCTTGACCATCTGGGCCGCCTGGAAGTTGCCGCCAAACGAATTTAGTTTGTTGAGCCAGAACTGGTACCCACTATCGTCCACATCTGGTAGGTCAGTTGGATTACGACGCAGATAACCGTAGTACTCCATCAGCACAAACGCGGTATTGAGCTCAGCATTACGTACCGAGGTTGAATCGGCGACACTTCTCAGCGCCGCGACTCGTCCGGCTGTACCGCCTGCACCAAATGCTGTTACGGCTGCTGCTGTTTCACCTGCCGTGGGGACAACATCTGCTGAGGCAAATAGTGCTGCTACATACTCTGCCGCGGTTTGGGCCAGCGGGAACCGCGTGGTAAAGGCCGGGCTTTCCTCTATCTGCGTTGCGTAAGCCTGTTTATTGGCTTCTAGTAATGCGTCAGCTCCCGGTTGACCAACTATTACTCCCCTTCCAACTTGCTGAGCGTCGTGCATGAATTGGTTATAGGGGAATCGTAACGCCGCTTCGCCGGACTTATGTCCGAAAGCAACTCGTTGTGTTCTGATTACTCCGAATCCTGTCTCCTGGAACTCTGTCGACAGGAAGAACGCAGCCGATACATTCTGACGCTTGATGTCGATACAAATTGGATCGGCACCACACGACAAAATCTCGTTGGTCCAGAAAGCCAATCCGGCTGGATCAGGCTCGCGGTTTAGGAAGTCGTGATACTGCTGGCAAACAAAGTTCGCAGCATCATCAATTGGGTTAGCTCCAGGTACAAGATCGTCATCGACGATATTGATCGTAGTCACCCCTGCACCAATTCCGCCGCTACTAGCATTGCTGAGTGTCAGGGTAAACGACTCATTCCCTTCAACGAGAGAATCCTCATTAATCAGTATCGGTATGTCCTTACTCGTTTCACCCGGACCAAATGTCAGAGTGCCCAAAGCGATCTCATAATCCGATTTTTGTACGGCGGTGCCGTCACTGGTAGCGTAATCGACACTGACAGTTCCCGCCCCTGGATTAAGTCTCGAAACGGTCACCATAGTCGCTGAGCAACCCTCAGTTCCATTAACGTTGGAAGTAGCAAACTGGAACGTATCGGGAAGGACAACGGGCGTGCCCTGACAACTGAACGTTACTTGAACGCCCAATTCGTTACCGAGCGGCGAACCTGGAGGTGCCCCGGCTGGAAGTACGGTGAGATTTCTGCTGGTTCCACCTGGACCAGAGGCAAAAATCAAGAATGTCCTGCCTGAATTTCCCCCTCCGAAGTCGAAACGAGCACTGATCAGATTATTTGTCAGAACGGTAAAACTCGTAGCATCAATTTCATTTGAAGGATTGGTCTGTTCAACAGCGAATACTCTGTTGACCGTTTGAGCTGTGGAGCCGTTCGAGAATTGGAAGCTACTGCCCGTCAACAACAGATCTTGTGAAGCAGAGCAGTCTCCCGAGGTTGCGTTAATCGACTGCACAACTGGCGCTCTTGTTCCGGTCGCCACGAAACCGCTAACCAAGCGCGTAAACGGTCCGAAGATGTTGTTGTCACCAGCCGTGAATGTGGTTGTAAAGTTTCCAGCACCGGTCCCTCCACTCGCAGTGAAGGGGAATGCCGTACCAGGCGCACCCGGTATGGTCGCAAGCGTACCTCTGACCAGGTTTCGATTGACGACTGTGACATTGGTCAAATCAACGGTGCTATCGGGAATCCCGTCTCCATCAGTATCGACGGTGAAAGTTCCGGCAGTTGTAACAGTCTTACCCGGACGTTGGGTCGCAGCTCCCGAACAGACGGTCGTGACCTCGTTCGGGAAAAACCCGGAACCGACAAAGTTCAGTGTTACTGGACCAATCGCGTTAGTTATGCCGTTGGTTGTGGGTGTGGCAGCAAATGGATCAGGTACGACGATAAAGATTAAGGGAACTGGAGGTGGAGCACAACTGACCCCGTAGAACCCTACGTCTGTCTTATTCAGGTCCGCTTGAGCTGCGGGCGTACTAGCGGTTGGGTCATTACCCTCGAACCTCAAATCGAAGTCGGGGACAGCAAAGGTGATCTCTCCTCCACTGCCAATGATTACGTCAGAACCGCTATCGAATAGTTCGTAGATCGTCGGCTCGGTACCTTCGCCAATCAATCCCTCCTTAATCGAAGAGATTTGAGGCTGGCCCGGTATTAAGCCGAACGTCCCGCTGTCTGCCGCTCTGGCTGCCTCGCTCAGATCACTTTCACAAAGACCTGGTGGGTTAGTATCAGTCAGCCCTCCCAATGAGTAACCGGCGATGACTGGACGGCCCAATGTGCCAAGTAAGTCCATCCGCGAGTATGAATTATTGAAGTTTCCGGTACCTGAGCTGCGAGGATTCTGACCAAAGATAACTCCAGTAGTCGGCTCAAGTAGGAACCTGAGGTCGGTTGGGCCCTCCTGCAGATCGAATGGAACGGCGTTATTACCAATAGGATTTGCAGGGTTCAAAGGCTGCGAGGCATTCTCATCGATGCTCACACCATCATCGGAGAGCGTTACAGAGAATGTATTGCTAGCACCGCTGGTACAATTCTCCGAACCGAATTCCGGCGTATCGATCCACCGCACTTTGAAAGAATTAACATTAGCAAAGCCAAGCGCCTGAACTGGAAATGAAGTTGGGGAAGTGAGACGGCCTGCGGGATTCATATCGCTCCAAGCCGGAGCTATGCGCGGTGGTCCAGAGCGAAGCTCTTCTACGGTCGGCGTATTATCAGTATCTCCAGCCCCGAAAGTGATGTTGCCGTTTGAGTTGAGGAAGAAACTATTCCACACACATGCAGCAGTGCCGACTGGTCCACCAAAGGCAAATTCGAAACCGCCCTTTAATGCTCCAGCCAGAACTGTGTTGCCGGCGCCATCGTTATCATCACCACGGAATGGAGTGTTCTGATCGTCGCCGCCAGCAACCTGATGACCCTCATCAAAGTCTTCGAAGGCCAGCTCACCTGTAGTAGTTGTATCGTCACCCTGAACTGTGCCATTCGGGAGATTAGCCAACGTTCCCGTGTTGCGATTTCGGGTGCGATTTGTATAGAGGAGAAATCCGCGACTCAGTCCAGAGATTCCCGTGGGCGTTCCACTAAGCCCGTCCATCGGGGCCATTGAGAAGATGTGATCAAAACGATCTGAATCACCATCGCCAACATTTCCTCCGGACGCTGGCGGGTTCGGAAGAGCATCTCCTCTAAAGTCGATGAAGTCTGCTCGACGATCGGCAGGCAGCGAATCGGCAAACGCCAGAATCTCGCCAACGGTAGGTGAAGGATTCCGGCCAATTCCAGCAGGCAGTGCCCCCGAGATGACGAAAACGGTGCCCTCCTCGTCGACTGTAATTCCTGACTGAATCGCATAGTCGATCTGCATATCGACTTTTAGAGTTGTCGCTATCACGCCGAGCGTACTTGCGGCGGTTGCCGTCAGGTCTGGACCATTACCAAGCGCAAAGACTCGAAAGTTATTAACACCTGGCTGGAAGATTGAACCCGAGACTGGATCTGAAATTCCGTCGGCGACGGGGATTGCTCCGCCTACCGCAAAGGCCCCTCCCGAGCAGGCGTCAAATTGGCCGCGTGCGTCGGAAAACGCGATGACCATTGACGGAGTGGCACCAAGTAGCGGGGCACTTTGGAAAGGTCCTTCCGTTGCCTGAGTAGCCGGGTCGTCAGTCGGAACAAATGAACGTGCCATCGCCGCGTAAACCACGTTGTGTGGTCCAGTGGCAATGTTGACTATGTTTCCAAAACTCCTTGAGGGACCTGAGTAATTGGTGTTGCGGACTCCGTTGGCGATAACTATGGGATTCTGAGGTGTCCCTTGCCAACTATTTAGAGTTGGAGGACTCGGTATGAGATTGATGACTCGATTGACTCTGGGGTTGGTGGCACAGGCCGGGGTAACGTTTCTCGCGATTTCTGTTGCCTTAAATATCGCGGAGTTAGTGAACTGCGTGACGTCGTAGAGATGAAAGTAGAGGCTTCCGTCATCATCTACCGCAATACTGCTATTGGCAAATTGAGTGCGAAGTATTTGGCGTGCTCCGGCAGGAGTGGCGGCGCCAGCTCCCGCTCCGTCAGTAAAAGCGAATTCGAAAATTCTCGTGCGGATCGGTTGATTCGCAGCGTTAGCAGCGCACCCACCGGTATCCAGCACTGATACATAGACCACCTCGCCAATTGTGTCGCACGCGCCGAAGTCAGCAAGGTCAGCAACTGGATTTACCGCGATGCCGGTAACAATCACCTGATCATCAATGCAATCGCCCGCCGTTGGATTCAAAAGCGTGAAGCCACCACTCGCTGCAGTATTAACTAAGGCAGGAATATTGACCTGCCGTAAAGAATCGACACCGCCGCTTGAGGTTATGCTCAATCCGGGGTTTGTGTCTGTCCCAACCCAAAAATTTCCGACGCTGTCGCCATAGTAATAGACGTTCTCATTGAAGCCGTTGGCAAAGGTGTGTTCAGAAATCGCCGTCCGCGTAAGAGATTGATCGATTTCAAGTTCAGTGAAAGAGAAATCATCCACTTTGTGCGCGCGATCGGCCGCAAAGTCTTCTCGTCCGTCCCAGCTAGCAAGTAATGAAACTTCTGAAAACTGGGAGTTGCGGCCACCGAGAGTTGTCATGATCGCCGCCGAAAGTGCTGACTGTGGGTTCAGAACGCTGGGTTGGCCCGCGGCCGACGCCTGAATTCTGTCTTTACCCTGGGCCAGAACGTTTGCGGGTCGAGCCACTAACCCGGCTCGCAGTTCAGTAGGTAGATTTTCGGACTCGGAAAAAGGAACATCTTTCGCCTCGGGTGCTGCGGTAGGTTTGCTACGTTCAGCCTGTGTTGTGGGTATCAGAAGTGACGCCGCCAACAAGATCAGAGTAATCAGTAGCAGAGCTCCTGTGGTCCTTCTCATGATTCGCTCCTTTTTCCGTTTGATAAACGCAGCACTCAACACACGGGACGGTTGAGCGCCGCTTGACCAGCAACTTAAATGAAAACTGCAAATTCTATGATTACAGATGCTTCTGGGCCATAGCGGTCGAGCCACGGGAAAATGGATCGAATGATTAAACCCTGCCTGGTAATTACACCCGAAAGGCGTCAGCTCAAGTTCAGCTGCTGGGCGTTATAAGAAAAGAATGGGCGGCATTCTATCCTCTTTAGACCAGACTGTAAACGGGTCTGATTGCCCCACAACTTTTTCTGCGAAATCAATTTCTAAAAACGGCGTTGTCCCATTCGGAACGGCTGACCTGGTGGTGTGTAACTACCTACTGCTTTCACTCAGTGTTTTGACCCTTTTCTGATAGAGTTGCGCATTCGCCTCTTGGTTGAGGTCTTCGACTTGAGATCTGGCGCAACCGGAAAGAAAGGCGGGGCATCATACCGGCCTATTCGTTTCCTTGATATTTTATTAAGAGAATTGGAGTTTTGATGAGATTTTCCAGTCTGAGATTTGTCTGTTTCGGAGTTCTTTTGGCTTTGGCCCTGCCCGTTGTCTCCGTCGTTGCCCAAAATCCCGCAGCCGATGTGGTGATGGTTCTGCCTTTTGAAAACACGAGCAATCGCCCGGAATACAATTGGGTGGGTGAGAGTTTTGCCGATTCACTCGCGGACCTTCTGAACAAACCGGGCCTCGTAGTAGTTTCCAGCGACGAACGTGAACTCGCATACCAACGACTGAGATTGCCCGAAACAGTAATCCCCTCACGCGCCACCGCAATCAAACTCGCAAGGCAAGCGAAGGCTACTATGATCGTAATCGGTAGCTACTCAGTTACTCCACCTCCAAGTCGCGAGAACTCTAACGAAAAAGACAAGAAGCCCACTGATGCTTACGTGCAAGTAACCGCGAGGGTCGTCAAAGTAAACGAAGGTCGAACGCTTGGAGAAGTTATTGATGGCGGCTGGGCAACCAGGCAGTTTGATTACGGCGCCTCTTTAACAACCTTGCAAGACATCCATGGTCGGCTCGCCTATCAGATTCTTTATCAACGCGATAAGGCACTCCCCTACTCGCAAAATCAAATAGTCCAGGAAGCAACAAAAATTCCCCAGAAAGCTTTTGAAGCATATGTAAAAGCGGTCCAACTCGGTCTGCGTGACGACGTCCGTCCTAACTATCTGAAGAACGCACTCCGTTATTACGCTGAAGCACAAGGAGGAGCTGTTTACCCACAGGCTGCATTTGAACTTGGCCGCGGCTATATGGCCCAGGGAAATTGGAAAGACGCAACTGAATACTTCTCAAAGCTTCAAAAAAAGGAACCCCATTACGCAGAGGCGGCATTCTATGCAAGTCTCGGATACACAAAGCTCGGCGATTATGGTCGCGCTTTGGCAACGGTAGTGCCGCTCTCAACTGATCTGCCTTTAATAGGTGTCTACAACAATGCGGGTGCGGTGGCGGTTCAGGCCGCTCGCGAGAACAAGAACCAGGCTGAAAAGACTCGACTGCTGTCCCAGGCGACCGACTTCCTTGCTCGTGCGGTTGAGTCTGCCTCGGACGATCAAATGGTCCACTTCAATTACGCGTATGCACTTTTTCTGACCGGTAAATTTGACGAAGCAGCTGAGCAGTTGCGACCTGTAATCACTTCCGATCAGCGTGATGGACAGGCTTACTTTCTGTTCGCAAAAGCTCTGGAGAAGACCGGCAAGACTGAGGCCGCAGCCGCTGCAGATGACCAGGCTCGCCGGTATTTGCAAAATTACGCGAAGTGGCAAACAGAATGGCAGAAATCACAAACGACGTCCGGCGTGACCCTCAGAATGCGCGACGTTCTCAATCGTGATGATGTTTTCGACCTCGAACGACGGAAAGCCGTCACCGCCGCTGCCGAGTCTCCCAGCTCAGCCACGCAAGACCTGCTGGCAAAAGCAAGAGATCTTTATCAGGCCGGTCGTGATGAAGAGGCACTTCCGGAACTACATCGGGTTGTTATGATCGAGCCGACAAATGCAGAGGCTTACTTAATAAGCGGAAGGATCAACTTACGGCGCAGTGATCAGGAGGCAGCGATCGCGGCGTTGAAGACCGCCATCTTCTGGGATCCGAAACTGATCGATGCTCATATTCTGCTTGGCAAGATCTTTCTCGACCGGGGCGATCGTGGCGAGGCAAGGAAATACGCCCAGAGCGCAATCACGATCGATCCGAATAACCAGGAGGCGATCGCGCTTCAGCGTCAAGTGACCATGAGTAATTGACGCATCTCGTTACCGACCTTGAGGCGGCTTCTCACCATGAGGAGTTGCCTCAATTTTTATGTTGGGTAATCAACGTGGCACTGTTCCTCTTGTTTATCGTAATCGCTGTCGCACTGGTTGCCACTCTCGTCCATCTGTCACGCCGGCAAAAGCGAAACCCCACAGCGATGATTCTGATTACCGCTATCGGTACAGTCGATCAGTCGTTGACTCCGGTCGGCAGTATTCTGGTCCAGGGCGAGCTTTGGAGTGCGAGATCGACAAGTGGAGAGACAATAGGCTCAGGCTCACAAGTTAAGGTCGAGTCCTATCGAGATGGACTTCTGCTAGTCAAGCTTCTCCTTCCTGACTCTTAAAACTCTTATCAGCCGGAGCTTGTGGCACAGCGTGTGCTCAGTACTACACCGGCACGCACGGAATAAACGAAAACGTTGGCCGTGCCCCCGCCGCCAGTTCCCCTGAGCGCCGCCTGCCGCTGCGCCAATAACCTTCCGAGCAACCCTTCAGTGCTTCCCCCCAAAACGTGGACCCAGTCAGAAATGGCTGGGTTCTCCCGCGTTTGGACCACAGAAAACCGATGTTCCTAATACGAATAAGATCGATATTCCAGAAAAAAGTTTTGTGGCATAGAAGGTGCTCAGTAACTAATCGGCACGTACGGAATAAACGAAAAACGTTGACCGTGCCCCCGCCGCCATCATCTCCCTGAGCGCCGCCTGCCGCTGCGCCAGTTGCCTACCGAGCAATCCTTCAGTGCTTTCCCCCCGAAACGTGGACCCAGTCAGAAATGACTGGGTCTTCCTGCTTTATATAAGGACTTTTAAGTAAGTTGTGGGGATAACCGAAGCGCGGCATTGATTTGCGTCGAAGACGGAATTTGTCACTTCAACGGTGACGGTTTCTGTCTTTTTGAGTCAATCAACACACCCTTTTGACAGCTTTCGGTCAACTTAATGAGGAGCGAGAAATTTTTTTTCGAGCGTGTACTTTTTCTACCTGCGTGTACTTTCGACCAAGAGTTAAGGGCGAGGTTCGTCCTTCACTCAACTACCAGTTATCCCGCAGTCAGGAAGGGTGGCAAGCGGCAACTCAGGACCACTTCCCTTCTCAAAACCCAGCGCGCCCCCTGCTCTTTCTATTAGACACAAACCAACCTCTTTCATCTTCCTGTTCAATGCTTATCCCGCTCCAGACGGGCTTTACCCCCGGGGGGTAACATGTTTATAGCCCACGAACCCCTACCTCCAGCGCCGTTCGGAGGAGCGGGAATTAAACTGGCCCTATCCCGACGAGACGTCTCCCGCTCGTCCGAACGGGGCTGAGTACCTCATTTATTCCAGGCTATAAACATGTAACTCCTACCGGAGTAAAGACCCGTGCATTTCACACCAGCGACGCCGGCTCAACCAAGACATCAAACTAAATCTGGCGAAGGCACCTTTCTTCCCAACTGCTGGATTCTGGTCAGTCTTGATGCGGGCGGCTTCGCAGAGAACCGCGGAGAGCCGCGAAGGAGAACGAAGGGTGTACGCGCGGCGGGAGTTTGCTAAACTCGCGACCAATGCAGGAAGCAGTTTCTACTGGAGTTACTGAGAAAGAACGCTCCAAAACAACCTTGAGTCTGAAGGCGTTGGCCGCTCGAATAGGCGCTGAATCACCCACTCGAGCCGAATGGCTCGGAGCACTGACCACTTCCGTTCTCCTTATTCTCTCGTTCCCAGATTTCAGTCTCGCCTTCCTTGCCTGGTTCGCGCTAGTTCCCCTCTTAATAGCAATCGTCTGTCAACCATCTTCCATCAAGGCGTTCATCCTGGGCTGGGCAAGTGGTGGTATTTTCTTTTATGTCTCTTGCTACTGGCTCACGTATTCGATGATCCATTACGGCGGATTGCCGGTGGTCGTCGCTTACTTATTGCTGTTGCCTGGCGGAATAGTGATGGGTCTCTTCCCGGCTGGTTTCGCCGCGGCCATCACGATTCTGGTAAAGCGGTGGGGTGCGATCGGTTTGAGTCTCGCTCCGTTCATCTGGAGTTCCACCGAATGGCTTCGCCTGGAAACCACAGGGCAGCTCTGGAATGCGCTGGGCTACTCGCAGGCTGGTCTCCTTAATAACTACCTGATTCAACCAGCCTCCTGGGGCGGCGTTTATGCGGTTGGCTTTTTAATTCTATGCGTGAACGCCGCAATCGCATTGATTGTGGTCTCGAGAACAAAGAAGACCTTGCTCACCAGCGTTGTCTTGCTCGCAGTGGTCGCTGCGAGCGTAGTCGTTTCTAATCGGGCTAAACCAGTGACGCCGTTGTCGGACGCACCCTCGCTGTATGTCGTCGCGGTCCAACCGAACGTGCCAATGAATCCGATCAAAACAGCGGAAGAGACGAACGACCTTTTAGAGCGCCACATCACTTTGAGCAAGCGCGGACTCGCCGCATTTCCTAACGATGGGGTGCCGCGTCTGGTGATCTGGCCCGAATCGCCGATGAACTTCACCTATGCCAGCGACAAGGAGTTTCAGACGCTTACGGCAAACTTTACGACGTCGAATCACACGTCTCTTATCCTGAACTCACTGGAGCCGGCGCCTAATGATGGCGGCTTCAATTCTGCACTTCTAATAAATGAAGAGGGTCGCCTGATCTCCCAATATGATAAGATTCGCCTGCTGCCGTTTGGCGAATATGTCCCGCTCCCTCAATGGTTACCGGGAGCTTCTTTGATAAGAGGACTGGTAGGTGACTTCACCCCGGGGACCCACTACACCGTCATGCCCGTCGGGTCAGTCCGAGCTGGAGTGTTCATCTGCATTGAATCTGCGTATCCGTCAATTGCCAGGCGACTGAGTCACGACGGAGCCGGTTTGCTGATTAACATCTCGAACGATGGTTATCTCGGACCAACCGCAGTGATGAAACAGCATCTTTCGAACGCAGTTTTCCGGGCCGTCGAGAACCGCCGCGAAATACTTCGAGTAACGAATAGTGGAATTACTGCGGACATTACAACCGACGGTTTGGTGCAACAACCTACTGAAGCATTTCAACCGGACGTGCGAACATGGAAGATCAACGCAACAACGGCGCGCACCTCCTTCTACACGCATTATGGCGATGTCTTTGTGGTGGCGTGTCTAGCGTTGAGCCTGGTGGTGGTTTTGTTGAGCCTGTTTGAAATAGGAAGTAAACGTCAGGCGAGCGCAAGATAGCGCTACTGACCAAGATCGAAATTTTAATAACAGAGAGATTTTAAGATGACTGAGACCTTAACACTTCAGGAATTGAGACCATTGTTTGATAGCCTCAAAGCGCGAGTAGACCAACTCGGGAGGTTTCTTTGATGTCCCAGCCCGACGCGAAGAATTAGCAAAGATTGAAACACAGGCTTCGGCAGCTGATTTTTGGAGTAACCAGGAAGCAGCGCAAAAGCTACTCCAGGTGCGCAGTCAACTCGAGAAGAAAATTGAACGCCAGGAACATTTTGTCTCTCAGATTGACGATGCTGGAGTGTTATTTGAATTCGCCGAAGAAGACCCTGCGTCAATCGGCGAGCTCCATTCTTTGATTCAACGCCTTGATCACGAGGTGAGCCAGGCCGAAACCGAGATGCTATTGGCGGGTGAGAACGATCATCGCAATGCGATTTGCACTATCCATCCGGGCGCCGGCGGCACAGAGTCGCAGGATTGGGCGGAAATGCTCCTGCGAATGTATTTGAAGTGGGCCGAGTTGCGAGAATTCAAGACTGAAATTCTCGAGTACCAACCAGGCGAGGAAGCAGGGCTGAAAAGCGTAACATTTAGAGTTGAAGGCGAATATGCTTACGGCCTGTTGGCCGCCGAAGCCGGAGTTCATCGCCTCGTGCGGATCTCTCCATTTGATCAAGCGGCCCGCCGCCACACGTCTTTTGCGTCGTTGTTTGTCTATCCCGAAATTGACGAGGACATAGAAGTCGATATCAACGAAAAAGATCTACGCATTGATACGTATCGTTCCACCGGAGCGGGTGGACAACACATCAACACTACTGACTCGGCGGTTCGTATCACTCACTTTCCCACCGGCATCGTCGTCTCATGTCAGAACCAGCGGTCGCAACACCAAAACAAGGCCGTTGCCATGCAGGTACTCCGGTCGCGACTATACGAACTCGAATTGGAGAAACGGCAAGCTGAAACAGCTGAACTCGAAGCCAACAAAGCAGACATCTCTTTTGGTTCACAGATTCGAAGCTATGTGCTGGCACCATACCAGCTTGTGAAAGACACTCGCACAAAACTTGAACGCGGAAACGTCGACGCTGTACTGGGCGGCGACATTGACGACTTCATTAAGGCCTATTTGCTCGCACGAAAGGCTGCGTAGCGTTTGACGTTGGTTTGGGAGTCTGAATGTCAACAACACAAATTGATGAGAGGCCGCGCGTGATTATTCCACGCGCCAGTCGAGCAAACGAAATCATTGCGATCTTGCTGGTCGCGACTGGTCTACTGCTCACGCTCTGCCTGGTGTCTGCCGCGTTTTACCCTAACGATCCTTCGTGGAATTCCGTGGGACAAACTGAAACGCGAAACTGGGCCGGTTCTATCGGAGCGAACGTAGCCGCAACAGCTCTACAGTTTGTTGGTCTCGCCGCTTATCTATTACCACTTCTGCTGTTTGCGGCCGCCTGGCGCAGATTCCGTTCGCCGAGGTCGGCGAGCCCTTCGACTCGCATTGCGGGACTCGTAGTACTGGTGGTTGCAGCCTCGGCTCTACTCTCGATCTCCCATCTTCATCCACTATTTGACTCGAGTGTTCAACCCGGCGGTCTGCTGGGAGCGATCGTCGCCGATGGCCTCGCTAGCGGGCTCAATCGGATGGGAGCTACTGTGATCCTGGTCGCAATCGCGGCGACTGGTTTGCTATTGGCTACAAACATTTCTTTCGTTCGACTCTATGAAATGATCGAACGCTTGCTGCGAACTCGGTTTGCTTTCGTTGGCACAATCCCGGAGAAGTTCCGCATCTGGCGACAGGCACGACATGAACAGGCACGCATCAGAAAAGAAGCAAAAGCCGCTCTTAAGGCTGAACGCGAAGCGGCGCGGTCAAACTTGCGTCAAACTCAAAATCTGACTGCCGCAGAACGCGTTGCCGACTTCATGAAAGAACCGGTCGCTCCAGTTGTAGCAGCTACTCCCGTAATTCGACCGGAAGTCTCCAATGCCATCTCTGAACCCAAAGCTTCAAGCGCAGTTGCTGCAAGTGCGGGAGTGGGTCCGGCACATATTCCAACACTAACTCCACGGTCAACGAAGCGTTCAATCGTTCTGAGCCCCGATGAAGACGAGAGTGCTGAGGAAATGGTCAAGGGTGCCTCTGTCCTGCGCACCAAACTTGAATCGCCAACACCCACTAAACTCCCATTTGACTCAAACCGTCAGGTCAACTATTCAGATTACTTACTTCCTCCACTTGAGTTCTTGAACGAGGCGCCACCGCCAAGTGAACAGGCCGATGCAGAACTGCTTGGACTAGCAACTCGTCTCGCGGAGAAATGCAAAGAGTTCAACGTAACTGGTCAAATCAAGCACATTTGTCCGGGGCCGGTCGTTACCACTTACGAGTTCAAACCTGATCCGGGAGTGAAGTACTCGCGAGTCGTTTCCCTGGTTGATGATCTCTGTCTTGCATTAAAAGCTGAGTCAATTCGTATCGATCGAATGCCCGGCAAGCCTCACGTCGGTATCGAGGTGCCTAACCCGCGACGCGAAACAATCTTCTTACGCGAAGTCATTGAGTCGCGAGCGTTTCGAGAGTCAGGCTCCAAATTGACAATCGCGTTGGGTAAGACGATTGATGGTCTGAACTACATCGCGGATCTCGCCAAGATGCCGCATTTGCTGATCGCAGGAACGACCGGTGCTGGAAAATCAGTTGGCGTTAACTCTCTAATCGTCTCGATCCTTTATCGAGCACGTCCCGACGAGGTTAAATTCATTCTGATTGACCCCAAGCGTTTGGAGCTTGGACTTTATGAGGATATTCCCCATTTGGCGGCACCCATCATCGTGGATCCAAAGCTCGCATCGCGCTCGTTGAAGTGGGCAGTCGCTGAGATGGAACGCCGCTATCGCGATCTCGCCGGCTGGGGCGTGCGAAATATTGATGGTTATAACACCGAGATTTTGCGGCGCAATCTCGTCAAGGAATATGACGACAACGGAAATCCATGGAAGCCACTTCCCTATATCGTAATCATCATCGACGAACTCGCTGATTTAATGATGACCTCGGGTCGAGAGGTTGAAGAGTCGATTACCCGGCTCGCCCAGATGGCTCGCGCAGTCGGTATCCATCTCGTACTTGCGACCCAAAGGCCGTCCGTTGATGTGATCACGGGCCTCATCAAAGCAAACTTCCCTTCCCGCATTTCGTTCCGGGTGTCGTCTAAGATCGATTCCCGAACCATCATCGACACGAACGGCGCGGAGCAGTTACTTGGTCGCGGCGACATGTTGTTCCTACCACCTGGGACTTCCCGGCTTATCCGCGTTCATGGTGCGTACATCGACGAAACTGAGATTAGTCGCATTGTGGCGCATGCTAAGACTCAGGGTCCGCCGGCGTATGACGAAACCATAACGCAGTCGGAAGAAGAAGCACTCGGCCTTGAGGCTTCTGAAGGCGAGCATGATGAGTTGTTCGAAGAAGCTCTCCGGATCTGTGTAGAAATGAAACGCGCTTCAACTTCAGTCTTGCAGCGACGTTTGCGCATCGGTTACGGGCGTGCGGCCGCCATTCTCGACATCATGGAACGTGAAGGCTTGATTGGTCAGGCCGATGGCTCGCGCCCTCGACCCGTTCTTGGCCGCGCTTATGAGATGGTTGCTGATTGGGACCAACAAGGCGCAGAAGTTTAGCCTTTCAGACTTAACACTTTCGTGAAAATTCCACTGCTAGTTGTGGAAAAGCCTGTGGAGAAATTCCGTGTTAACGAGTTAAGTTTTTGATGCGTAGGAACTTCTCGCAGAATGCACACTGGGAAGGCGTTCACCAACCGAAGCGGTCTCGATTCATTTGGACACTCGTTCCGAACTTCACGCATTAGCTCGCTCAATCTTCAACTCCGCACTGAACGCAGTCGACGCGCGAGTAGCGACTCATAACGCAATCAAAATAAATCAGGGAGCGCTGTCCGTTCTCGATTTGCAATTGTCATCGGCCCGTCCCTACGTCGTCGCAATTGGAAAGGCTGCGGTCTCAATGGCCATGGGAGTTGATGACGCAATCTCTGACCATGTAGCTGAAGGGATCGTGGTCAGTCCTCAAGGCTCTCTACCAGCCACAAACTCTCTCACGAACTGGCGACTCCTGACAGGTGGCCATCCTCTTCCAGATCAACACAGTCTTGATTCGGCTCGCGCAATCTTTGAACTGCTAGCTCGCGCTAACGCTGAACGTGCTTCAATCATCTTCCTTATCTCGGGTGGAGGTTCGGCAATGGTTGAAATGCCACTCGACGGGCATATTTCACTCAACGACTTACAAAAGACAAATCAGATCCTCGTGACTAGCGGCGCGAGCATTTTCGAGATCAACGTCGTTCGTCGGGCTTTCTCGGCGGTTAAGGGTGGAGGACTCGCTCGAGTTGTTCCAAACGCTCAGGTAATTACGTTGATAATTTCGGATACCAATCAAGGCGATGAGTCGAGTGTAGCGTCCGGACCAACGCTAGCTCCGCCTGTCGCGGGACCGGGAGCAATGGAAGTAGTTTCGCGATATCGACTCGAAGAGCAGCTACCCACCTCTGTATTGAATGCGATTGCATCTTCAGGACATCCTCGGCACATAAACAACTCGCCGTATTATGTGCTTTTGCAAAACCGTACGGCGCTCGAAGCGGCTGCACAAACAGCCGGCGCAAACTCGTTTGCATCCGTTATAGACGACGAAATTTGTGAACAGCCAATTCAAAGCGGATGCGAGTTACTGCTAGATCACACCGCGAGGTATGCAGATGGGAAACGCGTGTGTTTGATCTCGGGAGGTGAGTTCTCGTGTACGGTCAGAGGTAACGGGAAAGGCGGTAGAAATCTGGAAACAGTGTTGCGCTGTGCAATAGAGATTGATCGGCATCCTCCAGACGGTGAAGTTGCTGTGTTGAGTTGCGGTACTGATGGGATTGATGGGAACAGTCCAGCTGCGGGCGCTATAGCCGATCAGACGACCATCTCGCGAGCCAGGGCATTGGGACTCGATGCTCAAGAGTATTTGTCTCGCAGTGACTCTTATTCATTTTTTAAAGGGCTTGGAGATGTGATTGTGACTGGTCCGACCGGCACCAACGTCAGAGATCTGCGAATTATCTTGCAGCGAAAGTGATTTTCTGCGTCCCTGTGCGTTAGCTGCGATTCTTTATGAAATTCAACGCAGAGAACGCTGAGAACCGCAGAGTACGCAGAGAAGACCCTTTATTTTTCCTGCGGCGGCTTGTTCAGCTTGACTCGACCGGTGGCACGACATATAACAATTTTGTCGCTGATTCCTTTGGCGGTAACAAATCCACGCTTGGAGCTCAAAAATTTGTCGACTTATCTTAGAAACGAAGAAAATACGCCCGCCCAACGTGCCAATACTTCACCACTCACTTTTGCAGAACTAGTTGAGCAACTGCAAAATCAAACGACACCACCCGATATTGATCAGATAAGCTCCTGGCTCGCCGCCGCAAACATTTCACGAGCCGACCTCGAGCCTTATCTCGGATTCAAAGATGGCAATTATTGGCGTCACCGTGTTTGTCGAAACGAATCAGTTGAAATGCTTGTCATCTGCTGGCGACCGGGACAAAAAACTCCCATCCACGATCACAATGGCTCTCATGGAGTGGTTCGAGTTCAGGAAGGTTTGATGTGGGAAACAATCTTCATTTACGACGATGAACGTGGCCTCTGTTACAAGTCCGGTCGCGAGTGTCCGACCGGTGAAATAACCGGCGCTGATGTTCCCGACATTCATCAGTTGGGGAACCCGGAAGTTAGCGGCCAGGATTTGATCACTATCCACGTCTACGCTCCGCCATTAGGAGTGTTGAAGACGTACAAAATTGGCAGCGCAGAAATCGAAACTTACACACCTAACGATTTTCCAACCTAACCTTAACAATCCACCGGTAAATACTTTGACTCGAGTCAGTCGCACGATTGTAATCGCAGTCCTACTGATTCTTCAGGTCGTCTTCTCTTCTAATTGCCGTTCTAAATATGAGCAGAACGGATCGAGCGAATTAACTGTGGCAGCAGCCGCGGACTTGACTCCGGCGTTCGAAGAGATAGGCACGCTATTTCAAGACAAGTACAAGGTCAAAATAATCTACACGTTTGGTTCGACTGGAATGCTCGCGCAACAGATCGAGAATGGCGCACCAGTTGATATCTTTGCCGCCGCTAACGTCAGCTATGTCGAACAGATTGAATCCAAAGGTCTGATTATTTCGGGTTCAAAAGCCATCTATGCCCGGGGACGAATTACGATCTGGGTGCCTAAGGAAAGCTCAATAAAAATCGAGGCTGTTAAAGATTTGACACGTGATGACGTCAAACGAATCGCAATCGCCAATCCCGATCATGCTCCTTATGGAATGGCGGCTCGAGAGGCTTTCGCAAGTGCGGGCATCTTGTCGGTGGTCCAACCGAAATTAGTTTACGCTGAAAACATTCGGCAGACTCTTCAGTACGCGCAGACAGGCAACGTCGAGGTCGCGATTGTCGCCCTCTCGCTGAGTAAACAGAGTGACGGGCGCTGGACATTGATTCCAGAAGAACTCCACAAACCTCTGAACCAGGCATTGGCAATAATTAAGGGGACAAAGAACGAAGTAGCGGCTCGCCAATTCTCCGAGTTCGTCCGTGGCCCCGAAGGTCGTGCCGTACTAAGCAAATACGGTTTCGAATTCCCAGGCAATTAGACCTCAAGACACAAGAAAGGATCCACAGATTACACGGATTCTATAGCGCGCTTACGCGCAACAACGGATTTAGATTGGACCGGTAGTTAAATTCTCTGTGCCGTCTCAGTGCTCTCTGTGACTCTGTGGTGGACCTAATTGTAAGTCCAACCACCACAAGACACCGAGAACACAAAGGTTGCACAGAGAGATGCATTTATCGGGTTTAATTCAGTTGCTTCGTTGCGGCTCTGGTGCGCTATTAAAAGGCTTAATCTGTGGATTGTATTCTTGGAGATTGACTTTGAGTCAAATCAACTCGCTACTCCTTCTCAGTCACAAACTTTTCAACTACCAAATCGTTGCCGTCGGTTGAAACAGTGATCGTGCCTGATAATCCAGTGGTCAGCACTGTAGCTCCAGCCTGTTCCCAACGCTCAACCACTTCAGCATGAGGGTGACCGAACATTGATGAACGTCCGACTGAGATTATGGCCCAAGTCGGAGCTGTAGCGGCGACAAAGGCCGACGTCGAAGACGTACGACTGCCGTGATGCGGTACTTTCACAATGTCTACTTTCAGCAAGCCTCCCGACCGCACCAGCTCTTGCTCGGCAGCTTTCTCGATGTCGCCCGTAAAAAGTATCGAACGTGTTCCCTTCTTCAACTCTAGGACAATTGAATCGTTGTTCATCGATGCCGCTTCCGAATTGCCAGTGGCTCGCGGCCAAAGCACTCGCACGTCAACGTCTCCAAAATGCATGACGTCCCCAGCTTCAATGATTTGCATTGGAGTGTGGGTCTTGGTTAACGACTCCTGAAATTGTTTGTACTCTGGATCAGCCATTGGCGTTCTGCCCACAAGTGCAGACCGCACCTGGAAAGCTTTTACTACATCGTTAAGGCCATCGATATGATCCGCGTCTGCATGAGTTGGCAGGACATAATCTATCTGGTCCAGACCTCTCCACCACAAATACTCGGCTACAACGGCTTCACCGATACTGCGAGCATCAGGCTCAAATTTTTCGACATTATCTGAGCTGCTTTCAGGAGGGTTCTGGAACTGTGGTCTGCCACCTCCATCAATTAATAGAGTTTGACCATCCGGCATCGTCACTAAAGCTGAATCTCCCTGACCGACATCAAGAAACGCAATGTGCAGTCGTCCATTCGTTCGCATCGCACTTAACGGATGAACTAGAAGCAGCAAGGTCATGACCGTGTGGGTCAGAACGGGAATGACGAAAGGGATTGCCGCCGAAGAAGCTTTGTTTAGACCGCAAAGTGGCCGCCATGATTCCACCCTCAAGACAAGCCAGAGCAGCGGCACAAAATAGATGACGTAAAGCCACCAGGCAGTACCGGAATATTCGGGTAAACGAACCGATCCCATTCCCACCCTCGAAAATGGATCAACACTATGAATCATCAAAGAACAGACTAATTCAGCCAGTCCCACAAAAGGAGCGGCGAGCATTCCACTCACCTGGGCCAACACGATTGCAATTAGGGCAAATGCAGCGAGCGTGGCGAGCAGCAATCCCACCACAATATTGAGGAAGAAGCCTGCGAGCGAGAGCCGATGAAAGTAGCTGATTTGAAATGGTAACAGCATGTATCCGACTGAAACCGAAACCACGCAGGTGGCAAACCCGTACTGAAGTGGTCTTTGCAAATGCAAACGGGTGAGCTTTGAAGCAATCGGACTTTTGAAGAGATTGTATTTCTGTGGTGTCGTCGCCAGATCCTTGCGAAACCTCAGTTCATTCCAAAACAAGATCTCGGAAAGGCTCTTGATCCAACGCGCACAAATTGGCGGGTATGGCGTGACTGCTGTTGGTCGCCATTTTCCGATGGCAGACAGTTTGGTCATCAGCGGCCAAGCGAGTACGACAATTGCCAGGACCGCAAGAAAAGTTAATTGCCATGAAGGATCGAAGAGTTGTCGAGGATCTCTAACCAGAGTAACAATGGCGGCTGCACCAAGAGCATTTAAAGAAGATGTATCCCTGAAGACAATCTGACCAAGGACAACAAAGGTGAACATCAAGGCCGAGCGAATTACCGATGAGTCGGCGCCTACAGCCAGCGAATAGGACCAGACCACCGCAAGCGGCACAATAAACTGGACCAATCTTCTCCGGCTTACGCGTCGAATCAACAACAACACAGCCGCGCCTATGAAAGTTATGTGCACTCCGCTGATTACGAGGACATGAAACGTTCCGCCTTCACGAAAGCGTTCGGCAGTGGCTCTCGATAGGTTGTGTCTGTTACCCGTTAAGGTGGCGCTGATTACGCCGGCCGTGTCCGGAGAAAATCGCGCATCGATCTCTTTCTCCAAAACCTGTCGCCAGGCATACAACCGGTCAACCGGGCGAAAACCCTGGTGCCTTTGAACCAGCAAGATAGAACTTCTTACAACTCCAACCGCGACATGCCCGTTGCGTTCGAGATACTCCTCGAGCTTTGTTCCACCTGGATTGCGATATTTATCCTCCCGATTCAGTTGGGCGCTGAAGCGAATCATGTCGCGATGACGTAGATCAAGAGTCATCAATTCCTGCCGATCAGACTCACCCCTGAACGGCTTAAATAATGACAACGTTCCGTTCACCGGCAAACTGGAACTGTTTCGATTGATAGCATTGATCAGAACCTGAAAGTGAACGCCGCCACGCGAAAACTCCAATGGACCATCAACGCTCCCCACAAGATCAAAAGTTGATTCCCTCCTCTCTTCGATTAGACGCACCATCTCGCTCCCTGAATTTCGTCCCTCCGCAACCGACATCAGCGACACGCCCGCCACAAAACTCATAATCCCCACCAACGCTGTAGGGGCGGCACTCCGTGGCCGCCCCCCTTTCTGAAGCCTCGATAAAATCCATCCCGAGCCCCCAACGATCCCTATGGTCAGAAGAAACAAAAATCCAACCGGCAGTTGCAAATATTGTCCAGAGAGAATGCCCGCGATGAGTGTGATAGCAAGAAAGGCGAGCGGATGAGTGCTGTGCTGGTGAGGAGCAACTTGCATAAAGACTTCTACTTAACTGAGGTGAAAAGAGATCAATTCATGATGCGCAACAAATGATAGTGCTTCTGCCCTTTGCGAAGAACAATGACTTTCCCATCGATAAACTCTTCGAGTGTCACCGGTTGGCGGGGATCGGCTACACGTCGATTATTGACGCAGATGCCCCCACCCTCAACTAATCGGCGTGCCTCACCTTTGGACGAGGCCACTCCGGCTCGAGCCAGCAGATCGCTAATAGTGAGTGTGTTCCCTTCGACGGCAGACTTCTCAAGTTCCGAGGAAGGAACATCAGCAAAGATATCCTGGATATCTCTCGCGCTCAGACCGCTAATCTCCTTGCCGAACAGCACTTCAGAAGCCCGCACAGCCGATTCTAAAGCAGTTGGGCCATGGACCATCTCCGTGACGTAACGGGCAAGTTCACGCTGAGCCTTTCGAGTGTGCGCCTCGGCCTGTACCGACAATTGAAACTCATCGATCTCCTGGCGAGTGAGGAACGTAAAGAATTTCAAATAGGTAATGACGTCACGATCATCGGTATTGATCCAGAATTGATATAACCGGTATGGCGAAGTCAGCGCTGGGTCCAACCAAACAGCACCAGCTTCCGTCTTCCCAAACTTTATCCCCGTAGAGGAAGTGACAAGGGGCGACACCAGACCATGAGCTCGTTCGCTCCGTAAGCGGCGAATCAGGTCAATGCCGGCAAGTATGTTGCCCCACTGATCGCTTCCACCCATTTGCAGGACGCAATTAAAACGATCGAAGAGCATCAGAAAGTCATAAGCCTGGAGTAGCGGATAACTGAATTCCGTAAACGAGAGGCCGTCTTCACTTTCCAACCGGCGCTTGATTGCTTCTTTTCCGAGAAGGTAGTTGACAGTGAAGTACTTTCCAACGTCGCGCAGGAACTCCATCATGGAAATCGGCGCGAGCCAATCAGCATTGTTTACGATTCGAGCAGGATTGTTCTTCGTTTCGAAGTCGAGAAACCGGGCCAACTGTTCCTTGATACCGGTAAGATTCTGTTCGACTTGTTCCCGAGTTAATAGCTGACGCTCCTGCGTTTTGCCACTCGGATCTCCGATTAGACCAGTACCACCGCCTGCAATTGCAATGGGATTGTGTCCGGCGCGTTGCAGCCGGGCAAGGTTCATGATGGGCAACAGCGAACCTACATGAAGACTCGCGGCCGACGGATCGAAACCTATGTAACCCGTGACCTTTTCCTTCTGAAGTACTTCAGGTAGTTCGGGCGTGACTTCATGGACCAGGTCGCGCCATTTTAATTCTTCGAAAAGATTCATTTCGTTATGGTCTTCAGTCTTAGGTCTTAGGCCTTCGGTCTTGGGTCTTGGTTATTTTTAATAATCAGTCAAAGGCCCAAGGTCAAAGACCAAAGACCAAAACAAACTTACTACTCCCTGTCCTCATGTGCCAAATGCACCACCGTCTCTACGTGGTGAGTTTGAGGAAACATGTCAAATGCTTCAATCGAAGTCAGTTTGTAGCCGCCGCCAATGAGCTTCTTTAGATCACGCGCCAAAGTTGCCGGATCGCACGAAACATAACATATGCGCGCCGGTTGCAACGCTAGGATGCCTTTTATTACTAACGACTCCGCTCCCACGCGCGGCGGGTCAAGCAACAGAAAATCGACGGAGCCTGGCTTAAATGAATTCTCTCGGAACCATTCTGCAGCAGTGATACCAAAAACTTTAGCGTTGTGGAGATCGGCATCGCGTAGATTAGTCCGAGCAAAACGAATTGCCTTAGTACTCGATTCGACGGCGATGACCTTTTGAAAACGACGAGCCATCGCAATCGTAAACAAACCTACTCCGCTGTACAAATCCACTGCCAGCTTTCCCGCGGTATCTCCTAACGCAGCTGCAACTAATGCGGGCAGAAGGAATTCATTTGCCTGAAAGAAAGCAGCCGCGTTGTAGGCGTAAGTCTCGTCGCCAACTCGTAGATTGATGGTTTCAGTTCGGAGACTTCCGAATTCTGGCGAGAAGGATTTGCTCTCTTCGGTTGCAGTCACTTCCAAATGTTTGAGGTCAGCCGGCACGCTCTTCCAATCGACTGCTCTGATTTGTTCCAGCACGGCTTGTAGCTCGGGCTTCAGCACCGCGCAGTCAGCTACGTCACAGACAATGCGCGAGCCACGCTCGTAATAGCCGATGGACCTTTCTCCGCTATCGAATTGCCAAGTTGCTCGTCCACGATACTGCCACTGTTGCGGCGAAGCCGTAACTTTGATCTCGGGAACCTGCTCAAGCTTTGTAATACGATGAAGGCAATCTCGAATTATGTCCGACTTGGCTTTCAGTTGCGCTTCATAGCTCAGCTGTTGAAAGTCGCAGCCGCCACAACGTCCAAAGTAAGGGCAAGGTGGCTCTACTCGCTGTGGCGAAGGCGATAACACTTCAACTATAGAAGCGAATGATATGTTTCCCTGGGCACGATCGACGCGAACTCGAACACGGTCACCTGGCGCGGCCAGCGCCACAAAAAAGGTTTTGTTATCTGCGTGGGCTAACCCCACCCCACCGGGAAGGATTCGTTCGATTTCCAGTTCGAGCATTTCCGTCATCAGATCACAGTGTAATACAAACTAAAAAACCATAGCCTTTGCTACCGAGAGCATCCCGAATCGTCTGACTGTAATTTCAGGCATGTCGCTGTCCTCAATCAAAGGTAGAACAAACTCAAACGCGGAACATTGAACCTTTCGCGCACTCGTTTCAGGATCAGGTTGTCGAACATTTGTTGATAGGCATCATTTTCCATGTGAGCGCGGTAGGGTTTTAATTGAGCTTTTACTTCCGCCTGCAACTGGTCGAGGTCAGAACCGGCTGCCGCGGAAAGCATTGCCTCGTTGAGTAGTCGTTCGAGGCCTGTCAGAGAGTCTTCCAGTTTCCGCGTGTGGACCGTTGCCGAGTTGTTTTGCTCTTCTTCAAGGTCTTGCAGAATGCCCGCCGCCCGCAGCATTGCTTCAGCAAGCTCGCTGTGGTCCGATCCAAGCAGCTGCGCAGTCTTGATCAATTGCTGACGTTTACCAACGAGGTGGTCTTTGACTACGCTACTTGCGAATGGAGATCGATTCTTGTCCTCCTCAATTGTTGCCGATCCGTTCTCAGTATTGGCTCCCACCCTGGATTCGAGCCATTCAGCGTACTGCGCCTCTACCTCTTCCTGACAATACAGCAAAGACTTCACCGATCGTTTTCTGGGTTTCGCCTCAAAAGAGTCAAACGATTTTTCTATACCTCTTAGTACGATATGCAGTGGAACATGCTGCGACTTCCAAGTCTCCATGAGGGCCCAGTCCAAGGGACTGAGAAAGAGGTGCTTTCCTCGGCGTCTTACAAAAGCGTCTTCGATTTCAGTGAAATAATTGAAGTAGTTCAAAATGCTAATACCTTGGATCGTTGGCCTTTTGTCTTCGGCCATTCCAAATGATCAATGACCAATGATCAATAAAGGTCTTTCCTTAATAATAAGATTCAGATTAGGAGATTCAGCCCGCGGCGCCATCATTTCTTTTTTTAGAGCGGGCGTAAAGGAGACGTAAACCTTCGAGGGTTAGAGTAACATCGATTGTCTGAATAAATCTGGAAGAGCCTGCCAGAAGGTTGGCTAAACCACCAGTCGCAATTACTTTGGGACGGTCATTCAGTTCGCCGATCATTCTCTCCAATATCCCGTCAACGAGTCCCGCATATCCGTAGTAGATCCCTGACTGCATCGACTGCGCTGTTGATGAACCAATCGCTTTTGCTGGTTTGGCGATTTCGACCCGCGGGAGCTGCGCAGTTCGACTAAACAATGCTTCGGCAGAGATCACCAATCCCGGTGCGATTGCTCCTCCGAGGAACTCGTGCTGGGCGTTGACCACGTTGAACGTGGTAGCTGTGCCGAAATCCACTACCACGCAAGGCGGACCATATTTTGTAACCGCGGCAAAAGCATCCACAATCCGGTCGACACCGAGTGATGAGAGCGAATCATATTTAATTTTTAAACCCGTATCAGTCTGGTGGTCTACAAAAAGTGGCTTCACTTGAAACAGCTGCTCACCAATATCTTTTAAAGTGTGGTTGAGCGATGGCACAACCGACGCGATTGAAATGCCGTCAACCTCTTCAACTTTCAGTGCGGCGTCTGAAAACAGTCGCCGAATATCGGTGCCGTACTGTTCGATTGTACCTGAACGATCCGTGAGCAAACGCCACTCAGCGATTAGAGAATCCTCGCGATAAAGACCGAGGGTAACATTGGTGTTTCCCGCATCAATCACCAGAAGCATATGCAATTTCCTCAGCATCCGACCGCGATATTAGTAATAACTCTTCTATTAGATCTGCAGCGTTAGCGGGTCCGTTCTCAAGTTTCAGCTGCTCACTTACACGACGAGCGTTCTCTGCATAACTCTTATCAGTCAGCAGTTCATTGAGCTCGTGGGCCACTTTCGGAGCAAAATACTTACTACGATAGACAGTGCGACTGGTGCGAATGCGTTTGGCGTGAGCGGCATTGTCTGCTTGATCAAACGCAAAGGGCACAATCAATGTCGGCACACCCGCAAGCAATCCCTGAGCAGTAGTGCCCACGCCGCCGTGGTGGACCACCACGCTCGCACGGGGCAACAACGCCTGGTAGGGAGCGTAGTTAATCGCAATCATTCCTTCAGGTATCTCACCAGGAGAATTTCGTTCGTCACCAATTATCAAGACGGCTCGTTGGCCCAGTTTCTGTGCCGCCTTAATACTTTCGCGAAAGAAGTCGCGAGCTACCCAGACCGCTGAAGAACCCAATGTGAAAACAATTGGAGGTGGTCCAGCCGCCAGAAATGAAACCACCTCAGCCGGTATCGTTTCTTCATTTTTTCCGTCGTAAAAACAGAACCCTGTAACTCTAGTCTGCGGTGGCCAATCAGGTTGAGGTGCCGCAAACACTTTGGAGAACATCGCCAATACTAATTCCGGCGAATGCTGCGCTTCAAACATCGGGTTTCCGTTATCGCTGAGACCAATTTCCGCGCGGAAATCGACGACGGCTTTCGCTTTGTAGGTGCTCTTCATGAAGTCAAGAAATGGCTTCATGATGCGGGGACCAAGCAATTGCAGTGAGGCGGTCCACTGCCAGTAGGGTGGGACTGGAGGATCGTAAGCCGAAAAGAACGAAAGCGGGGCCAGCACAGTCGAAATCCAACGTACGCCAGTCTTCCTGCCGACGAGTGGTCCAGCTGGAGCCGCCGGATGTGTCACAAGCAGATCGGCACCCTGTACCGCTCGAACGAGATCCTGGTAACTGTCTCGGACCGCCGGAAAGATTACCTCTTCAGTTAAAAATTTCGGACCTGACTTTGGATCCATGATCTTATCTATCAGCCCTGGTTCCTGGTCTTTGGGTTGCGGAATGTTTGGACGCACCGGAGCAAAATCGAGCCCGGCGTTTCTGACTTTTTCTTGATAGATTCCCATGGTTGCGACTGCGACGTGGTGACCGCGAGACCGCAGCTCCATGCCCAACGCTATATATGGGTGAATGTCGCCATACGAGCCAAAAGTATTTAGAACGATTCGTCTAGTTTCCATAGATTCAACTTACTGCGCGAAGATTCGTCACATCTCCCGCCATCAATGTTACGATTTCTCCGGTCTGCTTTCGCAACCTCAGTCCGCCACGACTATCGAGTCCCGCAGTCACTCCTTCAAGCGTTCTTTCGCCATCGCGCACTCTAACTGACTTGCCCAAAGCATACGACGAGCGCGACATCCAGCCTGAAAGTAATTGGTCCGGGCCGTCATTAGTCTGCAGGACCGAATACCAGTACTCCATTCTTACCAGGAAAGCTGCCAGCAAAGAATCTCTGTCCGGGAGCTGGCCCGATGCCTCGGAAATTGAGGTCGCGATATCACGCAAATCGGGCGGGACGGCAGCTTGCGTAAGATTCACACCCGTTCCTAACACGACCGCACGGCCGTGACCTGTTTCAACTACCTCTGCCAGGATGCCGCAGAATTTTCTTTCATCTGCAAGAAGATCGTTTGGCCATTTGATATCTGTCTCGAGCTTGAACTGTTCCTTAACCGCATCACATACAGCTAACGCCGAAACGAAAGTCAGTAAAGGCCAATAATCAGGCGAGATTTTAGGCTTTAGCAGAACGCTGACATACAGACCAGCTCCCTTTGGCGAAGACCACTTGCGGGCCAAGCGACCACGGCCCGCAGTTTGCTCATCGGCTACCACGGCAAGCCCTTCGCTAGCGCCTTCGATTGCCAGGCGAGCGGCTTCAGTATTGGTGGAAGGTAGCGATTCGTAGTGCAGTACTCGTGGGACGAAACAGGTCATGCTTATGACAGATTGTAAACTTCACAACGAAACTTTAACCAGTGACCATTACGATCTGATCCTCATTGGAAGGTTGTTGATATGAACTGGCGGAAGTTTCAAGCAGTTGGGGGGGTCCTCCTGCTCTTACTTGGGTCGGCCTTTCTCATGAAGATGTGTTACCTGTCACTCATCTTCAATAGCATCTTTGGGCTCGGCTTTTTAACAGCTATGTACCTCTATTGTCGGACTCGACACGACCTAACTATTCCGCTTCCCTTGCTGGCCTTGGTTTTTGCGGCTCTCCAGGTTGATGCCCTCGGAAATTACTTTCGCATGTACGGGCAGCGCTTTGGTCCAATGCAGTATGACGAGTTTGCCCATCTGATGGTCCAAGTGCTCGCCAGTCCATTGATCGTCTGGCTGATGCGTTATGCCCTGGCGCGGTGGGGTTATCACCTTCCGCTCAAGTTGACTGCCTTCTTCGCTGCTACGACCATGTTCAGCATCTCAGCGGCTTACGAAATAATTGAGCTGTGGGACGAGCTATACGCCGGGGGCAAACGAATCTGGAGTCTCTACGACACGGCCACTGATCTTCAATGGGATCTTTGCGGCATCATTTTAGGAACTGTCCTGGCGTGTTGCGTTTTGCGGTCCACCGAACTGCAAGCTAAAAGACTGCCGGTTGGTTCACAAGCGTGAGGTTTCGAGATCTCCAGTGTTTGGGATAACATGCCTTCCTTCTTGCCGAATTACACGGATGATCAACTGGTTCCCAATCAGACTCTCATTCGCGGTCGCCACCGCAGCCACCTTGATCGCGTTAGTTGCCGGTTCCGGTTTGGCGTGGTTGTTGGCCCGTAAGCGCTTTCCCGGGCGGAACGTGGTCGATGCGATAGTAACGTTGCCGCTTGTCTTGCCTCCGACCGTGCTTGGATATTATCTGCTGGTCCTACTTGGCACCCGCTCAGCGATTGGCGGATTTCTTTACCGGACCATGGGTATTAGGCTGACGTTTACGGTGACAGCAGCGATCATAGCAGCCACAATTCATGCTCTCCCGCTGGTAACAAAGAGTCTGCGAGCCGCGTTTGAAGGAGTTAATACTGACCTCGAGGCAGCTGCGCGCACCTTGGGTCTGAACAACCGATCGATCTTCTTTCGAGTGACACTGCCGTTGTCTTCTAAAGGAGTGTTGGCAGCGACGGCGCTCGCTTTTGCACGGGCGCTTGGTGACTTCGGCGTCACGATAATGATTGCGGGAAACATACCCGGAAAGACTCAAACTGCTTCTGTCGCGATTTATGATGCTGTACAGGCTGGAAGGGACAACGAAGCCTTCGCGCTCGCCGTGACGGTTTCAGTAATTGCCGGAATCATGCTCTACCTCATCAACCGCTTCGGCCGCGTCGGCTGGTAGCTTTGGGCTTTGGACTTTGGACTTTGAAAAGAACGCGCCACTTCCAAGCGCTGAACCACTTGAATTCTCAATGCTCTCAGCAGCGCCGATTTTAAGACTCCGCGTCACTCTGCGGGTTCTCTGCGTCACTCTGCGTTGAACGAGTAACTGAGATCAATACTTAACGCCGAGTGACGCAGAGAAATCGCTAATTCTCATTCGATTCGCTCCTGTCGGTGGCGCGCCGTCGAACTAGCGCCAACAACCAACGAACCGTGCACTCCGCCACGAAGACTGTGGGAATTCACGCTGCTTGAACTGATTAATTTGTTCAAAGTAGGCAAGATTATGAAAGTGACAACCCAAATGGTCTCTGACTGTTGTTACGACGGCCCTGTTATTGCCTTCGTGCAACACACGAATGGGCTCTTCCAACGGCCAAGACCTCTACTAACAAAAAGGGCTGAAGATTCAGATCGGCCGGGTCTGATTTCGATGGTTCAGTTATTGGGGCAACCAGAAAAGTATAGCGGACGGAAAGTTCAGGTGATTGGACTTGTACACTTCGAGTTTGAAGGGAATGCGATTTACCTCAGTCGTGAGGATTACGAATATGGCATTGTCACCAATGCATTCTGGTTGGCCCTTTCTGACTCAGTACAAACGAAAGATGTAAATGACTCGTACGCATTAGTTGAGGGGACCTTCAATCCCAATATGAAGGGCCATTTCGGCGTGTGGAATGGATCGATTGAGAACATCACACTTCTCAAGCGCTGGGCTCGAGTAGACAAACGATAAATCTTTGGAGTGCGCCGGCCCGGCGGCGCGTTGTTATATTACGTTTGTCGTGATCAGAACTATTTAAGCGTTGATTTGATGGCGAGCTATTTATTTGATCGTAGCTATTTATAACGGGGGAGCTGAATCGCGAGGGGCTTGAAAAGCGACGCCGGACCGTCGCACTCCAAGGTTAAAGGAAATTTTTGAAATTTGTGGGACTTGAGTTGTAGCCGGGAAAGATGGATTGCACGTTGGGAGCACCGAGATGGCGAGCCGCAATCTCTCCGAATACGTCGCGGAAGTCAGTAGTCAACGCAAGGTCGCGTCCTTCGTTTAGCTGATCGTTTTTTAGTCCGGGCCATTTGCAATAAACCTTCCCGCCACGGACGCTGTTACCCAAAACAAACATCGCATTCGCATGACCATGGTCCGTTCCGCGATTGCCATTCTCTCGCGCAGTGCGACCGAACTCTGACATCGTCAAGATCACGACATCGTCCATCTGTTGGCCCAGGTCCTGGTACAGCGCAGAGATGCCGGCGCCGAATTGCTGCAGTAAGTTCCCGAGTTGACCACGCGAGTTCCCTTCGTTCACGTGTGTGTCCCAACCGCCGATGTCGGTAAAAGCGACTTCCAGGCCCACCCCTGCTTTAATCAACTGCGCAATCTGCAACAGCGAGTTTCCAAAAGGAGTTCGCGGATACGCTGCACCGTTAGCTGGTTTGTATTGGGCCGGATTCATCTTCTTCAGATAGTTGACTGCCTCAAAAGTTTCGCGACCCATGCCTGCGAGACGATCATTTGTTTCACGCGCATAGATAGCCTCGAAACCTCCCTGTAATTCTGACGATGATTTGCCCGCTCGAATCGCAAAATCATTCAAGTTCGACATCGAAATTGTTGGTGCGCGACCTTGCAGCACGCGAGGAGTTGTTTGCGTCAATGAAACTGCGCGAAACAGCGACCGCTCTGACTCTTTCTTTGCCTGCAAATATCGATTGAGCCAACCATCGCTGGTCGACTTCACGCCGGGAGTTCCTGACTCCATATAGTCCTGCGCGTCAAAATGTGAACGCGTATTATCCGGCGACCCGGAAGCATGAATGATCGCGAGACGTTTCGAATCAAACAATGACTTGAACGGAAGCAGCGACGGGTGCAGTCCAAAAAATCCATCGAGATCGACCGCACCATCTGTGGCGCCAGGCTTTGGCACAGCGATACTGGGACGCAGACCGTAATAATTAGACTCGCCGTAAGGTACTACCATGTTCAAACCATCGACGGCACCACGCTGGAAGATCGCAATTAACGTCTTGCGACGACCACTCTTAGCTGTCTGCCCCAACACGGTACGCTCCAGAAATCCCGGAGCTGAAAGTCCAGCGCCAACACTCGCCAACGCTACGCTGCCCGATTTAAGAAAGAATCTGCGATTCATCTTTATATCCTTACTGCCGTTGAAACTCCGGAGTTCCCAGAATGAGACCGATTGTTTTAGTCACCGGGTCGTTCACGTTCGCGTCGACTCTCGGACGTTGAGCTCGTGGTCCATTCAACTGCGCAGTCATCTGTTCCGGTTGTTCCGCACGATTTGGCGCAGTAGGAACGCTAACCACTGCAGGTTGGTCGACCTGTAACAACAAGGCATTTCGCGTTTCCGGTGAAATGTCACCCGCCAGAATCGTCTTCAATGCCTGGTCCATCAATTGATTCTTATCGGTCGCGCCGTGAGCTGCCGTCAGCTTCTGCAAGTCGACCCTCGTTCCCTGTACGCGATTACTCGCGAGCGCAAGTCCGAAGTTCATTCTTTCCAACAGGCCGCCAGTATTCATCCAACTTTCAGCTGAGTCTGAATAACCATTAGGAGTTTGAAATCCATAAAGCGGTTCGCCCATGCGAGCTATCCATTGGTGAGTGCCTGGTCCACCATTGGTATCTGCTCCGAGGCTTCTAATCGCACTGACTACCAACTCAAAGGGCCTCTTGATTTTTGCGCGATAAGCCTCAGGCGAATTGAACTCCGGTGAAAAAAAGATAGCCTTCAACGTCTCTCGAATATCACCATCACTCCTGGTAAAGGCGGCGGCTATACGTTCGATTAACTTAGGCGAGGGTTCGTCGGAGACAAAATGACGTGCCAGCTTGGTGGCAATAAACTTCGCTGTCGCTGGATGGTGAGCAAGAATATCCAGGACGAGCAATCCATCTTTCATCCCACCGCCAGCTGGAATTTTGTGACCCAAAACGACTTTCTCGCCTTCGTCATGAGTGCGAGGATTGAAGTAGAAAGTACCGGCGTCGTTTTTTGCAGCATCGCCAAGCAGCGCCTTCGCAGCCCCGGCACCGCGCGGTTGAAAGATGGTCCAGCCGGTGAAGCAACGAGCCACTTCCTGAACGTCTTTCTGACTATATCCGCCATCGACCCCGAGGGTGTGAAGCTCCATTAACTCCCGCGCGTAATTCTCATTTATTCCCCGGCGAGCTTGGGCCGCAGCCGGACGTTGCTGGTTCTGACCGGCCGACTGCTGTTGCGGCCTTCGGTTTGCGCCGCCAAGCAAAGCAGCCAGTCCCCGTCTCGGCCGATCCTGATTTGGTCGATTGGCATTTGGTGAAACGCTCTGGAAGTTATCAAGGTAGAACAACATCGCCGGACTCTTCGCCGTCGCTTCCAGGAGTGTCGAGAATTTGCCGAGCGCGTTTGGTCTAATTGTGTCGCGGTCATAAGCAGGTAACAACCAACGGTCTGCCCCTTTGCCGGCGAAGATGTTGAAGTGATTGGACCAGAAATCCACCATCACCTCTTGCAGCTGTCTTTCACTATAGACGGCACGAAGGATTCTTGAAGCTTGTAGTTCCGTGACAATACGTTGCGGTTGCTCTAATCCATTCTTCAAATAGTATTCGCGAATTGCCTGCCGGTACTTGGGATCATCCTGAGGATTAGATGCGGCTTGTTTGTTAGCTGGCGCAGCTGGGGTCATCTCAGCGGGAGCCATTTCACCAGTCTGAGAATTTGCCTTAGTTCGATTCTCGCGAGCCTCGGCCAGGTCTGACGGTAACACTCCACGCGCCTGAAGTTGACGAAGCAATTGACCAGGCTGTGGATACTTCTCATACAACTGGGCCGTAGTCATATTTATTGAAGTCAGACTAGCCACTTTGTTTTCGGCTAAAGTGTCAGCGATATTTTCCGGGTTCAACTGTTGCTTGATGTAGTTTTCCAATCCCATCGATTTGACGCGTTCGAGGTCGCCCGGTCGCGCGCCAAAGCCCAGCCTATTTAGAACGTGAATGATTCGCTGATCTTCGGTTAAGCGGGACGGTTTTTTCTTACCATCAGCCAGCGACGGTGCGGCCACAAACGAGCCGGTCACAACCGCTGCCAGCACGCACAGCGTTAGTAATTTTCGGATGATAAAAGGAGGGGGATTTGAAAACCTTGCCGTTTTCATGAGAACAACACCACCGTTAGTCTGTCTTCTTTAGAGAATCGTTTCAGAAGCCCAAATGTTTCAACCTTTTAGTTAGACGGCCTGACGTCGAATTTGGTTCATAAAACTACCGAGTAGCCTGACCCTCGATCTTCGGATCAAAACGAGATCCACAGATTACACCGATTGCTCAATTTCTTTAGGAAAAGGCAGGAGCGCAAGTAGTTCTAACAAAGAATCTGTGAAATTAATCTGTGGATGATCTTTTTTTGTGAATGTGATCTCAGTTGGAACTCGTACCCGGGCTCGCAACGGCGGGGGCGGTGCGACCGCTGGGACGAGGATAGGTCACCTGACTCTCGTTTCCATCTTTATCAATCGCCCGTACGCCAAAGAAATAGTTATCTTTGGACATTCCCTTCATGGTGAATGTCGTTACGTTCCCCACAAACTTCGAATTGGTCCAAACTGGTGAGGTCGTGTCTCTCCAAACCACTTCGTAACCCGAGAGATCGGGCTCGACATTCGCATCCCACTTTAAGTCGGTGTCGTTTGTTAGTCGGGTTGTTAATATCACCACGTCTTTGGGGCGCGCGGGCGCAGAAGCCAGCATCGCTAACGAAGCGGCATTCACTCGCGTGACATTCGCTATATAGACAAAGTCAACAAATTCTGGCAGGTCACCAAACTGCACCCCGTTCTCAATTCTGACGTTTTGATGTTGATGACGAAACTCTTCGTTGGGTTCCGTGAATCTCACTGCCGGATAACCCCGCTCGAGAAAAGGAATATGATCTCCACCGCGTAGATAGCGATCTCGTCGGTAGATCAACGTTACGTTCATCTGTGGCACATAAGAAGTCGCCGTATCTTTAATAAATCTGGCCAGTTGACGTGAGGGCGAGTCGTTCTCACCACCAACACTGCGCCTCGTGTTCGCCTCGGCCGTAGTTTCGTTCGACGGCACTCCTTCGCTGAATACTCGTAGCGTGGTCCGATCCCGCACCCCATTTCCACCGAGCGTGTTGCCCACGATGTCGTTGGTAAACATCGCATCAACATTCCAATTTTTTTGTTTAGCTTGCTCTGCGAAATAGGTTGAACCTAAAAGACCTTGCTCCTCACCGGCAACAGCGACAAAGATCAACGTCGCGTCAAATTCGTATTTGGCCATTACCCGAGCCATCTCGAGTACCGCTGCCGTTCCTGACGCATCGTCGTTCGCTCCGGGCGCGTCGCACTTCGCGTCGGTCGGAGTGTTGCACATTGAATCGTAATGGCCGCTGACAACATAAATTCGATCTGTTGACTGGGGCTGAGTACCTTTGAGAGTGGCGACTACGTTTGTCAGCATCGTCGGTTGGGGCACTCGTGCTGCTTTCGGTTGTTCGAACGATTGTTTTTCAACAGTCATTCTTCCATTTGAGGCAGCTGCCGCTTTGAGAAATTCGTCGTATAACCAATCGCGAGCTGCGCCAATACCTCGCCGGGGATCGCTTTGCTCGGACAATGTGTTCCTGGTCCCGAACGAGACCAGCTGACGAATAGTGTGCTCGATGTTACGAGCATCAATCTCGCGAACGATATTCGAAATGGCCCGGTTACGAGTGTTGGCCCGCGAAGCTTTCGATCGCGTCGTTTGCGGAAATACTGTTTGCAGGTTGACCAGGAAAATTGAACTGATGAGAACGATGTGAATGAAACGGCGGACAGGAGTGTCGGCAAGATTCATATATATATGGACAGGTCCTTTTAAGTATTGCGCTATCTGCGCTCGCGCTCTTGTGGCTGAGTATAAACTGGACTAAAGGTGCGCGTGGTATTTTCCGTGACGCTCGGTATAGCGTCCATGCGGGTAAAGGCTGGGGGTATCGCCTGACGTTCGTTGGGAAACTGCGTGGGAAGTTGCGCCGAGCTGTGACGACTCAAGGTTAGCAAGTTGGTCCAAAAGCGAATCATTAATGAGGTGCAGCCAAAGAGTGTCGCCACGGAACCCAAAACCATAAATACGATTGCGACCGGCGCCACGCCTTGTAACGCCATGGCTATTGCACCGTTGATAATGATGCTGAGCCCACCAAGGATCGTAATTCCTAACACGATACTGGGCAGAACTAGTTTGGGCGGCGCGCTAATAACGGTTTGCGTTGGAGCAGTCGGCAACGCCAGGTTTGCTCCACAACGACTACAGTAATTGAGCTCGACAAGATTCTGATTTCCACATGAGGGACAGTACATAACACCTCCTAACAGCTACACCATACACGACCTGGACAATAATAATCGAGGAGACACCGTTGATCTAAAGGTGGTGTCCTAATTTGAATCTTCTCTGTCCAACCTTTTGCGTTATCTGTGACTCGGTGTGGATCTTCTGGGCACTCTTTCTAACCACCGAGTCAAAGAGAACACATAGGCCTACACACAGACTCCATCATAGTTTTGAAAATATTGGGTCGCCAGTGGCACCGCTATCTAATCAGGTAGGCTTTTCCCTTCCACACAATTACGACATTTCCGTCTAACTGATCGGCAATGGTCCGAATCGCAGGTTCGTCAGCAACCAGCGCTCGATAACTCTCAGAGCCGCGCGACAGAGTCAAGGTCGGCATTGAGGAATTGTAACCAGTGTCCATCCAGGTAGTCCCGCGTTTCTGAAACCTCCGCCCGGCAATTGTTTTCGTTTCCGACTCGTTCCTCGATTCGTCGTCTTTACTATCGGTCCGGCCACGAGCCGTTGCAGTACTCGGCGTCATTTGGAGTGTGCTACCAGCGCCGGCCCCTGACGTAGGACTTGCCGTTCTCAGATCATCCACTCTTCTCGTCTTGGCTGCCGCAGCTGGTTCTTTCGCATTAGCGGCTTTATCTCGATCCTCTTCGGCCTGTTTTTCCTTCTTCAAGTCTTCCGTCTTTTGTTGTTGATTCTCGACGTTAAGCCTCGGGACTTCCATTTCCGAAGGCGCAGGAGCCGGCGGAGCTGCGGCAGCTACGGGCGAAGGACCAGCATTAGCAAAAGCTGAAGCTGCGGGTTGGTCTTTCGGTGTGGTTGCCGCTGTCGACTCAGCCCGATCCGTTGAAACTCGATCAGAAGCAACTTTCTTTTGAGCGATCTGATCTGTGTCTCTCGGCTCTGCTCGTTCGCCGACCGTGGGATTAGTTGCTTGGGGTTGCGCATTACTTTGGGTATCTCGCAACTCAGACGTCGACTTAACCTGCTCATTGGTAGATTCAACTATACTCTTGGCCGAATAAGCACCTAAGGGTTCTCGCCGTAGAACGATTAGACCAATCGCCAGTAGGCCAATTGCCGCCAACACAGGCAGCGCCAGTCGCCACGTAAAAGGCGAAAGAAATTTTCCCAAAAACCCTGACAGCCATGTTGATTCCGTCTTCTTCGTGTGAATTGGTTCAACACCGGATGATTGAGTGAGTTGAGTCACAAGGCGACGACACTCGGAGCATTCCGCCAGGTGTTCGGTATAACGCAGTTTGGTCTTTTCAGGTAAAGACCTTTCCGCATAGGCGTTCAACTCGTCAGCATCCAAGTGGTCTGACGATGGAGCTTTACCGTTTCGCTGGCTCAACCGGCGAAGCAGCCCATCCATCTCGTTGTTAATATCTTCTTTCATTTACACCTGGAAATCGCCATCTGCAGAACGAACTTACCAGTAAAGTCTTGCACTCAAAAAGCGATACTTGGGGTGCGGAAGGTTACGAAACACTTTCGTTGCGCAAAAGTGTACCCAGATCGCTCTCGAGGTGCTGGGCCGCTTCAGCAAAAGATCGCTCCGTTTCTGCTTTCGTCCATCCTTTCTCTTTGATCAAAATCTCGCTCACCTGTTTTCGCAGGTCGGTGTGAATTCTGCTCAATCGTCGACTCGCTGTGGCTTCATGAACACCCATTACTGCCCCAGCCTCCTTCAGTCTTAGATTGTCAAAATAGTAGAGCTTCACCAGCAGACGATCTTCAGAACCAAGATTTTGGAGAGCTCTGCTCACGGCATCTTCAAGATGAACATGAGTCATCTTTGCGGTTATCGTTTCTTCCGGATTTGGCGTGGTGGCCACTAAAACTGACGGTCCCTCGTCCGTCGACACACCGTGCGCCATTCGGTCCAATTCGTTGTCTTCTTCAGCTTGTACCAGACGCGATTGTTTTCGGAACGAGTCAACTGCAAGTTGGGCCACTACGGCTCGCAACCAACCGGCAAGAGACCCGCGACCAGAGTAGTACGCTAACTTGCTCGCGCGTTTTCCGTCGTCCTTTGTTCGGAGTCCATAAAGTTCCGCCCAGATGGATTGCACCAGATCTTCGGCCGCATCTTCGTTGGCACTGGCAGACCGTGCCGCAGATCGGACCGTCGCGGTAAAGCGCTCGACGAGATCAGTCCAGGCTCTTTCGTCTGAATGCTCGCAAGCAACAATCAGACATAAATCATCGGCCTGAAGTCCATCAATGAACTGTTCTATTTCCTCGGACGAGCATGAAGGATCATCACGAAGGAGGTATTTCTCAACGGATGGAAATATGCGGCGTGTTAGGTCCTCGAGTTTGACAGAACGATTGTCTTGGGCGCGCGAAAGTAGTCTGGTCGCGCCTAGTTTAACCAGTCTTTGAATATCTTCAGTTCTGTCTCTCAAAGGGGATACCAACGAAAATCAATCCTATCACGAGCAATATTTGAGTCGGGAAGTCATTTCTACTTAATCTTGCTGCCGAGTTTGTCAGTACCAGTTCATAATCGCGAGTATTAACAAATTGTTGCATCTCAGAGGATAATTTGCCCAATCTGAAACACGTTTCAAAACGAAGCTCCCCGACTGAAACTAGACCTTTGATGCCGCGGTGAGCCCAAAGGGAGAGAAGCAAACAAGAGGAATTTCAGCACTTTTGACCGGCTGACTGCACCTGAGCTAGATTCAAGCCGACCAATTTCCAACAAAATGCTGCGCGTCACAGAAATCTTTCGATCAATTCAAGGTGAGTCGACCCATGCAGGACGACCTTGCTCTTTCGTGCGCCTGACCGGCTGCCCCATGCGCTGTGTTTGGTGTGACAGTGAGTACACGTTTACAGGCGGCACCCAGATGTCTATCGAAGAGGTAATGGACCGCGTTAAAGAATTTGATTGCAAGTTAGTAGAAGTCACTGGTGGCGAACCTCTTGCCCAAAAAGAGGCGTTCCCCTTAATTCAGAGACTGTGTGATGAAGGTTTTGAAGTACTGATCGAATCTGGTAATTACGTGCCTACCGACGACGTGGATCATCGTGCCAAAATCATTCTAGACGTTAAATGCCCCGCTTCCGGCGAGGAGGGCCGAAACCATTGGCCCAATCTGAAGCGACTACGGAAAGATCGAGACGAGGTAAAGTTCGTGGTCGCAAATGAAGGCGACTGGACTTACGCAAAGCGCATAATTAAGGACTACGACCTGGAAAACTGCGCATTGTCGATTCTTATATCCCCCGTGTGGGGAGAATACAACCTCCAGGACTTGGCGGTGGCAATAGCTGGAAGTGGTCTAAATGTCCGGATGCAACTCCAACTCCATAAATATATCTGGGGACCAGACGTAAAGGGTGTGTAATGGGCGGCACTGAAGAATTAGCGACAGCGGCAACAGTACTCAGTGACGATGAAACGTCGAGTATTGCTATTTGTCTTGTCTCGGGCGGAATGGATTCTTGTGTGACAGCTGCAGTTGCCGCTAGTGAAAACGATGAACTTGCCTTCCTCCATGCGGCGTATGGTCAACGTACTGCTGACAAGGAAAGGCAATCGTTTGAGGCCCTGGCGGACCATTTTCGAGTTGAACGGCGGCTCGTGTTTTCACTCGAACATCTGGCAAAGATCGGAGGTTCTTCGCTTACTGATTCAAAGATTCCGGTTAGTGCCGCTGATCTAAGCTCAAAGGTGATCCCGTCAAGTTACGTCCCTTTTCGAAATGCTCATCTGTTAGCGGCGGCAACTAGTTGGGCTGAAGTTATCGGCGCAACACGCATATATATTGGAGCGGTAGCTGAGGATTCATCGGGTTATCCCGACTGCCGCCCGGAATTCTATGCTGCGTTTCAAACCGTCATCGATTTCGGCACCAAACCAGACACTTGGATTGAAATCAGAACGCCGGTCATTCACCTGAAGAAAGCCGAGATTGTCAGAGCCGCAGTGGAATTGAGCGCTCCTTTGGAGCTGACTTGGTCCTGTTATAAGGAATCTGAAAGGGCATGCGGCGAATGTGATTCATGCGCTCTCCGTTTAAGAGCATTTCGGGAAGCGGGTGTCGTAGATCCTATCCCCTATCTGCTTGACACTAAGCGGCTTGCTTATTAAGTTTAGAGCGCTTCTCAGTGGCAAACTTATTACAACCAGAGACGGATGTCAGCGCATCCTAAGCCTCTATCTCGGCGCTTGTTGGCCGCCATCTAACTTGGAGGAATCAGTAAATGATTCGCACATATCTTCTTGGATTAGTTCTCATTGCACTCGTAGGAACAGTTGCTGCTGTTCCCAGCTTCGCCCAGGTTGGAGAGCTGCGAGGGCACGTCTTTATGCAGCAAGCTGACGGCCAAAAGGTTCCTCTTGCTGATGCTCAAATTGATGTTTTTCGCACGGACGTCAACGCTAAGTACAACACGAAAACGAACAAAAAAGGCGAGTTTGTCTTCGCAGGTCTTCCATTCGTTGGCACCTACACGGTCGCTGCCAGTCATCCGACAGCGTCGCCAAACTTTGTGAATGGTTTCAAAGTTGGCCGTGACATTGACTGCGAACTCCTATTGACGCCCGGTGACGGCAAAAGGCTTACCTTCGACGAGATCAAATCCGTGAAAGTGTCTGCACCGACCGCCGGTAGCGGCGGTGGCGGTGGTGGCAGCAGCGAAAGTGCTGCCGACAAAGCCAAGCGCGAAGAGTTGCTCAAGAAGAATAAAGAGATCGAAGAGAGCAACAAGAAGATCAATGAAGCCAACGCAACCGTAGCGCGAACCTTCAAGGCCGGCAATGAAGCTCTTAATGCAGCCAGCGCTGCGTCCAAAGCCAATAACACGACTGAGGCCGTCCAAAAATATACTGATGCCATTACCCAGTTTGACGAAGGACTGGCTGCGGATTCGGAACAACCAGCATTATTGACGAACAAAGCAGCAGCTCTAAAAGGTCGCGGTGTTGAGCGCTACAACTCGACGGTGCGCAGTAAGGATCTGGACGAGGCTGCGAAAGCGCAGTCGTTGGACGCCGCCAAAACCGACTTCAAGGGTGCCGCCGAAGCCTCTACCAAAGCTGTCACCTTAATTAAGGCTCAGCCCCAACCGACCGATCCGACTGAACTGACCCGATACAACGCCAACAAATATGCGTCACTTATAACCAACATAGAATCGCTTCGCTTGTATGTAAGTAAAGCTGATCCGTCTAAGGCTGATGAGGCCTTGGCAGCATTTAAAGAGTACATCTCGATCGAGACAGACCCAGCCAAAAAGCTCAAAGCGCAGTTGGACGCAGCTCAAATGTTGATGGATGCGGGCGCTGCAGATAAGGCGTTCGCGGAATTTCAGAGCATCGTCACTGCTCAACCAGACAACGCCGACGCAAATCTGGGGGCAGGATTGTCGCTGTTCGCTCAGGGTGATAAGAGCAAATTCCAGGACGCGGCAAATTACCTCCAGCATTTTGTAGATGTTGCGCCAGAAAGCCATGCCTACAAGGCTGATGCGAAAGCTATCCTGACGGAGTTGAAAAACACCGAAAAGGTCGTACCGGAAAAATCGACCCCGGCTACCCGACGGAAACGACCATAGTTTCCTCAGGACCGACAAGCAAAAGCCGTTGACGTTGAAAGCGTCAACGGCTTTTTTCATTCGGCTGAGTACGTCGTCACATCACTTTGGGACGTAATCCGGCCGCTTTTCCTCACTTCACTCATTCCGTCGTTAAGCCTTCCAGTTTTAGTGAATTTTCATACTAGTTCTTCTGGAAATCCTTGTTGACACTATTTCTGTTCAAACTGTACTATGAGTGAGCAACGATGTTTAGCATACGTCGTTGGGTATAGAGATCATACCTTCGGCCCCAGATCGCTTCTCTTCCAGCCAGAATACCGGGCGAAAACAATCTACGCATGTCAGCCAAACTAGGCGAAATTCTCGTACGTGAAAATCTGATCAGCCCTCAGCACCTGAGAGAGGCACTCGACTACCAGCGTGAGCACGGTGGTCGACTTGGCTTCAATCTCGTGAAGTTGGGACTGGTTAGTGACGATATGATTACGGCGGTCCTCTCTCGCCAATACGGCATTCCTTCAGTCAACCTCGATCTCTTCAACATTGACCAATCTGTATTGCGTCTCATTCCACAAGAGGTTGCACAAAAACACTCAGTCCTTCCCCTCTCTCGCGTTGGGGCTACGCTCACTCTGGCAATGGTTGACCCAACCAATGTCTTTGCCCTTGATGACGTAAAGTTTATGACCGGCTTGAATGTCGAGCCGGTGGTAGTCGCCGAAGGTAGTGTTCAGCAAGCGATTGCCAAGTATTACGGAAGCTCTCGAGAAATTGAACTTTCAGGAACCGTTGAGGAAGCAGCCGCGGAATTAGCTGCCAAAAGATCTAACGGTCACAACGGTGGAATAACTCATGAAGATCTGGTCTCGCTCGATAGTCTCGACTTTGATACTGGAGATGGAGACGAAGAAGTCCAGGTCCTCGAAGACAACGAAGAAATAGATCTTGCGGCATTATCCCGCATGAGTGAAGACGCGCCGGTAGTCCGGCTCGTCAATGTACTGCTCGTCGATGCTCTACGACGCGGGGCCTCAGACATCCACGTCGAACCCTACGAGAAGGAACTTCGCATCCGATTCCGCATCGACGGTGTCCTTTACGATGTAATGCACCCGCCACTCAAGCTCCGAGACGCGTTGATCTCACGCGTCAAGATCATGTCGAAACTCGACATCTCAGAAAAGCGACTACCTCAGGACGGTCGCATCAAGATTAAGGTGAAAGTCGATTCTCGCTCACGAGAACTCGATTTTCGTGTTTCCACGCTACCCACCTTGTTCGGCGAAAAAGTAGTGCTTCGCTTGCTGGACAAACAAAACCTCATGCTCGATATGACCAAGCTCGGATTCGAGCCTGAGTCTTTAGAGAAGTTTAAACGGAATATCAGTAAACCTTACGGGATGGTCCTTGTTACTGGACCAACGGGAAGTGGTAAGACGAACACTCTCTATTCTGCCCTACAGTCGCTGAATACCGTTGATACAAACATCATGACCGCGGAAGACCCGGTTGAATTTAACCTCATGGGTATCAACCAGGTGCAGATGAAAGAACAGATCGGCCTGAACTTTGCTGCGGCACTTCGTTCTTTCTTACGTCAGGATCCAAACATCATTCTGGTCGGTGAAATCCGCGACTTTGAAACGGCCGAAATAGGCATCAAAGCCGCTCTCACTGGTCACCTCGTTCTGTCGACCCTCCACACTAACGATGCCCCCTCTACAATTTCCCGCCTTATGAATATGGGTATCGAGCCCTTTCTCGTTGCCACCAGCGTGAACCTCATTCAGGCACAACGACTTATCCGTCGTGTTTGTAGTCAATGCAAACAGGAGCACTCAACTCCTACAGAAGCTCTAATTGAAGTGGGATTCTCTGCCGATGAGGCAAAGACACTCAAGATTTTCAAGGGTAAGGGCTGCACGACCTGTAACAACACTGGCTACAAAGGACGAATTGGTCTTTACGAAGTGATGGAAGTAACCGATGAAATTCGCGAACTGATCCTGATCGGGGCTTCTGCACTTGAACTTAGGAAAAAGGCGATTGAAGACGGAATGATCACTCTTCGTGAATCGGGTTTGCACAAGATTCGCGCAGGCGTAACGACTATCGAAGAGGTAGTACGAGAGACGGTCGCCTAGTTGAGGAGGAACGGTATGTTAAGAACAACTGCAATATCACTGATACTGCTGCTTTCAGTAGGAGTCATGTTGCCCTTTACCAACTCAGCACACGGAGTGAGACAGAGTGCACAGGTTGGCCAATTCCACCATTCACGCTATCGCTCACGAGCATGGTGGAGACGTTACCGGGCTCGCTTGCGCAAGAAACGAGCCGCTGCGGAACTCGCTCATCGACAGAGGTTACTTAGCGTCGCCAACAACATATCGCTAGCGGATCTTGCGGCGGGGACACCTCTTTCAGTGCCAGCATCAAATGGTCCTGAATACACTGCTAGTACAACCACATCATCGCCAGCTTTAGGAGTTCCTCCAGAGCTAAACCGGAGCGCTCCCAAGGCCGAAAACAAAACCAGCGCGAAGCTGCCAACGGTGAAATTACCAGGTCAGATGAATCTCGCTGTCGTCGCGCTGAGCCGGGCCAATCCGGCGTTCCTGACTTCCCGCGAACAGAGCAAGATGCTCGCCGGGATGGCCATGTCCGACTTACGTCGGATCGTGATCGACAAGATGTTAGTGGCAGGTGGCTGGGTAACCAACGACTTCGTGCAGGATATTGACGGAGCCAAAGTATTCATCGTCACCGCACGAACGCCAAAAGATGTTAACTCGCCTGAAAAGGCCTGGACTTTTTACTTCACGGAAGCAGACGGTCGTATTTATGGACTGACGACCGATGCCCCGATTGAGTTTGCAGATCGCATGTCAACTGAAGCCGTCCGTTTTATAGCTTCGTTGCGGGCCAGAGCTCAGTCAAAATAACAGCATGTCCTTAACACTTCATCAGGAGAAGTTTTAGATGCGACTGAACGAAAGCGTTCCGCAAATTTCACTGTCCGAACTGCTGAGAAAGCTTTCTGAACTCGGCGGTTCGGACCTCCACATCACCACGGGTTCACCGCCGCAAGTCAGAGTTGACGGGCACCTCAGGCCACTCGAGAGTTATCGGGTCCTGACCTCGGCTGACACAAAACAACTGGCGTATTCAGTATTGACTGATGCGCAGAAACATCGCTTTGAAGAAAACCTCGAGCTCGATTTTTCCTTCGGTGTTAAAGGACTCTCGAGGTTCCGCGCTAACCTGTTCAATCAGCGCGGCGCGGTCGGCGCGGTCTTTCGAGCCATCCCTTATGAAATAAAAGCATTCGAAGATCTCGGTCTTCCCGCCGTCGTAAAACAGTTATGCGACAAGCCACGCGGGCTGATACTGGTGACCGGACCGACCGGTTCTGGTAAGTCGACCACTCTGGCGGCGATGATCGATAAGATCAATCGCGACCGTCACGAGCACATCCTTACGATCGAGGACCCAATCGAGTTTCTTCATAACCATAAAGGTTGTTTGATCAATCAGCGCGAGGTCAACGCTGACACTCATGGTTTCGCCTCTGCTTTGCGCACCGCGTTACGACAAGATCCGGATGTGGTCCTGGTCGGAGAAATGCGAGACCTCGAGACGATCGAATCTGCTTTGCGAATCGCTGAGACAGGTCACCTTACGCTCGCCACGCTGCACACTAATTCAGCTTCTTCAACCATCAACCGTATCATCGACGTATTTCCAGCGGACCAACAGGCACAAATCCGAGCTCAGCTTTCACTCGTACTCGAAGGAATTCTGTGCCAGGCATTGTTACCGCGTGCTGAGGGTCGAGGACGAGCAATGGCGCTGGAAATCCTGGTTCCAAATGGAGCAATCCGCAACCTCATCCGCGAGGATAAAGTCCACCAAATCTATTCAATGATGCAGACCGGCCAGGACAAGCACGGTATGCAGACTTTCAATCAGGCACTCGCCACGCTGTACCATAAGCGGCAGATATCGCTCGACACTGCCTTACAACGTTCCTCAAACGTTGATGAACTGCGAGAGTTGATAGACCGTGGAGCTGGATTAAACACTGGCGGCGGCGCCGGTGGTCCAGCTGGTGGTAAGCATCCGAGTCCATACGCTCAACCCCGACCGGTTGGTTCAAGACCGACCGCAAATCGATAGATGTAACTGCTGGAGTCCGCTGCTATGCCTACCTATGTATTCAAAGGACGTAACCGGTTAAACGAAACCGTCGTCGGTGAACGCGTTGCTGACAATCGCGAAGCTCTGCGTCAGATACTCCGACGAGAGCAGGTTACGCTCACCTCGGTTAAGGAGAAGGGTCGCGAGATCGGAATTCCGAAAATTGGTGGTCGAAAAAAAGTAAAGGCCAAGGATTTGTCGCTCTTTACTCGCCAGTTCTCGGTAATGATCGACGCTGGCCTGCCACTGGTCCAATGTTTGGATATCCTGGCCCAACAACAAGACAATAAGTTTTTCCAGCAGACGCTGATGCAGGTGCGCCAGGACGTCGAAGAAGGTTCAACCCTGGCGGCCGCTATGGCTCGCCATCGAAAGGTCTTCGATCAGCTGTACACCAACATGGTTGAAGCTGGTGAGACTGGTGGTATTCTCGATCTGATCCTCCAGCGACTTTCGACGTTTATCGAAAAGATCGTCAAGCTCAAGCGCGACGTAATTTCGGCGATGATCTATCCGGCGGCCGTTATCATCATGGCCATCGGGGCGATTGCTGTAATCATGATCGTCGTGATCCCGCAATTTCAAAACATCTTTCTCGGGCTGTTAGGCCCCGGGGAACAGTTGCCACTGCCAACGAGAATCGTAGTCGGAATCAGTAATTTCCTCGCGAGTTGGGGTGGACTTTCAGTTCTGGCCGGTATCATCGGTGGAGTCTTAGCGATTCGTTTTTACTACCGGACTCCAAACGGAAAACGAAATCTTGATCGCATCCTGCTGAAGGTTCCGATCATTGGCGACATCCTGCGCAAGGTGGCGGTAGCGCGTTTCTCACGGACTCTTTCTACACTGCTCTCGTCTGGTGTACCGATTCTGCAATCGCTCGAGATCACGGCGCGCACGTCAGGTAACGTCATTATTGAAGAAGCGATTCTAAAGGTTAGAGCCGGGGTCGAGCGTGGTGAAAGTTTCGTCGAGCCTTTGCGAGCAACAGAAGTATTTCCAAGCATGGTTGCTCAAATGATTGGTATCGGTGAACAGACAGGTGCGCTCGATGCGATGCTTGGCAAGATCGCCGATTTTTACGAGCAGGAAGTTGATGCTGCTATTGCAAACTTGCTAACACTGATGGAACCACTATTGATCGGGTTCCTTGGCGTTACGATTGGTTCTATAGTTATCGCGATGTATTTGCCGCTGTTTACCCTTATCGGAAAGCTATCGCAGGGCCATTAATTTCTGGTCAGCGGCAGTTCGACCCAGGCAGTGCTCAATGCCTGGGTCTTTTTTTGTCTTCAGAAGATAGGGCCTGTAGGACGAATAAGACCTATTACTTATTCACTGTAATCGGAAGATCTCTGTCCGCCTCTGCTTCGTTGCCGGAAAAGTCTGCGGCAATTATCCGCAGAATATAATCACCGGACGGAAGTTCTGCGGCATTCCAAACGGCCGGTCGATCGTAACCATCGCGCACGACGTTGGTGATCTCGTAAAGAAATCTGGTCGTAGCACTTCCGTAAACGGTGATGCCACTCTCATCGGCAAAGGCGAGCTTTACGGCCTCAGAATCGCTAGGTAATTGATTGAATAACAATGTGATGCGCGGCTGCTCAAACCCTGGCGCCGCAGATCCGTCGAGTTTGAGCACCTGATAGCCCAACCTATATAAGCCCAATTTGCGCCGGTCACTATTCAGATCGGCCCGGTCATAAGCATCAACCACGATGCGCAGCTTGCCGCGCACAATCAGGCGGCCGTCGCGTTTTTCTTGCAGTCGCTCCCCTGCCTCGTCGATGAGTTGAATGCCACTCTTCTCAATCGTTGGCGCAATGTGATCAGCAAATCCGATAGGGGCAAGTGACAACGGATTAATTTCACGACCGGGTGGCCCTACATTCAAATGTACGTGGTACATCTTGTTTACCGTGCCGAGTCCGTCACCGGGTCTAAATCTTATCCCGCGCTTCACGCGAATCCTGTTTACTTTTCCGTCCGGACCATTGACGGCGATAAATCTGGGATCAGAAAAAACCTTATCATCCTGGTCCCTACCGACCCGGATATGAATATAAGAAATCAACCCGACCCGCAGGCCTTCTCCCAGGTTCCCAAATCCCCAGTTAGAAATCGGACTACTAACTTTTTCAGAGCGGACTGAGCGTGCCACTTCGCCATATGGACCAAAGATGTCCAGCCCGCTATGCAAGTGATCGCGACCATCAGTTGAGTCATAACTGCCACGCACTTCTCCCATCGTTGCTACAACCTCATGAGGACTGTCCTGCGGAGAGAAAGGCCACAGTAGGTTTTGTTGATGCAATGTCTCGGAAGTGAGCGTTGGAATTAGTCTCTCGGGAGGCGCCTGCGAAGGATCTGGCGAGACCGGCCTGCTGGCCTCATCGGTTCCCATGGTATCTCGAGTCAATTTACGTACCAGATAGTTAGCAGAATCGGCAACATATAGATCGCCATCTTTAGCGATTGAGACACCTGTCATCTGACTTATAGGTGCGGTGTAAAGATCGTTTGCTGGTGAGGTCCGGATTTCCCTCGCAACTCCATCTGGTGATAACTGGATAATGCGCGAACGATCGAGTTCGGTAACGTAAACATAACCATCATGGGTCGCCGCAAGGCCAAGTGGACGACGAAACTCAAACGCCTCACCGCTGTTCGACCGGAATGAAAGAGTTACCACCTGACCGTCCGCAGAGACTCTGCGCAATCGGTTATTGCCCGTGTCGGCTACTATCAGCGACTGATCACTACTCACAATGATTCCAGACGGCGTATCAAATAGAGCAGTGTCACGAGTACCATCGGTCAGACCTGGACCACTACCGCCGGCGATTGTGATTACCTGCCCATCCGGTTCAATTTTTCGAATACAGTCACTATAGGTGTCAGCTACAAAGACAACTCCTCGCGGATCCACCGCAACGCCAATTGGACCATTAAAGGACGCTGTTGAACCTCCCCCATCTGTATGACCTGTTTCACCACTGCCGGCCAATGTGGTCACTAATCCCGCGGGAGAGATCTTTCTAATTCGATTGTTTCCCGTGTCAGCAACGTAGAGATTGCTGCTCGAGTCAATTGCGATCCCTGATGGCGTATTGAACTTAGCATTCGATCCGCTGCCATCGGCATATCCTTCAGCACTGCCGGCAAAGGTAGAAACAACGCCTTCCGGTGAAATCTTTCGTACTCGATTGCTCTCGCCGGCATCAGTCACGAAAAGATTTCCGCTAAGGTCGATGGCCAGACCAAAAGGATCCGAAAAGCCTGCGGCACCCGACTCAGATGCATCCTGGAATGCTGGAGTCGCATTGCCGGCTTTAATCGAGACTACAGCGGTCCAACCCACTGGAGTAGGAGCGGGTTTTTTATGTTTGAAGATTAAGACGATAACGCCGATTGAGGTTCCAATCGCGAGGACGAGGATGAGAAAGGTTTTCAACCGCGGCATGTGTAAAACTTGTAGATGTTCCTTTTCCCGAGCGAAGTGATCCGTTTGACTAACCAACAGTTTAGGCCCACCAAAATACCAACGACCGACCCTCAGCACAAAGTACCAATTACAATGAACAAATTATGATAGTCTTGGCGCGACATGCCGTCCTCAGATAAGAGCAACTCATTTGATAGAAGTGCGAGCTCGAGGTTGGGATGGCTCATCCTCGGTCGACTCTTTACGGCACTCGTTCTATTCATTCTCGGACTCGTTTGGACGCGCGAGTCCTTTCCCCGTCAAATACCAAATAGAAGTGTCACGCTTCTGGCAGCAGTCGCAGGCCTTACGATTCTTTACTCGATCATACTGCGTTTGTCCCACAATATTTTGCTTCAGGCCAAGTGTCAGATCGCGGTCGACGTCCTGTTAGTCACCTGGTTGGTCTGGGCCTCGGATGTTGTCCATTCCCCCTACATTGCTCTTTACATTCTTGTCATCGCGATCTCTGGAGTGTTTCTTGGTTCCCGCGATGCTCTGGTTACCTCAGTAGGGTGCGCTCTGCTGTTCACTGCATCCGCGTCGATGGTGATGTTCGGACAGGACCAGGCGACTCTTATCGACGGGTCGCTAGCCCAAACCGTTCAAGCCGTTGGACTCTTCGATGTCGCATTCCTCGTCGTTGGACTCCTTTCAGCGCGTTTGTCCGAACGCCAATCGCGATCTGACGTCAGACTGCTCGCGGCGACTCAGTCACTAGCTAACTTGCGCGCTCTGCATGAACGAATTGTCGAATCGATTCGATCCGGTCTCGTTACAACTGATCTAGAGGGTCACATCTTTACATTCAATGCTGCCGCTCAGGAAATTACGGGGTTCTCGGAAGAGGACATTCGTGGGCAGGACGCTTCTATTCTCTTTGGCAATATAAAGGAGCATATTGCTATTACGCTTGAAACCATTAAAACCGGATCCGCGTTGCCGCGCTTTGAAGCAGATTGCTTGACGCATGATGGGGTTCGGCTGAGGTTGGGTTTTGGCGTCTCACCGTTGTTTGCGGAAACAGGTGAAACGACCGGAATGGTCATCACCTTTCAGGACTTGACCCAGGTTCGGACTCTTGAAGAGACGTCTCGACGTCAGGACCGTTTGGCGGCCATTGGCCGAATGGCGGCGTCGATCGCGCACGAAATTCGGAATCCGCTGGCAGCAATGCGTGGCTCAATTCAAATGTTGCGTGATGAGGTGGAGAGTGACTCGTCCCAGGCAGAGTTGATGGAGATCATTCTGAGAGAATCTGACAGGCTAAATCGCATTATTACGGATTTTCTCAATTACGCTCGCCCCCGGTCCTTAACGCCGTCACGCGTAAACGTAGGAGATCTACTGCATCAAACTTTTACCCTTTTGCGGCATAGTCCCGAAATTAATCCGAAGCAAAAGGTCGAGGAAGAGCTCCCCGATGAACCATTATTTGCGGAAGCGGACGAGGGTCAGCTGAAGCAGGTCTTTTGGAATCTGGCGCGAAATGCGCTGCAGGCGATGCCGGAAGGTGGCGTTTTGCGAGCCAGCCTTGAAAAAAATTCACACAATCGCATACGCATCTCATTTTCTGACACAGGACGCGGCATGTCGCCTGACCAGGTTGAGCGCCTTTTTGAACCTTTTTCCTCAACAACTGGCGGCACTGGACTCGGATTGTCGATTGTTTATCAAATCATTCGAGATCATGGTGGTACAATCAACGTGCGCAGTCGCGAAGGCCAGGGCACAACCATCATGGTTGAATTACCCTTCGCAACCTCAGAGAACAATTCGAATAGTGAAATAAATCATGGCTGACTTGCTGATAGTTGATGACGAGCTAGGAATGCGCCAATTCCTGACGCACCTTTTTCAACGTGAAGGACACAGTGTGCGTGTCGCCGAGAATGGCAAAACCGCAATGGAGCTGTTGCGAGAAAAGCCCGCCGATCTCGTGCTTTCAGACATACGCATGCCGGACATGGGCGGAATCGAACTTTTGCGCTCGGCTCGCGAATTCAATCCAGATATCGAAGTCATCATGATGACAGCGTTCGCGAATGTTGATACGGCTCGGGAAGCTTTTCTCTTGGGAGCTTACGACTTCGTCCAAAAACCCTTCGACAATGCGCTTCTTAAAGAGACGGTGGCCAGGGCGCTGAGAAAGATCTCGCTGATCAAAGAAAAAGACGCACTGCTCGAAGAGAATAAGACGCTGATACAGGGTCAACGGACCAGAGGAAAACTCGGAAATATAATTGGACGCAGCCAGCGAATGCTATCGCTTTACCAGATGATTGAAACCGTAGCGCAGGTTCAGTCGACAGTCCTGGTCACGGGCGAATCAGGCACGGGAAAAGAGTTAGTTGCACGCGCTATTCACGACATGGGCCCGCGCGCGGAAAAACCCTTTGTCTCGGTTAACTGCGGAGCCTTCACCGAGACCCTACTCGAGTCAGAGCTATTCGGATATGTCAAAGGCTCGTTTACAGGCGCGAATGCCAACCGAAAAGGCCTTTTCGAAGCTGCCAACAGCGGTACCATTTTCCTCGATGAAATCGGGGAGATGTCACCCGCGATGCAAGTCAAACTCCTGCGCGTCTTACAAGAGCGAAGGCTTCGTCCAGTCGGAGCTACGGAGGAAATTCTTGTTGACACAAGGGTCATCGCGGCGACAAACCGAGATCTGGCCCGGATGGTCTCAGAAGGGACCTTCCGCGAGGACCTTTACTATCGCATCTCAGTTATCCCGATTGAGCTGCCCCCGTTGCGAGAGCGCTCTGAGGACATTGCGGATTTGGCCAGCCATTTTCTCGAGAAATTCTGTCGCCCTACTGGTCGTGATTTGAGTGTCAGCGATAAAGCGATGGTCCTATTGGAGCGTTATTCCTGGCCCGGGAATGTCCGCGAACTCGAACACACCATCGAGCGCGCTGTGGCTCTCGAAACTGCAGAATCAATCCAGCCGGAACGCCTACCTGACAAGATAACCAACTACAACCCGTACCGGGTGGCGGAGGCGATGGAGTTCCCCGAAGAAGGAATCTATCTAACGGCCCATCTGGACCAGTTGGAAAAAACTTACATAGTCGAGGCACTCCGACGAACCTCTGGAAATCAGACCAACGCCGCTGAGCTACTCAAGCTTTCAGTCAGATCACTACGGCATTTGCTCGATAAACACGGAATTCGCGGTCTCACCGCCCAAATGCGTGACGAACGCCGTGGACCGGAGTCGACTCCGCGCCGGCGCGCTACAGATCCAATTCCGAGACGGCGTGAAGACGACGAAGCCGAGTTCGCAGCCGGCGCTGGCGACCTGAAGACGTAAACCTCGTTACGGTTCCATTATCTGCCACAAAGCGTCAGCAGCCCGCTGCCGCAAATTGTCAGGCCTACCTCACAAGCATTTCTCTGATCCACCCAAATCGCTATTTTCCAGCCATTTTTGAGGTTTCTCCCACTGGCACGGGGGTTGTTTCAAGAACCGCGGACACTTCGCGCTCTGCGCGGCATCACAACGTGGAAAAGCCGGTGGCGCGAGAAAAAACTTTGAACCCCTATTTCTCTTAAGGAGCACGAAATCAGAATGACTACCAAACGCCAAGAAGGCTTTTCGTTGATCGAACTTTTAATCGTTGTCGCGATTATCGGTATTATCGCCGCTATCGCTATCCCCAATCTTTTAGCTTCACGTCGCGCAGCCAACGAAGGCTCAGCTCAGGCAACCATGCGTACCCTGACGGGTGCCGAGGCGACTTATCAAGCAACAGCCGGTGGCGGCAACTTCGGTAACCTGGGTGCGCTCAATGGTCAGGGACTTATTGACAGTGTGTTGGCTGCTGGTTCGAAGAGCGGCTATGCTTTCGCAATCACTGTGGTCCTAAAGGACGACGTTGCCCACACTCCTTCCACCTACGTTTCAAGTGCCTCGACCCTCGTTGCCTCCGGTCTGACAGCAACTGGCACCCGCAACTTCGTATCGGATGAGTCCGGCGTGATTGCTTCAGGTCCAGCGGCCACCACCGCGTTGACACAGGTCAGCGGCAACACCCCAATCGGAAACTAATTACCCCCCTTTAAACATTTGCCTTGGGCACAGCGCGACACTTCTTAAGGAGAGTCCCGCTGTGCTTAAGTTTTTATAAGTCGTCGAAAAGCTCGTTACTCCAATAACCCTCAGCCACAAAGAAGCGCTACAGTGATCGACAAACTCGCTTACCTTCGACGAAACCCGCTCTTGATTCTCGGCGCTCTTTGGCCCGCAATACTCCTCGTACCGCACATTCCCGGAATCCCCCGACCGTCAGTTGATTCATTACCCTGGCGCCAGGAGTTGGTCGTCCTGGTCCTTCTAGTCACGAGCTTCGGACTACTTGTTTCCCAACGAATCAAAGCAACGTGGTCCATCTCGCGGGCGCTGAAAGTCTCGTTCCTGACCGGACTTCTATTCGTCGTTTGGATTTGGCTTTCATCGTTCTGGGCCAGAGACAGTTATCCCGCTTTACACCTCGCCCTTCAGTGGACCACTTACCTTTTCTTCTTTTCACTTATCGTGTTGGCACCCACACGCGTTATCAGAGCCTCAATCGTCAGTCTCGTCCTGGTAGTCTGCATCCTTGGTTTTTCGTCAGTGATCGAGTCATGGCTGGGAGCTCCCTTAACGGACGGAAACTTAAGGGTTGCAGTCAAACCCATTCTGAGAGGTTCAGGAACTTTCGGAGAGACAATGGGTGTTGTCTCCATTCTCTTCAGTAGTTTCGCTCTTTGCGCGCGACGCTCTCGGTACTCAATCATATTTGGAGTTGCCTCAGTGCTTGCGTGGTTAGGAACACTGCAATCTCTTGAACGGGCGCCGTTCATTGCGACATCAATCGGTCTGGCAATTGTTGTATCAACGAGCCTACTCACCTTACGACGCTATAGACCGACGGCTCTGCTAGGCGCAATCCTCTTGGGAGCCTTTCTGATACAACTCATACCGGTTAAGCAAATGGCACCCGAGGACGCCTCGACGGTGGGCCGTATCAAGGCGGCAGCGGTTACAGGTGACTCGAGTGCTCAAGCAAGATTCTTGTTATGGGGCATTGCTCTGGAGATGTTGCGATCCCACCCACTAACCGGAGTCGGAGGAAGCAATTATCAGGCAAACTACGCCGATGCTCGAGCACAATTCGCTCAGCGCCACCCGCAGAGTTCGCTAGTGAGTTTTAACGAACACCTTATTCCTATCTTCGCTCATAATGAGTACGTTCAAATCGTTGCGGAGCTTGGCGTTGTCGGATTCATCCTTTTTGTTCTCTTCGCATTTAGCTTCGTACTCAATGCAATTCAATCAATAGGAATTGTGAAGCGAAAACTATCGGTGATTGGACCAGCCGCTGCTCTACTGGCATTTGCCATTAGTTCGGGTGCTAGTGCGTCATCATTTCGTTATCTTAGTGGCGGTTTACTCTTCTTTTTTGCGGCGGCACTCATTACAAGAAACGTGTCCCAAAGCAGGCTGATTGTTTCCTCGTCTGCAGAGTCGCCTGCTGTTCAAAGGCGTCAAAGGCTTATATTCGCGGGCGGAGGAGCGCTCGTGTTCCTGGGAATCACGTTCTTCTCGCTACAGGCAACTGGCATCACATTTCAGGCTTTGGCGGAGTCGACACAGGATGTGTCGTCGAGAGAAGCCTACTATCGAGACGCCTTTCAATTTTACCCCGGGAACACCTCGGCTCACTTCAGCTATGGCATGTGGCTATACGGTCAGCGACGGGCAAGTGAGGCAGTCCCTCACATGCGGCGCGCCATGCTCGCCGGCCTAAACAGCTCGATCTGTTTTCAATATCTTGCTTCTGTTGAAGAAGCAGCTGGTGATCTGAATGCCGCCGAACAAACACTCGCAAAGGCGGTCAACGTTTATCCTCGCTCAGTATTCTTGTTGGTCCGCCACTCCGTAGCACTTGAACGAGTTAGCAAAGATTCGGAAGCAGAGACCGAATTCTCACGTGCTCTCGCCATTGACGCACCGACGGCAAAAGGTTGGCACAATCTAATGGTCAAGGATATTGATGCTGCCCTAACCGCGGCACATGACGATTCCGAGGTCGCTGGACCAGGTGATCTTGGACCAGAGGCTGCTGTGCTGGCTGTCCTCCAGGAGAATGAGATCAAGAATCCGGCACTGGCGAAGTACGGCTGGAGGCAACGCATGCGAACCGCGGAATCTCAGCTCAAATAACACCCTTTCCTACTCCATCCCCCCTCACACTTTTCCGGCTCATTTCGGTGTGACAGAAAACGGCACTTCGCAGGGTCAAATTCTTGTTATTTTCCAAATCTCCAAGAAAAGCGACCTTCAAAACGTTCGGATTTAGGTACATTTTTTGTCGCTCTCGGAGTAAGCGCAAAGTGGCACACGGGTTGTAGATGTAAGTCAACAGGCTCTCCTTCCGCGTAGCGCAAGCGAGATTCTAAGACAGGCAAATTTATGAGAATGACCCCCAACTACATCAAACAGCCTAATGGCGGACGGCTCAGCCCAACGACAGCTGGCTTTTCGCTTATTGAGCTCCTGATTACAGTCGCGATCATTGGAATCATCGCGGCGATTGCCATACCTAATCTGCTCGCTTCCAGAAGAGCGGCAAACGAAGGTTCGGCTCAGTACTCCCTGCGAACGATTCACAGCTGCGAGATCACATATTTCGCGACGTCAGGCTTGGGCGAATACGCCGACATTCCTACTCTTCGAATCAATTTATTGACGGACCAGATATTGGGCACCGGAACAAAGAGTGGCTACACCTTCGTCGCTGTTCCCACGGTGGGTATCCAGCCTGCGCTTTACTACGGAACTGCAACACCCCTCGTGACCAGTGGACTCGGTCAAACAGGAACGCGCCGATTCGGAATTGCTGAAGACGGAGTCATCAGGGCCGACACTACAGCTCCCCTCAACGCTTACGCTGATGAAGCTGCGGTCAAAGCAGCGCCTAGTATAGGTAACTAGGAAACCAACCAGCGTCAATCGCCGGAACCTCGACCTGCATCGATAGTATCGGTGCGGGTCGAATTTTTTTGCTTTACGGAGGACTGAAGATACTGCACCGGTTCCTTGCTGGTCCATGGATCATGGTCAAGACTGGACCCAATCATTCTGACGAAAGAAAAGTAGTCAAAATGCTGGAATGAGATAGCTTGCAGACTGACTCATTCAAAAAAATCTTTCATTTTCCTCAGGAAATTTGCGATTTCTAAGGACCACGAGTTTGGCATGCCGCTTGAAGGGACAGGTTAGCCCTTTGGCCTATCGGCTTGCGTCGCGAGACCTAAGGGTTAAACGAAGGAGGAGAAAGCAATGAACCGAAATCGCCACGAAGGATTTTCTCTGATTGAGCTACTTATCGTGGTCGCGATTATTGGAATACTCGCAGCGATCGCTGTACCCAACCTGCTAGCCTCACGACGAGCGGCAAATGAGGGCTCAGCTCAAGCATCGATTAGAATCCTGCACACTTCTGAAGCCATCTATCAGGCAACGGCCGGTGGCGGCGCCTATGGGACGCTGGGAGCGCTGTATGGCCAGGGCCTGGTGGATTCAGTATTGGGCCAGGCAGATACAAATGGGAAGAGCGGTTATCTCTTCGACATTATTGACCTTGGTGGTACTGGCGGATCAGCTACCTTTGGAGCTTACGGCGTACCCCTCGTTGATAGTGGACCAGGTCAGACCGGCACGCGCAGATTTGGAATAACTCACGCCGGCGTACTGCGCGCCGATACAACCTTGAGTGCACCGGCAGATGCGGCTGCCATTGATACTTTGCCGCCTGTAGGAAACTAACCATGAAACAAGTTGGCACTCCACGATTACTCTTGCCCTCCCCAAATCTATCCCGCTCCGGCAGGCCGCAACTGGCGTCCGCGACACCACTTGTGAGCCCCACGCCAAAAAACCAGCAACTCGAAGAAGGTCGCCGCATCACTCTCAAGAGATGCTCTGCCTTGTGAATCCCGTTCTGCCTACCAGATAAATAGCGCACGCAAGTCAATCAGTCTCTGATAAAATCCAATCGGTTTGCCTTGAACCCGTGTGAGTTCCGGCTTACGTGGTTTTGACGATGCCGCTCAACCACGAACTTCAAAAATGAAGTAATTGAACCCACAGGACTGATAGTTCGCTCGACGATTTTTCAAAGAATGACCGACGCCTCGGAATTCACCGCCACAACTCAATCTGCACAACGCTCGTCAGCACTTACTCGCATCGCAGCCATTGCTCGCAACGCATTTAGAGAAGCTGTTCGCGACCGCGTTTTGTACAACCTCGTCTTTTTTGTCCTTTTGTTAACTGGCGCCGCGATCTTTCTCGGCGAACTCTCAGGCGGTCAGGAACGCAAAATCATCGTCGATCTTGGTTTGAGTGCCATGCTGCTGTTTGGTGTCTTCATCTCAATTTTCGTCGGTGTAGGTCTTGTCTACAAGGAAATCGAACGCCGCACTATCTATGCGATCTTTTCCAAACCAGTTGGACGCGGAGAGTTTCTCGTTGGGAAATTTCTGGGCCTGTGTTTGACGTTGCTGGTAAATGTCGTGGTGATGGGACTAGGCGTGTCGTTGGCCCTCGTGTACGTAAGTCGTGGTTGGGATGCGTTGGCAGTAACCATCTGGCCCGCAGTACTGCTCATTTACGTCGAGTTGATGATCTTAACGGCAGTAGCAATGCTCTTCTCTGCGTTTTCTTCTCCCGCGCTTTCGGCCTTGCTTACTTTCTTTGTTTTCATTATTGGACATTTCAGCAGCGACCTCAAAGGACTCGCTACTTCAATGGGGTCAGCTCCGGCCCGCTGGTTTTTTGGCGCGCTCTACTATCTGCTGCCAAATCTAAGCAACTTCAGCTACATCACTCCCGCAGCCCACGGAATCAAACCGGCAGCCGGGATGACTGTTGCTGTGATCGCTTATGCAGTTGTCTATATCGGCGTTGTCCTCGCAGCAGCGACTCTCGTTCTGAGTCGCAGGAACTTCAAGTAGGCACAGATGTCGCGAACAAAGTTGAACGGTATCGAGCTTTCGCTTTTCGGCCTTATCGCCGCCGGCTTGGTTAGCGTTGTTCTGCTGACAAGATTCATGGACCAACACAGGTCGTTACCCGACCCGACAGTCCAGGAAGAAAGCCTTTACCTGAATGGTAATACGGCCAAACGCATCAGCCTGGGATTCAATGGTTTGGTTGCAGACTGGTACTGGATGCGATCGCTGCAGTATGTCGGTGGAAAGATATTAAAGACTCCGGGCAATGTCTCTTTCGATAATCTGGGCTCGCTGAACTTACAATTGTTGGCTCCGTTGCTCGACACCGCCACCACTTTGGACCCGCAGTTTCTCGAGCCATATGAATATGCGGCGATAGTTCTGCCCACTGTTAATGTCGACGAGGCAATCCGAATTACAAGAAAAGGGATTGAGGCCAATCCTTCCGAATGGAGACTCTATCAGCATCTCGGCTACATCTACTGGCAAAAGGGTGATTATCAAACGGCCAGTGAAGTCTATGGAACCGGCGCACAAAACCCGGCCGCGCCCCCCTGGATGTTGGCGATGAAAGCTCGAATGGCTGCGGAGGGCGGGAG
>DATIBX010000240.1:0-4256 GCA_035457105.1 Pyrinomonadaceae bacterium
TGCCAACGAACAGCCAGTGACCACCGAAGGCACCGTCAAAGTCACTCGAGATTACTGGTGGGAGATTTGGGTCGATCCGGCAGGTCGCGAAATAAAGGGTGAAGAGTTACGTGTCCTGCGAGAGAAGAGTGTCGTGTTTCCACCCCTTGTAACGCGCGGTCAGCGTCAATGGCGCCTGAAGTTTCGTGGTTATCAGCGCGACGAGATTCTCACTCAAACCGTGAAGACCGATAATGAGGGGAATGCTCAACTCAGTTTTGTTCCCGAGCGAGAAGGCTACTATCGAGTTTCCTGGCAAAGCAGTCAGGGGGCCGATCCCAAACGCGATCGTTTTCTGCCGCTAATCAAAGCTGAGACCACTCTCTTTGTCGCCACAAACGCTACAACTGATCTCGGTTACCGGCGCGAGGGGCTAGAGATTATTGTTGACAAGGACACTTTTCGCGCCGGTCAAACGGCACCAGTCATGATCAATGTTCCTGATCGTGACAAGTATGTCCTGTTCAGCATTGAGGCAGACGATATCTTGAGCTATCGACTGATCCATGTTGAGGGCAACACAAAACTATTTGAGATTCCGGTCGTCGAACAGCATGTGCCAAATGTTTTTCTGAACGTAGCGATGGTGAGTAACGGAAATCTGTTCGTTGACACCAAACAAGTAATCGTTCCTCCAGTCAAACAGTTTTTGTCAGTGGCGGTGAAACCTGAGCGAGAACAGTACCAACCGCGTGAAGAAGGAACTTTTTCTATCACGACAACGGACGTAGATGGCCGTCCCGTTTCAGCTGAAGTTGCGTTGGGTTTGATAGACCAGTCTGTAAGCTACATACAGTCTGACTATGCCGGTGATCCACGGCAGTTTTATTACGGAAACAAACGTGGTCAGCAGGTTCAGACCTCGAGCTCCTTCAATCAAAAGGCTTACACACAGCTCGTCGACGTTGGCCAGGGAGTTTTACGTGATCAGCGATATGTTGAGGATGACGTCGCGCTCGTTCAAGGGCGTGGGGAAAAGTTAGAAAGGTTCGGATCCGGCGCTGAGTATGCTAGTCGTCCATCCGGGACATTGGCCTCACCAACTACGGGAAGTGTCGCCGAAGTCGCAGACGCCGTTTCGCTTGCCGGTGCCCAGGTCTTTCGCGGAGATAGGCGAGCCGACGGAGCGATGTATAAAGACAAGAAGGTTGCGGAGATGCCGGCGCCGGGCCAGGAGCCCGCTGTCCAGGTCCGAAATGACTTTCGATCAACGATTCTCTGGCAACCAGATCTGAAAACGGATGCGAGTGGCCACGCAACAATCAAGATCAAATATCCCGACTCACTTACGACCTGGGAAGCTACTGCACGCGTCGTGACTACTGGAAATCAGTTTGGTATTGGCAGTGGTTCGACGCGCACGAAGCAACCATTGATCGTTCGATTACAAGCACCGAGGTTTTTTGTCGTCGGCGATCAGGTAGCTGTTTCAGCCGTCATCAATAACAACACCGACAAAGCGATGGTCGTTAAACCAACACTAAACGCCGAAGGCGTAATAGTTACCGGTGCCATTGTCGACGGTAAGCCTACGAACGCTGAACAGGGCTCAGTTGAAGTTAAAGCGAACAACGAGACGCGTGTCGATTGGCTCGTTAACATCACTCATGCAAGTGAAGCGAAATTAAAGGTTGAAGCACGTGGTGAAACCTACGCTGATGCAATGGAGAAGACGTACACGATCTATGAGCACGGGATCGAAAAGTTTGTTTCCAGAGCAGGGAAGATGCGTGGCGACAGTGTTGCCGTCAAACTCGACATTCCGAAGGAGCGGCGAACTGAGTCAACTAATCTGACCGTGCAGGTTGCGCCGAGTATGGCAACAACGATGCTGGATGCTTTGCCATACCTGATCGACTATCCCTACGGCTGCACTGAACAGACGATGAGCAGGTTCCTGCCAGCCGTGATCACTTCAAAGACGCTTCGCGATCTCGGGATGAAACCTGAGGTGGCGATGCAGAAGATGTTTGGAGGTATTGAGCCAACATCGGCTGCGGCAACTCATCCAAAGAGCCCGCAAGATTTACGTCAATTGGACCAAATGACAAAGGCCGGGCTTGAAAGACTCTACGACTTTCAGCATTCAGATGGAGGTTGGGGTTGGTGGAAACAAGGTGAGAGCGATCATTTCATGACCGCATACGTTGTGTGGGGCATGACGATGGCCCGTCAAGCTGGGCTCGAGATTAGACCCGAGGTTGTTGATCGCGCTATTGCCTTTCTCGACAAGGAATTGGTTGAAGAAGAAAAGAACTACGACGCGCAAGCGTGGATGCTGCATGCTCTGGCGGAGTACCACGCTGCGAATAAAAAGGCCGAAGTCGAAAGATTCCAAAACGTTGCTTTCGAGAACGTTTGGAACAATAGGTCGCAACTTAATGCCTACAGTCGGGCCCTCTTAGCTTTGGCCGCGCACAACTATGGCTTCCACGATCGGGCCAAGATCCTGGTTGAGAATCTTCAGAACGGTGTAAAGCTCGATTCACAACCTGATACATCGATTGTGCAACGTGGTGGCCAGTCCAGCGATCCATCGGTCATCGGTACAGCGCATTGGGGTGAGGATGGCATCTACTGGCGCTGGTCCGATGGTGGGATCGAGGCCACTTCATTTGCGTTGCGTGCACTATTAACCATCGATCCAAAGAACAAGTTGATTGAGCCGGTCACAAATTGGCTCATAAAAAACAGGCGTGGTGCTCAGTGGAGCAACACACGCGACACAGCAATAGTTGTTTTTGCCTTGAACGACTACCTGCGTACCAGTGGCGAGATCCAGTCGTCGATGAGTTATGAGGTGTTGGTTAACGGAAGTTCAGTGGTGACCAAAACGATTGCTGCTAACGATGCACTAAGCGCACCGAGCCGATTCCAAATCTCTCGAGAATTAATTAAGGATGGACCAAATGAGATTGTGATCCGCAGAAAGGATGGCTCAGGTCCTCTCTATTTTTCGACTGAAGCCGAATTCTTCAGTCTTGAAGAACCATTGAAACCCGCTGGAAATGAGATTTTTGTCGGACGCCAGTACTACAAACTTGTGAATCATCCAACTCTACTCAAAGGGTTTGTTTCAGAACGAATTCTCTTGAAGGACGGTGAATCGGTTAAGAGTGGAGATCGCATTCAGGTCGTACTCACTATCGAAGCGAAGAACCACTACGAGTATTTGTTGTTTGAAGATCTAAAGCCCGCTGGACTGGAGGCAGTGCAGATAAAGAGCGGCGAGGGTGTTTACGTGCGTGAGCTAAAGTCAGGAGCATTGAAGGGTAAGAACGCAGCAGAGCTGAACTTCATCGATAGTGATTTTACCGATCGCAGTCGCTGGGTGTATCAGGAGTTGCGCGATCGTAAGGTGGCGTTGTTCATTGATCGCTTGCCTGAGGGTGTGTGGCAGTTGAGTTATGAGATGCGTGCCGAGGCGCCTGGTACATTTCATGCACTGCCAGTCTTGGGCCATGCGATGTACGTACCCGAGATTCGAACTAACGGCGCCGAAACCAGAATCAAGGTCGTCGACTGATCAGGAGAAATAAGAACACCAAATAGGTCTGAGCAATACAGAACAAAGAGAAACAAGAAAAAGTAAGGAAGGGTGTACCCCCGGCTGTCTGTCAAGCTATCACTGATTCAACAGCGGGAGTACACCCTTCCTGACTGTTCTTAGGAGTTATGCCGTTGCCTTCAGTTATTTACCTCAATTCATCAAGCCTGGTTTTAACTTCCTGGAACATAGCTTTCAGCTTCGCAAGATCATCCAGGGTCAGTGCTTGAGTTGTGAAATCGCAGATACCGGTTTGGAGAGTCACTGCCGTTCCACTCCTCGTTTGGCGAAAAACACGAACTTCAAAATCACCCAGCGTGCGGTAATGAGCCTCGAAACCGGCGAGTTTGGTAACGGTTTCGTCGACTCGAGACAGGTGATCGATCGCGTTGAGCAATGGATCGAGCTCTTCATAATCGATAAATGCTCTATTGTCTTCAATCCGTCCCTCTCGCTCGCGCTGAAGAACAATTACCGCACCTTTTGCGCGACCTACATTTCCCATCTCTCTCATTTCAACCGCATCGATGCGAACACCACGAATCTCAAGAGTGGTGATTCGTGTAAAACCTCGGATCACGATGGAACTCTGCCTGTCCTCCAGTGCTTCCAGTTTGGTTCGTGGCTCGATTGGTTCACAAGTGAGTTTTCTCCAAAACTCAGGACCAGG
>DATIBX010000241.1:0-5256 GCA_035457105.1 Pyrinomonadaceae bacterium
CGGGTCCTATCGCATCTAGTCGAAAATGATACTGCTCAGCTACACTGCCGCTTCAGATCAGAGGTGTTGTTAGGCTCTGCAATGCTAAATGCATGAACTCCCGTTACCCCTACAATGCTGCGGCGGCAGAAAAAGCTGCGACGGTCGTCATCAAACGATCAGGTCAATCAAGAGTTCTAACTTTTGTTCTTGGTTTTCTTGCCATCCTGATTGCATCGCTGCTCGGCTTGCTGGTCCTGCTTGTGATCGGAGTTGAGACTGGTCCTGTCCCATTCATCCTCGGCTTCTTCAGCGCGATTATTCCGGTACCTCTTTATGTCTCCCTGGTGCTGTGGATCGACCGCTACGAAACCGAGCCACCCTGGATGCTGGCCACCGCTTTCTTTTGGGGAGTCCTGGTCGCTCCTTTCTTTTCTTTTCTACTAAACACGTTGGGCAGCATCATCGTCACACTGGTAGCCGGCAAGGAAGCGGGAGAAACTTTTGCACTCGTGATTTCCGCTCCGATTGTCGAGGAGAGCTCGAAGGCAGCCATACTGATCATTTTCTACCTCTGGAAAAAAGAAGAGTTTGACGGCGTGGTAGATGGAATTGTTTACGCCTCGTTGGTCGCGTTGGGATTCGCGATGACCGAGAACATTTTGTACTACGGTAAGGCGGCGCTAGAACACGGTGCAACTGGTCTGACACTAACATTCATTGTCCGCGGTGCGTTTGCGCCCTTTTCGCACCCGTTATTCACCAGCCTAACCGGGATTGGATTAGGAATATCCCGGCAGACCAATAACCTGGTCATTAAACTAGCAACACCTGTCATCGGATTCCTGATGGCTGTGTTTATGCACTCTATCTGGAATGGATCGGGCGCCCTCGGCGGCGGGGGAATTTTCGTACTGACCTATCTGATTGTGATGGTCCCAGCTTTTGTCATCATGATTGTCGTTATCTCCCTGGCTTTACGACGTGAAGGTGAAGTGGTGCGAGAGTTTTTGCTGCCTGACTTCCAACAAGGATTCTTCTCAGATGAGGAATACAGGCAGCTAGGCTCCATCGGCGGTCGAATGAACTCGTCGTTGTCTGCACTCTCTAAACGCGGTATCAAAGGCTGGCGTTCGAGGCGACAATTCAACCAGATCGCAAGTGAACTGGCATTCCATCGCAGCCGAGTGTCCCGCGGATTGCATGCATCCGAACACGAGGCAGCTACGATGGAGGCCGCATATCTGGCCGCCTTAAAATCTCTCATCGAAGATGTGCGGAGTATTCAGACACGTCGCTAGTTTGTCTAGAATGGGTAATTTTATTATCGCGGCGCTAGTGCTTCTGGCATATACTTAGGCCGCGTCACGGATGTTCAATTGAGCTGAGCATTGTGAAAATTCAACTCTTACCCAGCACTTTCGATGAAGTGGGCCAGGCAACATTGGACCAGCGATTGACCTGCTTTCTAATCGACGATTGTGTAGCAGTAGACGCGGGAAGTATTGCAATCGCATTAACCGATGACCAGCGAGCCGCGGTCAGAGACATAATCGTCACTCACCCGCACATGGACCACATTGCGAGCTTGCCTATCTTTATCGACGATCTCTACCCGTCGTTAACGCAGCCTGTCCGGATCCATGCCACGCCAGAAGTCATCGCACTTCTCGAGCGTGACGTCTTCAACTGGAATGTCTATCCACGATTCTCTGATCTTAAAAACGACTATGGACCAGTGATGGAATATGTGCCAATTCCTCCCGATGGCGCCTTCACGGTGCGACACTTGAAAGCAATAGCGGTCCCCGTCAATCATATAGTGCCGACAGTGGGTCTCATTTTGACGGACAATGAAACGACGGTGGCGTTCAGTTCAGACACTGCCGAAACTGACGAGTTCTGGAAAGTTGTCAACGAGATTGGCCACGTCGATGCACTTCTGATTGAGGCTTCATTTCCAAACGAGATGGCCAACCTGGCCGAGGTCTCCCGGCACTTTACTCCCGCCGCGCTCGGTAAAGAGCTGAAAAAACTCTCGCACGACGGCATCGATATCCTCGCGGTCCACCTCAAACCGACTTACAGAGAAACGATCGTCCGCCAGCTTAAAGAGCTCAACTTACCGAATTTAGCTGTGATGGAACCAGGAAAGATCTACGACTGGTAGCGTTATCTAATCGATCGCGTTCGCTCAGACTGCAGGGGCTCAAACTCCTTCTCAGCATGTTCGCCGTCAACTCCGTGTAATGAGACGCGCCCGCTGATGAGCAGTTCCTTGACACGAAAGGTTCGCTGCGAGCGTTCCCGGCCTGGCATCACTTCAGCACGAAAAGTCACAATCATTCCAGGCCGAGCCCACACGTTCCCGGCTTGTTTAAAATCTTTACGCGGTGTCGACATTTTCTTTCTTTTGAAATACGCCGTGACGGCGCCTAGCGCGCTAGCGGCTATTGCGAAACCTCCGATAAGCCGCTTAGTGCGCTTTTTCATAGACACTCATTCACAAAGCGAATCCAAACGAGCAGTAATGGTCGGAAGACCACTTAACGCTCGTTCCGCATTAATTCCAGTAAAGTGTGTCCATTCTGCTGGTACGCCAGCCTCTGTAAAAATAGCTTCAACCGGACACTCAGGAACACAAGCATCACAATCAATACATGTTTCGGGATTGATAACAAGCATGTCGTCGTCAAGGTGAAAGGCTTCGACGGGACAAACCAGGGCACAATCCGTGTAACGGCAGTTAACGCATGGTTCGGCGACAACGTAGGTCATCTGGCTATTTTGCCTCCTCAGGGCGACAGTGAATCTTGCGCGAGCGCTGTAGAACTGGAACTTGACTATATTAAACACGATGAGCAGGTTTTAGGAAGATCGCAGTTTCCTGCAGGGTTATTCCTCCCAACTATGAACGGGCACACCCGTCGAGAAATCGTAGAAGGAAAGATTCGTCTGCGTCAGCATCTTAGTAAGCATAATGATCTGACCCGTGTGCATTGAGAAATGCTCTGTCACGTGAAAGATCGCTTCAAGAACGTTGACTTCCAGTCCCTGAATCCTGCGGACCGCCAGCAACGAAGTTGGATCTAAATCAGTGAGAGTTAGATCAATTTCAAAAAGAGTCTCGCGCAAAAGAGTCACAAGGTCGTTTGCGGGAATTACTTTTACTTGCTGAAACTCCTTATCGCGCTTTCGAGCGTCGGGAGTTTGATTAACGCCCGCAATAATCCATTGCCTTGCATTTCCGCAGAGGTGCAATACCAGATTACCGATACTGTTCGACTCCGAATTGGGGCGCCACCAGATCTGGTCGTCAGTGAGCCTTTCGAGGCAACGCTCGATCTTCGGAAGATAGTGATGGATCAGATAATTACGAGCGTGGCCGACGAACGCCAAGCTCACGGCCGCATCATTTATAGGAATAGGTGCAGACGACATCAAAGCCCCTCGTCACCACTGTCCAAGGGGGGTCGTTTGTGCTTCGCTTTTCGCTGTGATGGGCGAGCTATCTCGTCTGGCTTTGCCCGAGATAAAGGGTGTCCTGGCGGTGCATTCGGTTTGCGAATGCTCTCAAAGATTACTCGGTTTTCAACTCTCTTTTTTGGTTTGGACCGGGAGCTTTTTCTTGCCATACGCCAGCCTTGAAGCCTGAAAGTAGACGGATGCTATTCCGGCCGAACTCGGCTGTCAACCAAAACCAACTTGTATAATTTGAAAGACGTGCAGAGTGAGGCAAGATAGGCCCCACCGTCGATGAGTGGGGCCTTTTGGACTTGAATTAGGCCTCGCTGCCTCGGGGCGTTTTGGACAGCATACGTAAGGCGTTAGTTGTTTCAACCCTACGCCTTTGCTGAAACTCTGTAACCCAGTTGGTGACGGTGCCGACCATATCACGCGCCGTCTCTCGAGCTGGCTTTGACTTCACCTTCGTCGTTGACGTGGTTTTGTCGCCCTTTTTGATGATTCGTATTGTTTTCTTCTCTATCATTGCTTTATTTCGTTAGTACCGCTGGCTTATGAACTGATCCAACGAATTTTCCGCCTCACGGTTCCCAATTTCTTAAGTAGAACGTCTGACACCAGTAAACCTTGCAAAGAAGAGGCCACAACCGTTAACGCGCATACAACGGGGAAAAAGGGCCACCTTGAGGAAAAATTTCTCCGATATGGTGACTTTTGATCGCAAATCGTACAGCGGAGGGAAAGTTAGGTGGCAGTTAGCGAGACAGGATTTAGTTAATCTGACCTGATTCCAATCGTTTTTGCTTCATATCGAGCTCCCAAATGACCTTCTGAGTCCTGAAAACCAAAACCGCAAGGCCGATTGCAGCCCCGATGTTCACATATTTCAGACCCGAGACCATTTTACGGGTGCCGTACGCCGCCAGAAGGGCGTTGATAATAATCAAGCCGAGACGAAATTCAGTCGGACCAAATTTCAGATAGGCGATCTTTAAGCGATCAGTGGCAGCAAAGGCTAAAAACGTACTCACTTCATAACCAGCAAAGATGGCAAGCATTATGAGAACCTGGTAGCGGGAACGTTCCGGCAGGATCAAACTATAGCCAACGATGACTGAGCATAAGAAGATGTAATCCAGGAAGTGATCCATGTAATAACCCCAGCGGACCAGTCCGGTGCCCCTATATTTTCCAATCTTGCCATCGTAATGGTCTGTGACGTACTGCATGAAGACCATCAAAGACACCAACCACAACCAGCGTAGATTTGACGCTGCCAGATACGAAAAGAAGAGAATTCCCGCTGACCACAAGAGGGTGAGCATGGTCAGATGATAAGTTTCCAGCCAGGAAGGAATCTTCGGCAAAACTCTTATGGCTAATCGCCTTTCCAAGGGAGTCAAAAACGACGTTGATGCCTTGGAGGCACCGCCAAATTGTTGCGTTTCAATCATGTGATTTTTCAGAATGTCAGATTTTGCCGACTATTGTCGGAGGCTTCGCTGTTTAGAGACTAATGGCTGCTTCGAAAAGGACCTCCAAAAGATAAAAAATGAGCTCAAATAAGGGCTCACCGAGCAGTGTCGAATGCGAGTGTTTCATTGGTTTTCCTGCCGTTTTGCTGAGAGTTGGCTCACGATGGACTCAAAGATTTCTTAACGTCAGCTTCAGCTTCACAAGAAATGTATGTGCAAGCATCGTGCTCAACTGAACTTAGTTCACAACGACACGAGCTTCGGGTGCGTTATCGCAATTTCGGCGTACCGCTAATGGTTCAGAATTTGCGGCTTCGTTCGTATTAGGTCGCGGGGG
>DATIBX010000242.1:0-2784 GCA_035457105.1 Pyrinomonadaceae bacterium
TTGTTGGCGCACTGCTCTTCATACCATTGGCTTTGTTTGTGGTCCGAGGAAGGGCTCGGGTCTTAAGTGGCGTGGTGAATTTCTTTGCGAGGTGCGGCTTGCCTCGTCGAGTGGTTGATAAGTTGAAACCTTCAGCGGCGACACTTGAAGACCGTATCTATGGTTTCTATCAACGCAATCAACATAGTTTCTATTCCATTTTTGCCCTGGAACTAATTTTTCATCTCGCTGGTGTTCTTGAGATTTACACAACGCTCTCGTTCATAAGTCCGATCCCGCCAACTCTCACACAGGCCCTAATTCTGGAGTCGGTAAATCGAATAATTAACGTGGTGTTTAAGTTTATTCCATTACGAGCGGGCGTCGACGAAGGGGGAACTGGTCAGGTTTCAAAAGTACTGGGACTGACTAAAACTACCGGCGTAACACTGGCAATTGTGCGGAAAGGGCGAGATCTTTTTTGGAGCGCCATCGGCCTTTTGTTATTGCTCCAACGCGGCTTTTCCCTGCGTACACTGCAATCTGAACAGGCAGAGAGCGAACACTCGTTACAAACTCTAACCACCGGCGAGTAAGCTTCTCAATCGTAAGCTAGCGCGGCAACTGGATCGAGATTTGACGCCCTTAGCGCTGGGTATAAGGCTCCGACCACACCACCGAGTAAGCCGATTGCTGCGGCGGTTAAAGCCCAGGTCCAACTGTATTCAAACATCAATCCATACACTCGATGGATCAGGAAGCCCGCGATTAGTGAAACAACGAACCCGGCTATTAGTCCAATCACACTAATCAACACTGCTTCTTTTTCGATCACGCCAACAATGTAGCCACGTGATGCCCCCATCGATTTTAGAATGCCAATCTCACGAGTGCGTTCGGTGATAGTTGTGTACATCGCAAGCATCACCACCAGTGCACTTACGATTGCGGCGAGACCGACCAGCACTCGAAGGAAGACGGGCAAATAAGGAATGCTCTTTTCAATACTGGTAAAGACTTCACGTGTTGGTTGGATGGTGTTGTTGGGTAATTCATGGTCAATTCTGGCAGCCATCTCGGTGACCTGGTTAGAATTTTTAAGCTTAATGAATATGAAGGTGCACTTTTCAGGAGCCTCGATCGCAGTCTGCATTGCTGCGAGGGACATTTTCACCCGAGCACCAGATTCAGGCGCATAGATGCCGACGATCTTATATGGTTGATTTCCCAATGGCCTGAGCGTATCGCCGACTTTCAAGTTATTGCTTGAAGCTTTCACCTGGTCGATGACAACTTCATCGAGGGCTTGTGGCCCACGTCCCTGGACCATGGTCATTCCATTCATTCGCGCATAGCGTTCCCAATCGACGCCATCGATCTGTTCAATGCCAACTCCCTTCGTCCCTTGAATGAAGTGTCTGATCACCGGCAAAGCTTCCTCAACACCGTCGATAGCTTTGAGACGAGCCTCGTATTGAATTGGAAGGTTCGCTGTGGTTGCGGTCAATTGCACTGCGCCGGGACGCATAAAAATGAGTTCAGCAGCAACATTTGAGGCGCGCCGCTGTAAGTCGTTTGACATTCCTCGGGCAAGGCCCGTAAACAGCATTACCAGGCTCACACCGAGCGCAATGCCAGCGACGCTGACAAGCGTCCTGATTGGTCGTTGACGTATGTTTGAAGTAACGAGGTTATCCATCAGTGTAAAGTAATCAGTGCTAGAAATTTCGGCCAGCTGATATCAGAGTCTGGCACTTGTGAATTGCGGTATAACCATAAAGCATTTCGAAGTAAGCTACCACCGTCCGGAACGAATCTTGAAAGGCAAAGCGCGTAAATAATCTGTGACACTTAACTGTTGTGCTGCGGTTGCGTTGCAAGACGCGTTCGCAGTAGGTCGCCGAAACCGACTGGTTATGGCCACTCATGATAAACCGTAGGCGTAAATAGCAAGCGAAGGGCCGGGCTAATCAGATCGCGGCTCACTTACCAGGGGAATTGTTCTTGTCTCGAGATTTAAAATTTAGTTTCTCGGCGCCTTCACTGCCCGTCAATGAGCGGCCACGTTTTTGGACGACTTTGCGAGCTGTGAGACTCGGATTTCTCACCAGCCTCGAGTGGACCACTTTGGGAGCACTGGCTCTTTTTATCACGCTGGGTTTTGGCCTTCGGATTAATCAGCTGTCCGCGATCGGTTTTGCTGAAGACGAAATGAACAAGCTCGATGCGATTCGTGCATACGAGCGTGGTGACTTCTCAGCAAATGCGGAACACCCCATGGTAATGAAGCTATTGATGTGGGGGTCGCTAAAGGTTGCCCCATTCGAAAGTGCTGAGGTCGCATTGCGACTGCCGAACGCGCTTGTCGGAGCGCTAACGGTCATACCGCTTTTTCTTTTAGCCGCGGCATTTTTTGATCGGTGGATCGCTTTACTCGCAGCTTCATTCTGGGCCTTTGGTATTAATGCGATCACACATAACCGTATCGGCAAAGAAGACACGCTGCTGGTGTTCTTCATGTTGTTTGCTTTCTATTTTTTCCTCCGCGCCAAGCAGATTTCGCCATTGAAACAGACTGAACGCAAACGTAAGTACGTGGCCAGTGCGGTGTCGTTCGGACTGATGATCGCCTCAAAGTATTTTCCTCACTATCTCGGACTAAACATGCTCTTTCATCACAAGTTCCATGTTCGTCCAGCCGCACCTGGTGAGCCAAGCGGACGAACTCCCGGATGGTTTTTTCTGCTGATTGGGTTTGTCTTTCTGTTGACGAGTCCGGCAATTTTCTTACCCGAAGTCTGGCAC
>DATIBX010000243.1:0-2424 GCA_035457105.1 Pyrinomonadaceae bacterium
GAACGGCTGAAGGAAACGATCCAACAGGCGCGTGATTGTTCGGCAGAGGAAGTGATTGCAAGACTTTGTACGGCTGTTAGGGAATTTTCCAGAGGCACCGAACAGCAGGACGATCTCACTGCAGTCGTATTGAAGCGGAAAAATACTGTCGTTACGGAAAGAATGGAAGCCACTGAGACGGAACTTGTCGCACTGACGACATAACGAGTGGGATCGCACTTGGAGGGCGACCCGACGCTATTGCGTTACGGTACTGACCTTGTCCAACTGTGTCCCACCTGGAGGAGGCCAGTACCGTAACGCCGTAGCGTCGGGTCGCTTACAGGTTTCGCAGGGAGGAATCATGAGTAGTAAAGCGGCGTTGGCATCGAGAGAAACGATTCTCACTATCGTCGGCCACCTAACCGAAATGATTAAGCTCGACACGCTCTACAGAGACATCTATCTCGCAAGAGCCCGCTCATTGCTCGGGACATTTTTTGCTCGCGGCAGTTATGTTCAACTGAAACAGAACACTGCTCAAATTCCCTGGGTCGAACAGCAACTGCGCGCCAGTGTCGAACGAGGCGACTGGCAGCGATGCGGCGAGTTGACTGAACGATTGCGCCAGTTGCGAACAAGTGTCGCATCCGGATCTCAGTTCGCGAAGCTCGCCGAAACTGTCTATGAAAAAGCCGCCGACGTTTCAATCGACATGTTTTCGTCAGGCTTGAATGTATTCGTGGGCGCGGCGCATGAAAGCCTCCTCGGAAGCCGTGCCGCAGCCATCAATCTCCTGCTCGCACTCGAACGAAGCGATCCGGAAAAAAGAGAATTCTACGCTCGTCGTGTCGAAGCTTTTCGCCAACTCTCGATCACGACTGGTGAAGTGGTCAAGCAGGAAGAGAAAGTCGATCCTGCACAACTGCAACAAGCAGCGCTCAGTGCATTAGATGCCGGCGACTTATCAAAACTCGAGGAGATGCTGGCGAGCTTAGCCACAAAATCCGAAGACAAACCAACCAAGCATGACGGAATTGATGTGGAACCGACCGCAGTAGCTGAGCTCGGCGACGATCTGGTTTACACATTCACTGACAAAACGATCGCAGCAGCGAATGAACTTGGCCTGACTCCCGTCCGAACTAAATCACGTCGTCAGTTCGCGTATCTCATTCCACACGGTTGGCAACCATCATTCCGAAAGGATGAAGTAAGAAAGTGGTCCAGGGAAAAATTGTCGAAGCTCTCCTTTCCCGGCAACACATCGGATGCTGCGAGAGAGGCAATTGATTTCTACTTATTAAATCCATTCATTACTTCCGCCGGCACACGCTATCGCATATGCCTCGTAGCCGAAGACTTGTTGCTCGAGGATTTTCCCGAACCGGACTCAAAATCAGACGAGCCTTCGAAGCTTTTGAACATGCTCAAGCTAAACAGCAGGTGGGGCATTTCGCGGATGGAACTGGAGAATGCACTGTTGGACCATGGCTTCGACGTTCTTCACGCACTTCATCTCGATCCTGAGGTATTTCGCCTCGTTGCTATACCGGCGGATCTTTACACACATCTGGGACCGGACCGGGGTTGGGGACAAAAGGAAATGTGGACACACTTTGATGGATACAGAGTGCTGGAAGGAGGAAAACTGCAAGCGCTGGCAGGAGGCGACAAGCGGTTTGGAGGCACGCATGACGTGGTGAGTTTCAGCACCGATTATGCGAGCGCAAAAGTATTCGCTCGGTTCGCCGTAGTGCAACGCAAACGAATGATGGATTGGCAAAACTAAACTAAACAGTTTCAAAGTTTAAGTACGTAAATGGTCCCAATTGTCCTAGGTATATTTACGGATAGGAGGACATGTGTGTTGAGACTATAATGCGCGCGTTGCATGCGGATCCTCCCCCGCCCCGTACTCAACCGATAAACTTAACTTGATAGCAGGCCGAGAAGTTTTTGTCTCGACCCTTAAGAGTCGATTTAGTAACAGAGCAGCCGACACGCGCACATAACTAGCCGCCTATGTTTGACGGTTACCCTCGTAAAGGTTTCTCCCCTATGCGCTGGTGTTTGCTTAGAGCCCCTATTCCCTTCGTTCTCTCTATAGGTCTGCTTTTCGCAGTCGCACTCAAAACCTCCGCTCAATCAACTGCATCGATAGAAGGACAAGTAACCGATCAGCAGGGTGCTGTTATTCCAGGAGTGCGTCTGGTTGCAAGAAGCGCTGCCATTGGTGTAGAGCGAACAGCGACGTCAGACAACAGCGGCAGATATCAATTCCCCGCGCTGCCGATAGGTGACTACACGATCAGAGCAATTGCAACCGGATTCAAACAACAGGTAGTCGAAAGGACGATCGAGGTTGGCACGAGGATTACTCAAGACTTCAATCTTCAGGTCGGCGATGTGGCGGAGCAGGTGGCAATATCTTCGACAAGTGAC
>DATIBX010000244.1:0-10997 GCA_035457105.1 Pyrinomonadaceae bacterium
CTCAAATGCAGGTCTGAATTCTAGTGAAGTTTGGTTGAGTGTACCCATCCGGTCGCCTCGCTCGCGGTACTCTACTAATTGCTCGACACTGACCAAGATTGGAGTTTGTGCAACTGCTGCGCTGGGTCTCCCTTGGATTTAAACTCAGTTCTTGAACTCACGAAGGAGATTTGAACATGAGAGTTCTCAAAGTTCGAGTGTTGCCAGTGGTGGCTCTGTTAGCGTTCTTTGCTTTTCAAGTGGCCGCACAATCAACTGATTGGCCGCAGTGGAGGGGACCAAATCGCGACGGTATTTCCAAAGAGACTGGCTTGCTTAAATCCTGGCCCGCAAATGGTCCAGCAATGTTGTGGAAAGCAAAGGGCGCTGGTAATGGCTATTCGTCGTTCGCAGTGGCAAACGGCAAACTTTATACGATGGGGCTGCGAGGAGATCGCGAGTTTATCGTCGCCTTTGATGTCGCAACTGGTAAAGAACTATGGGCAACCCAACATGGCGGTGCATATCGAAATGATCGCGGTGACGGACCAAGGGGAACTCCGACTGTTGATGGTGACCGCCTTTATGCGCTCGGTGGAAACGGAGATCTCTCGTGTCTCGATGCCCGGACCGGTAAGGTTTTCTGGTCCAAGAATGTGCTGAAAGAGTTTGGGGGTTCAAATACTCGCTGGGGCATCAGCGAGTCTCCCCTGGTAATCGGCGACAAGGTGCTGGTGAATGCTGGAGGACCAAACGCGTCGATAGTTGCCTTAAAGAAGTCTGATGGCTCGGTCATCTGGAAGAGTCAGAGCGACGAAGCCGGCTATTCGTCCGCAATTCCGCTCAATGTAAACGGGTCGACCCAGGTTGTATTTTTTACGGGCGCTCGTGCTCTCGGTCTCGATTTAAAGGATGGGAAATTGCTTTGGGATTACGCACGACCCTCTAATGATGTTGCTAACGTCGCGACGCCCATCGCCAGGGCAAATCGAATCTTTATTTCTTCTGACTACGGAACCGGCGGCGGCGTGGTTGAAATTAAGGCCGACAACAAAGCGCAGGAGATCTATTTCACGAAAGACATGCGCAATCACCACAGCAGTTCGGTGCTGGTGGGTGATTATCTGTACGGCTTCTCGAGCGCAATTCTAACCGCTATGAAGTTTGATACAGGCGAGATTGCCTGGCGCGATCGGAGTGTTGGCAAAGGTTCGTTGGTCTACGCTGATGGCCGGTTGTACTGCTTCAGTGAGAATGGTGTGGTGGGATTGGTTGAAGCCTCGCCAGCCGGTTACAAAGAGGTAGGTCGCTTTCGCATTCCGCAAGACTCACTTCCTACCTGGACTCATCCTGTCGTATCGGGCGGTCGCCTGTTTTTAAGGGATCAAGACACGATTTATGCGTTTGATGTGAAGGAAAAGGCCGGCAGCTGAGGATTGTAGGACCGCCGCATTTTTTCCAAAGTCAGGGAGCATTGGAGAATTATGATTTGAGATTTGATAATTGTTAATTATCTGGACCGTTAGAACGCAAATAGCAATTATCAAATCTCAAATGATAATTCTCCAATAATTTCACATCCGCTCGACAACTCTTACCGACATTACTTCTTTCCAATACAATACAAATACTCGGCTGTCCTGATGAAGATTTGTCCCTCGGAAATTGCTGGTGAACTGAGGCAATACTCGTTCAAGGGATTTTCTGCTAGCACCTCAAACTTTGGTCCCGCCTTGATTACGCTAGTCAGACCTTCTTCGCTGGTGATGTAGATCTTTCCGTCCGCGAGTACCGGCGACGCGCTGTAAGCCCCGGGCTTTATGCGTTGCTGACCGTAGACCTCCGCGCCCGTCCTGGCGTCAAGACACCAGACAATTCCTCGATCATTTACTATGTAGAAATAGACTCCATCAGTCACCGGTGTCGGCACGTCTGGACCATTCGCGGTGGACCAGAGCACATGAGAACTGGAGATGTCTCCTCGACCACCTGCTTTGATTGCCAGCAGCGGTTTTACACGAGTTGGTGCGTAGATAATGTCGTTTACTACAATCGGTGACGCGACAATCCGATAGAACGGGTCGTTTTCAGGATTGAGTCCGTTGGCCCGCCAAAGCTCTTTCCCCGTTTCTGCGTCATGACCGGTAACGCAGTCGCCGCCGGTAATAACGATTTCGGTCGTTTTGCCATATTTCAGAACTGCAGGTGTTGTGTAGGAATCCGGGGACTCGCGGATTGCGCTCGTCGGTCGATCAACTTTCCACCTGGTCTGTCCCGTCTTCTTATCAATGCGCAAGATGTAGGAAGGTTCGTCAGTCTTCATACCGTGAAGAACCTGGACGTAAAGTGCATCGTCCACTAGCAGCGGCGATGATGCATAACCCCAGTTCATTCCAAATTCGCCGTAATCCTTTTGAATACTTCGCGACCATAGTTCCTTTCCGTTGAAGTCGAAGCCTTTCAAAACTCCTGTTCCGGTCATCACATACACGCCACTGCCATCAGTCACTGGTGATGGCGAAGACATGTTCTGTTTCCGCATTTTTACATTGCCGGCACCAAGTGGCCTAGTCCAAAGCGTTTGGCCTTTGTTTCTATCGACGCACCACAGGAAAAGGTTTTCGCCATCCGCCACACTGAGGAAGAGACGATCGCGCCAGATGATTGGGGTTGAGCCGCTCCATCCCGGTTGCCGTAGTTTCCAAATGACGTTTTCCTCTCTGGTCCATTTTGTGGGCAGGTTCTTCTCGCTGCTGACTCCGTTCATGCTGGGTCCACGCCAGTGCGGCCAATTGTCAGCACGTACTGCAGAAACTGAAAGTGCCACGATTAAAAATAGGCCAGTTGTTCTTAATCGCATCTGTTTTCTCCTGGAGTTATTCCGCATGTAGCGCAGGTATCAATGGTGAACGTATCGCAGCTAAGGTGGCAATCAACGATACGAAAGCTCCGGAAACGAAAATTGCCAAGAACAAGAAACCAAGGGATAAGTTCGGTAACCGGCCTCCACGCTCGATCAACACCGGCGCAATCGAGAGTAAGGCACAAAGCCCACCGGCGATCAGACCACCAAATAACATGAGTGCGTTTTCCGTTATCACCATTACGGCAAAGTTTGCAGAGTTAAAACCAACCGCTCGTAACAGGGCCAGCTCTTTACGTCGTTCAAAAACATTGCGCAAGAGTACGGCGGCCATGCCCAGTGTTCCCAAAACGAGACCGAGACCGCCAAGCATCTGGAACGTCGAGAGGTAGGTATTCTCAACCCGGTGAAACTCTGCTAATCGCGCGGCAGCTGATTCGACATCAAAACCAAAATCCGATAGCTGATTCTCGAGGGCCCCACTCGTTTGCGTGACTAACGATGCGTTCGGTTGCTCAATAAGAAAATAGCGAAACCCCGATATGGCGGGAAACAACTTCAAGAAATTCTTTTCGGACATCAACAGTTCACTTTGAAAGACGCTGTCTGAAAGGGCCGCCACGACTCTAAGTTGAATCGGCGAGCCGCCGTTATCGATAACTAAGTCTTCACCGAGTTTTAGATGTAGTACATAAGTCAGTGAATTCGCATCACCGATTACGGGAATGGCCCCGCCAGGTAAAGGTTGGTCCAGTAGCAACCACGGATTTGCCGCTTCAGCAGCCTGGTGGGCCAGCGACGACTGAAAAGAGAAGCGATTCTCGGAAACAAAACTCGCTGGTACTCCCAGGATGCGAGGGTTGCTGGTTTGATATAAATTTAGACAACTCGCATCATCACCGGGTTTAACCCGGAAAGGAGCGAACTTCACACCATTTAAATCACTCGAGGTATTCAGGTTCAAAGCTTCCCGGCCATATTCTGAATTTGGGTCATGAACAATTGGCAACAGTGATTCTGCAATTAACGAGAATCCGCCAGTACCAGATTTCCGATCATTCTCCTCAGCACCCGACCGCCGAAATGCGTCCACCGAAACGATGATGAATGCGGCTGCGGCAATTAGAGCAATACAAAGTGTTGTCCGTCCCGGATGTGCACTGGCGTTGCGAAAACCAAGCATTGCCAGGCCGCGAAAGCCTTCGCTGCTGATCACCCGCTGACTTGGTCTAATCAGCCACGCTGAGATGAGCAGGATGCTGGCGATGAGAAACAGAAATCCGGCGCCAAAGAAAGCCGGCACCTGCGAAATTAAGTGGAGGAATGCCGATACCAATAGCAAACACCCGAGCGCGATGGCTACCATGGCAAGACGGCTCGGCGAGAAAATGTTCCTTCGTGTCTTCGGATAAACGTCAACGTCAGCAGAACCTGACAGCAACGCGCGAGGTGATTGAAAGCCCAACCTTCTAAGAGTTAACGCGATACAAATTGCCGCAGAGATAACACCGCCGGCGGCTCCGATGATAAGTGGTTGCCAAGAAAGATGTAGAGTGAGATTGGTGGTACCCACTGCGGCGATCCAGAAAGTTCGCAGCCCATAAAGTAACAGAGCGGTGTAACCAATCGCGCCGGCGACGCCGATGATGCTACCCTGCAACGAAAGTAAGGTACCCTCAATAATAAAGAGATAACGGATGGTCGATGCAGAAAATCCGAGAGCGTACAACGTACCGAGTTCACGTATCCGATGTTCGACGCCAAGTTTGAAAAAGAGTGCGGCCAACATGAGGGCCGACACAACGAGGAAGAAACTGAAGTAAAGAAAATACTCACCGAAATCCGTCGCGCCTTTTGAGGACTCCAATCCTTGCGCGCGAACAGGAATCACCTGGAATCCAGCTACGTCGAGTGGCAATTCAGTTTGCAGCCGACTCGCAAACATCGCTGCGACGTCCGGTTCTGAACGGTCCTCAGGGATTTGAATGCGCAGGGAGGTCAGACCGCCGAATCTCGTACGCCACAATAGCTGGCCCAACCTCAATGGTATAAAGGCTTTCGGAGTGGTCTTGTGTTCGTGCCAGTAGTCTTCATCCTGTTTGCGAACCTGGCTCAAATCGATCGGAAAGGGTGGGTCCCAATCCGAAAGATTGGCTGATTCGGTAATACCAGGATAGCTTGGCACCAGGTCGCGATCAGCTGCTATACCAGTGATTGGCGTGATGGCGACTAGTTTGAATTGAGCGCTTTTTGTATCGAGCGTTCCATTCTCATTCCACAGGTAGTAATCAAGTGAGATGTTGTCACCAGGTTTTGCCCCGAGATCCTTTGCGGTCCACTCGTTGACAATAATTGGCCTGTCGTCAAGTTTCCCTGAGTTGCCAGCCAGCAACTTGAATTGCTCATCATCAATCGCGCTAACGAGTGAATAAGGAACCGAGTGTTCTCCGGAATAGATTCGATTCGCGAGATACGAGAGTACCGGGGTCGTTTTGAGAGCCAGCGAAGAGGCAGCGCCGTTTATGACCTCGTGTAAGCGATCACTAATGACTTTACTCCCGGTTTCCAGTGATATGCTTCGGTGCTCTATTAGTGGCCTCAGCAAGATGCCGTCGTCAGCAAGATTCGCATTCTGTTTCACGGACGACTGCACCGACTGGGCTAGTTGGTTTGAAGACCGGCCCTTTTGTGTATCTGAAACCAGGATCGTATTGACAGCTGCAGGTTCGGACATCTCTCTCTGTAAGAATTGCAGTGAAACAAACATTGCACGCTGTGCCCCTTGTTGCGGACGAAGGGCGAACTCGCCGAGATTTGTGCTCGCCAGCGTTTGAGAATAAGTCGTCCTGATGGTCCGCCCGGGATCATCCTTGCGACCGTGTAACGATTCAAGCGGTATGTCTGACGGCTTTTCAACTCTCAAAAGCAATGCGTCACCAGCTTTAACTTGAAGGTCCTGGGCCAACGCCTGGCTTAAATACGCATCACGATTTTGCGGCGCCGAGAACTGTCTGTTGTGAAACTTCCAAAACCGATCATCTACTCCGTAAAGAGCGACACTCCCAGCTCGCTGGTTGCTGTTTTGATTTGCGACTGTCGCCGTTAAGACAATGAGCGGGCAGGCAGTCCCAACATCTGGTCCAGCCAGATCGGTAGCTAATTGTTCTCTAAAGAAATTTGGCGCCGTAACTACGACATCGGTGTTTCCGAGCCTTGAGGAGGCCAGGTCCCTTAAGCTGGCTCTCACTGACTCGCCGATCAACAAGGCTCCAGCGAGTACGGCGACTGCGGTCGCAACTCCAAGTACTACCACCAGATTCGTCTTCCAGTAATAAAGGAGACTCTGTTTTAAGAGACTGGCCGTAGTCATTTTGCTTCCTGAAGACAGCCGTCTCGAAGCTCGAGCGTACGCGGACATCGGCTGGCGAGCTCAGGACTATGCGTTACAACGATCAGGCTTGTGTCCGAATCCACGACTTCAAGTAAGAGCTCAGCCACTACATCTGCAGACTTACGGTCCAGGTTTCCAGTCGGTTCATCACACAATAGCAATCGGGGCTTCATGATTAACGCGCGCGCCAGTGCGGTACGTTGTTTCTCGCCCCCGGAAAGTTGCGCGGGTCGATGGTCGATCCGCTCGCCGAGGCCAACACGCTTCAATAAGTCACGCGCCCTGGCTGTGACGTCGCCGTTGCGTTCAGCGACGAGAGTGGGTGTCAAAACATTCTCGATCACTGAGCACTGTGGCAAGAGACAGTGGTCCTGAAATATGAACCCTAACTGACGATTTCTGAATGCCGCCAGTTCTTTGGGCCTTAAAGAGAAAGGATTGAGACTGTCCAGTGAAACCAGACCACTCGACGGTGGCTCAAGCGCACCTAGAATATAAAGGAGGGTGCTTTTACCGCTGCCCGATGGCCCCATGATCGAAATGGCGGAGCCGGGTTCCAGATTGAACGAAATGTTTGAAAGGATGCGAAGTGGACCATTGGGAGTGGTGTATTCCTTGGAAAGGTTTTCAACTTTGAGCAAGCTTTACTCCTGATTAAGCCAGTGGGCGATGAGCAGAGCTACGGCGTGCTCACAACGGGTTCGTTCAGAAGGGGTGTTTCGCGAACGGGAGAAAATGTATAGGCCTCGAGCGCCCGTTCGGCCATCCGGGCAGCGCTGTAGTGTTCGCGCACGCCCCGAACTCCGTTTGCGCTTAATTCCTTCGCCAGGTTGCGGTCGCGGTAGACAGTCAGAATTCCGCTCGCCAGGCTTTCGGGGTCATCGGAATTCACGAGTATTCCGCCGGAGGTTTGCTGGACAATCTCAGTGAAGGCGCCTCGCCGCGGTTGAACGACAGGTACGCCACAAGCCATTGCTTCGAGTAGCGAAACACCTTTCGGCTCATCGTAGGTAGCCGGGACCGACATAACATCAAGCTGGCGTAGGAAGTTAATCTTGTGCTCGCGATCCACTACGCCTCGATAGTTAAACTCAGAAGCCAATCCCGCCTTGTTTAGTTGCGCTCGGATCTCATCCAGATACGGTTTGGCGTCTGGAGCCATGTAACCCGCCGCTTCCAGTCGTGCTTCATTCAACCGACCCGATTGACGAAGTACTTTATATGCCTCGGCGAGGACATGGAGACCTTTCTCGGGTGCGATACGAGCGAGGAATCCGACGGTGAATGGACCATCAATTCTATCTTCTCTGGGGTGAAAGCCGTTTGGATTGATTCCGAGGGGAACGACGCGCATCTTGTCTCGCGGTATGCCGAGATACCGGGGCATAAAATCAGCGTAATATTCGCTGACAGGAAGAAAGGCATCAACATAATCCAGCTGCGTCTTAATGAGATTCAGTGCCTCTGAACGATAAGGCTCTTTAAGTCCGTCCAGAAAAAGATCCTCGCCTTGCAAGGTACAAAATACTGGAAGATCAAAAGCTGCTTTCAGCGGTTTAGCGAGACCGATCAGCAGCGAGTAGGGAAGGCTAATGACATCAGGCAATGGTTGAGTACGGAGCCACTCGATCAGTTTGGTTATTTCTTTCTGTTGGAAGCCGGTCTCGCCTTTCAATACCGAAACTGTCATCTCGCCGAGCATCTTCGGATTTGTAGAGATTGAACGACGCGAGGCGATGCTGAGAACGAAGCTCGAGTCCCACAAGCGGTCGAGCCAGCGTGGCGATTTACGAAACATCGGGACGTACTGTTCGAGGTAGGCGCTGATCCCGCCCAGTACTACATGATCATTACTGACGTTTGGTTCATCGGTAAAAGTAGGAGTGTAAACCGGGAGGAGAAGGACATCATGACCACGTGCTATGAGTTCGGTTGCCAGCGCGTTGTCGCGCAGACAACTGCCACAATACATTCTCCCGGCGCCGCCTGTGAGATACAGGATTCTCAACAGTAAACCTCAAACTGCCACGGCGCGTTGAAACGCACGCCGCGCGTACAGATGGTCAAAGAGGTTGCCCTCGTGTGGTTGGTCCCAGCTTACATGATTTGTCGGCACCGCGCCTATGTTCAAGCGATCAACTTTTGGCGAAGCAACTAACTGATCAATCAACTTCTGATCTTCTGTAATAGCGGTCACTACAAGACTCGGTCCAAGTAGTTGTGACATCTGGTCCTGCGAAACCTTGACCACCGCAGCGTAGGGAAAGAGAAACTCCTTGCCAGCCAGCGGATGATCTAAGTCGCAAGAAACAATCGTCGGTTGTAGATACGAACAATTGTTCCACTTGAGTAGTCTATCTCCATTTCGATATTTCGCTGTCAGCTCTTGAGCACCCGGTTCGTTCAGGTTTTGATCGATAATTGTGGAGATTCGTCGGGCCACTCCTTCGTCAGTGAAGGGCGCCAACAGAGCTTGTTCATCGGTTGCTGCTCTGGGCACGATTTGGGCCAGCCGCCTGGCAAGCGCGTCAGCGATTTCGTCAACATGATCAGGGGCCCAGACTGCAGACGCGTTGACACATGATCGGCCACCGTTTTCGGCGATCGACGCGACTATGACGTCGAGGTAGTCTTCCCAGTTGTCTACACAGTCTGCCCCAATAATTACCTTGCTGAATCCTGGACCATGTATCTCAACGCGTGGATCGTTCTCCCAAATTCCGGTTGTCGATGAATCGCCAAACACCATGCCCCGACCGCACGTTCTCAGAATCTCACCGGCGCCGGCATGGTCCGTTGGGTAATAGCTAAAAGCTTCTGCCGGCGCTCCAGCACGAATGAATGCCTGGATGATCCGGTAAGGCGTCCATGGCTCGGCACTACCGGGCTTAAGTACCAATGGTATCTTCAGCGCAAATGAAGGGATCCACAGCGAATGAACTCCAGGTGAATTGTTTGGCAGCACGGCGCCGAGTGATTGCGTGCGAGGATAAAAACTAAGATCGTGACCGCCGAATTTACCAAAGCCGCGGTCGAGCACCTCCCAGTCCAGGTTCCTCGTCAGCCCGTTTAAAACATGGTCCATGTTGGCGAGCATGCTCTTGATCTTATGCATGTTCTTACGCACTAGGACAAACGGTAGTCCAGTTGTTGCCGAAACTTGCGCCACGTAGTCTGAAGATGTTTGATCGTGATTTCCCAGGGGCAGGGAAGCATCGCTGAAATATTCGGCAGCGTCCTGACAGATCTGCACCAACTGGGCGGTCGTAAAGTTGTCGAGGCTGTCCACTCCAGCTTGTTGATTTCTTAAGTCGCGCCTGATCAATCCGGCATTAGCCTGGCTTATCTCAACAAACGGTTCTCGCGACTGCAAGTGCGAGACGCGCGCTACATCGATGCTGTAATAAGGTTGACCGCGACGCAGAATCGGTATTGAAAACATCCGGTTAATCCCAATCATTGTTATCAGTAAACACCTTCAACCACACTGGACTGAAGTTTCGAAAACGGACGCACATTCCGCACGCCATCCCATGGATATTGCTCGCATGGTGGTTCGCGCTCGGCTTCGTCCCGCTCGAGAAAGCGAGGCATAAAAAATTCCTTGGTCAAGGTCGTGAGCCTCACTCTGCCAGTTTTACCGTAGTCTACAACTTTATCAGGATTCTCAGGATCGACGACTTCGACCATTGCTCGTGGGAGTGGTGGATAGTAGATAATTGCGTAGTTGTCAGCGGGATCGCGCAGTTTGTGGACCGCGAGCCCCATGAGCGTATTGCCATACGTCGGGGCAAAGTAAGCTCCTTCGAGTAACTCTTCAACGGCGAAGCGGTGAAACTGTGGCGTCATTTCGGTGCCGCCACAGAAAACGCCCGTGATGCCCATCTTCTTTAGCGAAACTTTTTCGCAAAGCGCCTCGAGCAGTTTTGGAGTCGTAAAGAGACAGCGTATGTTGTCGTGAGCTCGCAGTAGCGTCAGACCTTGGTCTATCACGTGTTGCTTATAGAGCTCGGCCATCTTTGGTTGGCCCATCTTTAGCAGTTTGATGACCCAACGAGGATCGAGATCCACCATGAAGCAGATGCCTCCACGGTGTTGCGCCAGGTGTTCGACGGCAAGGCGCAATCGTCTTGGTCCAGTTGGTCCGAGTGAGAGCCAATCGGCGCCCTTCGGGAAAAACTCATCGGGTAGTGTATCGCTGAAGGCTTCGTAGTCGACGCGAAAATCGTCGATGTTGATGCGAGATTTGGGGACCCCGGTACTTCCGCCAGTCTCAAACGTGTAGACTGGTTTGTCAGCATACCCTTTGGGAACCCAGCGGCGTACTGGACCACCGCGGAGCCACTCATCTTCGAAAAAACCAAACTTTGAGAGATCTTCGTAGGTTTGGATTTCCTTGCGGGGATCCCAGGAAAGTTTCGTGGCAAATTCCAGCCAGAATGGACAGCCGGTACTGGGGTCGAAATGCCAGTCAACAACTTCGCGAACCCAGGCATTCAAGTGTGCCGGGGTGGTCTTATCTCGGATCGAGGGCTTCGTTTGTGTCATTTGATCTTTAATAGGTCCAATTGGTCCTATAGGTCCGATTCTTCTTATCGAATCCCTTAAGGAATTGTCTTGTCAGTCTCGCGAATCAATTCAGCGAAACGTTTATCGCTGCGCAAGGCTTCAAGGTGGGGATCGACGCGCACAAAGGTGAAACCTACTGCATGCTCGCGCTCCGCCTGGGCTAACCAGCGAAAGGCGTTGTCAAAGTCGTCGAGC
>DATIBX010000245.1:0-10127 GCA_035457105.1 Pyrinomonadaceae bacterium
GATCTCTTATTTCGAAGGTAGATGCGATATGAGTCGAAGATGAAGTTACCAAAAGAAGATGGCTAGTGCGAGGCAGTAGCCCGACTGTGAAGGAGGGCCGGCGGCAAAAAAAAGAGAGTGTTGGTGGGACAGGGGGTGGCCACGGAGTGCCACCCCTACAACAGGCGGCAGATGAAACCCCAGCCACCGCCGAGTTCGGTGACGGCGAGTGTCAGTTCGTTGTGACCCTTTTTTAAGGGGAGATAGAGGGTGTCGTTTTCGGGGTTGACGATGCCAAGGAAGCCTGGGTCGCGGAAATTTTGTGCGCTGCGTCCGCGGTAGAGAATCTGACCATTGAGAAAGACACTAACCTCGTCGCTGTAGCCGAGCATCAGTTTTTTGACCTGGTCTCTATCGGAGTCGATCGTGGTCTTGGCGTAGACAACCTTGCTGCCTGGCTGAGGCTCGAGACGTTTGGAAAAATCGTTTGCGAAAGAGACTCGCAAATGAGGCGCCTCGCGATAGCGATACAAGACAACAAAACCCGGCGACTCCGCTTCAACGTCTTGCCATTTAATACTGCTCATCTCCGACGAGGTCAGAGCTTGCTCGAGATTGCGAGCGAGCGCGTCGAACTCAGGAGAGATGCTCCATTTGGTAATCGTGTCCGCGTGCATTGGTGGCAGATGGCGGCTCCACGGTGCGTCCGCCGTTTCTCGGACTTCAAAATTAGAAAAGTAGGTGGCCCCGGTAAGTACGTGCAAAGCGACTGCTCCTTTCTGCACTCCACTCTTTAAGTCATCCATGACGAGCGCAGGTTTTTCCATATCTTTGACGTAGAGTTTGGCCTGAGCTCCGGCCACTTCCAACCGCAGGTGAAACCACGCGTCCTTCGGTATATCGACCGCACCGGTAAAGCCTGGTCCATTGTAGATTTGCCAGTTGGCTCCAGTGTTCAGCACCGGTGTGTATTGCATAGCGTCGGGAAGACCTGATTTGTGCTGGCGAAGATAAACCCACTCTCCGTTTGCGCCCTCGTTGGCTAGTCGAAACTGCAGCCCAAAGAATCCGCGCTTAGCCGGAGTGGCGACGTCCACGTCTATAACTCCATCGCGCAGCTCAAAGTCTTTAATGACCGCCGCACCACCATCGAGGAAGAGGCTCTTGCGACCTTGATAGTCTGCTGGTTTGGCTTGTCCTTCGAATTCCCATCGAGGTGAATCGGGAGCGAGGGAAAGAGTCTGAAGGGATTGCGCCTGGACCAACGCGGCGAATTGGCACAACGAGGCGATGACAAGAAGAGACTTCTTGATGAAGGAGAGCATTTGGATTTTGTTCATGATGGCATCACTACGGCCACACCATCGCAAATGTTTCCTAACAAATGCGCTGGATGAAAATTTATTGGTCTAAGATCCACCACGTTGCCCGAGCAGCCAATTTCGTGGATTTCTTGGTAGGTCGGAGGTTAATAACTCTCGAAGGCCCATAGTGGTTTTGGTGGTCCAGCCAAGATCCCTTGAGCCAGTTTTAGCTGGGCCATCATTCTGATTTCAGTCCGTTCAAAAAGCGCCGCAATCTTCACTGAGCGATCGAAGTCGCAATATGCAAAACAATTCGCATTTTGAGCCAATGAGGTTAGCAAACTACCAATGGCACCCTCCCCAGACATATTCCATTCTCCGTCACGCAGGTAATTAATATCGAAGCCATCCAGTTTCGCGGCAGCGTCGACTAATTCGTTGAGCTTTGGCACAACGGACGCCATCATTGACAACCCACGATCACTATTTAGCGAACAGTAGGTCAAGGCCAGGCCCATCTGAACTTGCAATCGCTCCTTTCCGGGCTTCAACGTTTCAGCCTGCGCTCCTAGCTCCTCCAGAAGTTTGAGCGCTGCTGGACGATTTGTTTGGCTGATTCTGGCTGCGGCGGTGAACAAGTATTCCAGACGCTCCATAACACGAGGAAGTGAGGCTGCCTTTGTTTGGATCTCAATTAGCTTCTCTTCGTCAACCGACAACCATGATTCATCGCGTGCGACTTGCTCTTCCAGGTGCATACGCGTTTCAGGATCGCCCTTGAAGTCTGCAACGATCTTTCGCTGCAGTTCGACATCACCAACTCTTCGCGCCTTTCTCAGCGCCCGCGATTGGATCTCAACCGCAAGCGAGGGATACTTCGTGAGCAATGCCAGGGTCTCCTCAGCCGACCCAGTCTCCTCGAGACTATTCAACTCGTCCATTCCAGCCTGCAATTCGTAAGGACGTGAATCGTCGTCGTCGACGTGTGCAAACTTTTGAGCGCGCGGATCAATTTTCTGAAGTTGGGCTAGCAGGGGACCAATCTGATAACAGAAACTCCAGGTCTCTTCCGGATCTCTCTTGTCGCACTTCTTCGCAGCAGCATTCTTAATGAAGATGTTGATAAGCTCTCGAAAGGTGGAATCTTCTGCACTCGGCGGAGTAAATGTACGAGCCAAATTCTGGGCCAGAGTTAACGCGGCCCAATCGGTCGCAAGGTCCACCGTACCGAGTTTGGCCACAATATCCTTGTGCAATAGTCTTGCCTGCTCTTGATGCCCCCGATTAAGTTGCTTCAGTACCTGGACCAGTTCGGGTGGGAAGCCTCGCTCCAATGATTGTCGTCCGAACTTTAATGCTACATCCGGATCTAGCGCAGCGAGTTGCTGGGCCAGCCGCACTTCCAACACACGGTCACTTTCCGCCGCGTATGGAAGCAACTTGTCATTGCTCAGTGCAGTTGCTTTGAGAAAAGCGAGCGCGAACGCCACATCGTGGTTGGCGATACGTTCGATCGTATCTGAGCGCAGTTTGAGGAAGACCATCATGGTGTGCACATCGTTTTGGTCTTCGGGATTGCCACTCTGTTTGTACCCGAGTTTGATATCTTCTTCGACACCGGCGAAAAGCTGTCGAGCGCGCTGCTCGTCATGGGTCCAGATGGAGTCGGCGATGTTAGAGCCCAATCGTGCGCGGTTCTCAGCTGAGCGTAACGTTGCAAGCTGATCTGCCAGCGACTCGAGCAGCTCAAAGGCTTTTCCTCGCAGGACCTTGTCAGCCTCAGAATCGTTCTTTGGTGGCTTAGCTTGTTGTGCGCCCAACTGAAGTGAGTAAGCACATATCAGGATGACGCAAATCAGTAATGATCGAGGATGAGCTATTGCAATCATGTGAGAAATTCCTTTGAAGCTACCTATCGATAATAATATACGCCTCAACTACCGCTTTGTTTCGGAATCATTCTACGGTTCTCTCCCCGAGTCCGCTGCAAACATTTGCTAGTCGACCGCCGGGTTTTCTCCGTGCAACCTTTGTGTTCTTGTGTCTCGGTGGTGGTTGGTTTCACAAATAGAGTCCAACACAGAGACACAAAGACCACAGAAGCGGCACAGAGAAATTCAACAGATCTTGAAAACATGGCACAGCAGAAATTGCTGTGGCATCCGGTCGCTGCGCTCGCGGTACTGTAAATTTATCTAATACTAAGATATCTTTGGGGCGAAATTTGTTCCCGCTTTTCCCAGGCGCCCTAAAAGCGGCAACTGTCTTTCCACCTCGAAGTTCATGCGCGCCTATTTAAACGGCGCCTTAGCAATGACTGAGTCATCGGAATCAACACCGAATTCGACCCCTTCTCGCCATACACGTATTGTTAGGGCGAGTCATTGGATTGTCACGCTCAGTTTCATCCTGCTCGCCTTCACCGGAGTGGTGATACTGATGGCCCACCCGCGACTTTACTGGGGCGATACGGGTAACGATCTAACGCCGGCGTTGCTTGAGCTGCCTATCAGTCGCAATTACAAACATGGTGGCTGGGATAATCAAGTAGCCTTTTTCCAGGGTGAATCCTCTCCGGTGAGCGCCAACAGGACCTTCGACATCTTCAACAAGAATGGATGGGGCAGGAGTCTGCACTTTTTAGCTGCGTGGTTTCTGGTGATTGTCGGCGTCATATACGTACTGGTAGGAATTTTCACCGGCCACTTCCGGCGCCACATCGTCCCACGCTTGGCTGAGCTCAAACCGGGCTTGTTCTGGCATGATCTCAAAGAACATTTGCGTTTGCGAATCCGGGCAGCCACGGGTGGACCACAATACGGATTAATGCAAAAGTGTTCTTACTTCGCAGTCGTATTTCTTGCCCTTCCCTTGGTTGTACTAAGCGGCCTGGCGATGTCACCCGCCATCACGGCGGGCTACCCAGTGTTGCTGAGAGTGTTCAATGGGTATCAATCTGCCCGTACTATTCACTTCTTTGCCTTTCTGATACTGCTGCTTTTTCTACTGGCCCACGTTTTCATGGTGATCAAGTCTGGTTTCAGGCGGCAGATGCGCGGCATGACGATTGGAGATAGTCATGAAAACTGATGAACTGATCACTCGCCGGAATATTTTAATCGCGGGTGTCACGGCTGTCGGCGGCTTGGTACTAACGTCCTGTTCAAAGCAACTCCCGCCGACTTATGGAAATATCCTGCGCATGGGCGACACGTTTACCTACGCCGCGCACCAGGCTTTGATCCCGGGAGAGTCACTCGTTAAAGAATACAGTCACAAAGACATCTCTTCATTTCCTGCAACTGGAACGACAAATCCGGGCGATCCCGACAAGCCAAACTCGAGTGAGCTCTATCGCAACTTGCAGCGCGGTAATTTTGCTGACTGGCGCCTAACGATTGAAGGCCTGGTGGCAAGACCCGGTTCATACTCGCTCGCCGAGCTCAAACGGTTTTCAGCTCGCACTCAAATCACGAGGCATACTTGCGAAGAAGGTTGGACCGCAATCGGTGAATGGACCGGAGTGCCTCTCAGTCGAGTGCTTGATGCCGCGGGAATGTTGCCGAATGCGCGTTTTGTTAGCTTCTACTCATTCGATGATTGGGTAGATAATATTGATATGCTCGACGCGCTCCATCCGCAGACACTGCTGGCTTATGGAATGAATGGGCGTGATCTGCCGGTGGCCCATGGCGCTCCCGTACGACTCAGAGTCGAACGGCAACTTGGTTATAAGAGCATGAAGTACATTCAGCGTATTGTCGTCACAGAAGAGTTCAACGACGGCGGAAAGAGTGGCAATATTCAAAACGGTTGGGCCTGGTATGTGGGAATCTGAAGTTGCCAACTAACCGAGTGGATAAGCAATCTCATCAAAGTCCCTTTGTAAACTGTCGAGTTCGACTGCAGCATTCCTTGTCCGACATGCTTTAAGCTTGTCGGTCAAGATCCACACGCAACTCCAAAGGAACTGAACCATCAAGGCCGACAAGCTAAAGCATGTCGGACAATGCTGGGTCATCATCTTAAAAGCTCATCAATGCATAGCCATCATTCTGATAGGCCATTAAAACGATCAAAGCGTCACTCGCGACCGTGACGTCAGGAGAAATCACTTTCGGATCAATATTGTCGGCCACAAGGTTTTGACCGCAAACAAAAATCTCGACACCTTGCTTTCTCATCTCTGACAAAACCATCAGATTAGGGTTGGAGATTCCGAACTTACTCTTATAGTGCTCATCATCGAGAACACCGTTGATGGCAGCCCCGTGAAAGACCACTGCAAATTTGACATTGCGCATCGGAACTGCGGTCGCAGCAAAAGCATTGAGTTCAGATCCGGCCATGTTCAGTGCAGGCACGAGTTGCGACGGCTCCTTAGCAGCGCGAGTGGCATCATAGATCGCGAGGTAAGTTCTCTTTTTGTCCGGAGGTATTGCGGCATTGGGTATGGAAACATATCCATCTGCTTCAGGAATAGCGGTCGCGGCCGGCTTAGTTAATTGAGCCGAGACATCCAACGCCAACATGATAAGCACTCCGAATAACAGCAGAGAGTTAAGAGATCTCATGGAAGGTCCTCCAGGGCAGCGATAACTTGGTGATAGCAAAAGGTCGATCCTTATCAGATCTAATTGGTCCGCGACTACTCACCCTTAAATTCAGCGACAACTTCGATTGGACCAACGATGTTTCTATTGAACTCGTCGAGATCTTCGGCAGGTATCCAGTACTCCTGATGCATCGAGCCTCCGGCGGTTTGAACCTCGTAATTTTTCAGATACTCATTTTGTACTGCAAAGCGCGTTACGTATCCAACTCTATCCGCATTGTGCCGGGCATTCCAATCCCGCGCAATTTGAACAGTGTACTCTTCATTCAGCACTGGATAGAAAATTGGTTGTTCCGGAAGACGCGGCGGAAATGCGGTGAAACCTGATGCGCGAATTAATTCCAACTCCTCAGTGCCTACCGGTCTATATAGGACTGACACTTCATCCATCGTGTTCGATTTGATACTCCCCACGAGAAGAAAAACTCAAACCTTTCATTCTCCCCAAGCTTCAGCTTGGGGTTAGCGCGCTCCAATCCGAATCTCGGCAACCGTTTTAACGGTTTGCGCAATTTGCACCAAGGCTTGGGATTTTGTGACTTCAACATAAACCGTTGAAACAGTAAGCGACTTTTTTTAGCCCAAGCTGAATCCTGGCGAGAATGAGAAGGTTTCAGAGCTTCACTCTACTTGTCAGAGGCCGATGCGATTAGACCAATAGCCGCTAAGCCAATCGGCAAAAACAACAATGATATACCTATGCTACTCAGCCCAGATAATGAATGGCCTTTCACCAGGGAAACCAGGTCAGGGAAGGTCATAAAAAGGAATACCGCAAGCCCGAAAACGAAACCAATCGTGCCGCCACGAGCTCTATTGACGTCGGTTAAAGCCACTATCCAGGCAACCACCACGGCGCAAAAACCAGTTAGCACCGCAGTCGCCAAAGTAACAAACCGACCCCATCCATTTTGATCGGGGATCATTGGCCCAGGATAAGCAGGGTCGTGAGTGAGACGCCATATCAGGAATGTCAACGCACCACAGAGTAGACCATAACATACTCCGAGGACGATGCAGATTAGACCACGCAACGCGAGCTTGTAATACATATTAAGGGATGAGCATTCGTTTCATTGAAGCTGTGCAATATCGGATTGAGAGTCGTCAATTGAATCTGTTCTCTGACCTGGACCGAGCTGCTTCTCTTAACTGTCGCTAAAAACCAGTTCAAATTCCTGATTAGCGAGGAGTTCAGAAACCACTGCTTCCACTCGAGCTCGTGTCAATTCATCTACCAGGATCATGTTGCTGGTCCAGAAATAGCCGCCATGCAAACAGTCGCCAGACTGGCGATTCTTTTCCGACAGTGTAGCAAGGTTCCGATAAGTGAAAAACTTGGCTGCCCATGCCTTACCACTTGGGAAAATCACCAGCACATCGGAATTGCAGTTCGCCGTATCCCATTGCCCGGCTTCCCACTCTTCAGCTTCTATCCAGATTGCGTAGTCTTCCATGAGAGGTTTGATCGAGAGAATCACATCCAGTTTCATCATGTTTGATTACCAGCCGTAGAAAATTCGTCAAAGATTCAACCGCCCGGCGGTGATCATTTGTTTCCGGCATCAAAACACGATTCGTGATGACTCCACCCAGCTGGGCCTTGATTTTTAACAAGCATTAATCTCACGCACAGACAAATCGCTTCATTGGGGACTACAAGCTGCCCATTGAAGATCATTACGGAGATCGCCCTGGCCCAATTCCGAGTTTCCTGAGGGGACTAGCAAGGTCTTCAGACTGAGGCTGACGATGAGAAAGTTAAGTTTAGTGACCTGGTTCATGAGTCCACGTGAGTCTTGAGGACACACTCCTAAATCGTTTTGGTGAAGACGAAAGAAGCTTCAAATGACAGGAGGATATTTCTTGAGATCGAAGGTCAGTTCAATCTCGAGCTTCTTCGTTTTTCCGCTTCGCACTCTTACATTCTTACGTTGATAAGGATCATAAATGCCAAACCTCTGCACAGTTACCTTATACACCGTTACGGGCAAATCGATTAGAAATTTTCCTGATTCGTCCGAGACTACTTCGCGCGTCACAGTGTCGCTTTCAAATTTTACAATCGCCCTCGGCACCGAAATGCCGATAAAATCCTTGGTTTCGCCTTCGATTCTGCCGGTCGCAGGAACCTGACGACTCGTTTGCGAAGAAGCGCCATTAAATATCGAGAACACAAGCAGCGCGCTTAACAGAAACCCAGCGACTGATAACGAGCTCTCCATGTATCTCTTGTCTGCCATAGCGGCCGAAGTTGCGTGCATTCTTAAGGTTCGAATCTTAGACCGGTAAATTTGAATCCCTTTCCATCGTTGTCTTCGAAGCAAAGATGATGAAGGACTTCTCCCTCCCAGCTGATCGCATACCGGCACTCTTCACTCGTAGTCGGGTCACTATCCACCAGTCGTGTTTTAAACCCTTCCGAGAAGATGACGTCATAGTTGGCAAGAAACTGTTCATAAGTCCGAAACCTCAAGTGTCCGCCCCAGGTTGACCGGGCTCCTTCCAGATGGAACGGCGATTCTAATGGGAACGGGTCGTAGCGGTAATCAGCCTCAAGGGGATAACGTAAACCACTATCCGGGTCGAAAGGCTCCCATCCGAAATTACATTTTTCAATCATCGAGAACAGCTTGATCTTATCGTCACGTTGTACGGCATCACGAAAGTCATGCCAAAAAGCTGGAAATTGGGAAGCTGTTTCTTCATTATTACAGGGCGGCTCGGATAATGCCTGCCCGGGAATTTTATCCGTCGAGCTGTGATCGATCGCCGAATAAGTAAAGGAAACCACTGCGACACCGAGACCAAATGTCATGAGCGCAACTAAAACATAAACGAGTTTCCATTTCATAAAGCCGTTTTTCCCTGAGTCGCGGAACGATCCATCTGGACTCTTTGAGTAGCGAGGTCTGATCGAGATGGCCGAGAATTACCCAATTCTTAGACGTTTACGCATGGTGTTTGTTCCAAAGATTCGACTCTTTTCCACGAAACCGTTCAATACTTCCGGTCCAGCTCATACCACTCCTGGCTTGACAGCGACTGGGGGTGAAAACTCCTCAACCTTCTCATTCTACCCAAGCCTCAGCTTGGGGTTAGGGGCCTCGATCCGAATCTCAGCAACCGTTTTAACGGCTTGCAAAATTGCGTCAAGTCCCTGGGATTTGTGAGTTCAAGATAAACCGTTAAAACGGCCACGCTACTGAAGTAGGCGGTGTCTAATTACCGCTCTAATCTCTTGACCAGGTTACTCATTGCCTCGTACCACTCATCAGGTGATTCTGACTCGTCCCACAGTTCCTTCAATTCCGAATTGGTCCTGACTCGCTCCATGGCATTCACGGCGACGATCGTCAGGTTCTGATCACCAATGAATTTGATTTGCGATACACAACTCTTTGCCTCGTCAGAAAGAGCGTTATTGGGCGACCCCTTGAGTGCAGCCACGATCTCCGCAGCGGCGATGCCGGCGCAGCAATCAGGAGCCTCTAAGTAGTCGTCAGCAGACATCTCTGAGATCCGAGAGAGCGCACTGACTATTACGGTTTTATCGGGCTTATCGCAAAAATCGCCAAGCCAATCTGCAGCGTCGTCGTTTTCAAAACTGTCCGCACCCCAAGCTCCCATATCTTCCTCCAAGTCGAAATTCTTCACATTACAGAATCGATCCTCTTACTGACTCGGGTGGCCCAATTGATTTAGACTAACCTTGCGTCGACATTTTTCGGCCAATATGAAAAATAAACTCGCCTTTTCGATTTACGTAGTAGGTTTCTTCCTGGTATGGACCGGCTATGTGCTTTGGGTCTATCCCTGGATGGCAACACTCGGAGACAATTCCCTTCGGTATGCTCTCGTAAACATCGGAATTCGTCTAGTAGTTTGGATTATCCCGGTGTTTCTTTTTCTAAAATATGTTGACCACGTTGATGACGCACTCGATTACTTGCGCTTAAGATCCAACTGGCGCGGAGGCGTAATAGTTGGTATCGCTTTTGCCCTCGCCATTTTGCTGGGCACCATTCTGATGCGAGGCCTGCCTGATTTTCACAAGGTTCGGTTTACCTGGAATAGCTTTTTGAGTACCACACTTTTGATCGGCGTCGTCGAAGAGCTTCCATTCCGCGGACTGATGCTAAGAAAGTTTGAAGAGCAGTTTGATTTTTGGTTGGCGAACCTCTTTTCGTCGTTGCTCTTCTTGGGAATTCACCTACCTGGATGGATTA
>DATIBX010000246.1:0-10172 GCA_035457105.1 Pyrinomonadaceae bacterium
TCGCACGAGAAAAGCTTGAAGTGGGGGATTATGAAGCAGGTTGCGCGGTTCTCCAACCATGGTGGCAGTTGGGTAATTGGCCAAAGCATGAAGGTCTCTCGCAGCGAGCCTCCGCAGAACTGCTATTAATCGGCGGCACGCTTAGTGCTTGGATCGCAAGTACAAAACGTTTGCAGGGTGGACAGAAACCTGCAGAAGCACTCTTGAATGGCTCCATTGCGCTATTTCAGCAGGGAGGTTTTAGGGATCGCATCGCTGAAGCAAAAATAGAGTTGGCTTGCTGTTATTTTTGGCAAGGACTCTATGACCTTGCGCGAATCAGTTTGCGCTGCTCATTAGAAATAATCCCCTTCGAACACTCAGAACTACGGTCGGTGGCCCTAATACGGTTGGCACTCGTGGAACATCATGCTGGCAGACTGCATGATGCGTTAGGCCTTCTTAATCAGGCCGCGCCATTCATCCCAGCTTCGAGACCATGGACTAAAGGACGTTTCCACCTTGAATTCGCAACTACTCTAAAAGATTTAGGAATTGCGGAGAGTGATGACTCTTCCTTTGCAAAGTCTTTGGGACACTATCGTGAGGCGTTAGTGGAATTCGAAACCCTGGGAAATCATCGCTACAAGGCTATTGTCGAGAACAATCTAGGCCATCTTCTTTTAACCCTTAAGAGATCAGCGGAGGCCGAAGTTCATCTAGTCCGAGCCAGAAGGCTTTTTGAAGAATTTGGAGATCAGGTCAGGAGAGCGCAAGTTGACGAGACGATCTCACAGCTCTACATAGGTCATTCAAACTATCAGCAGGCCGAGGCCTCAATCAAGACTGCAGTAGAAACGTTGGAAGAGAGCGGTGAAGACGCTTTGTTGGGGGAGGCGTTAACCACTCAGGGACTTATATTGTGCAGGTTGGGCCATAAACACGAAGCCAAACCAATCATCGAACGTGCAAGACGCGTAGCCGAGAGATGCGGGGACCGCGAAGGCGCCGGTCGCGCTCTCCTGATCCTCATTGAGGAAATGTGTGAGCAGTTGGCGGATGATGAGCGGCGCGAAATTGGAGCGCAGGCAAATCAACTCCTCGCCAACTCGCAACAGCACGCCACCCGCGAGCGCCTCCGCAAATGCCTCAAAGCTATCGCTGAAGCTCATACCAAACACGAAGCACAACGTGAGCAGGAAATTCACGCACAAAAAATGGCCGCCCTCGGGGAACTCTCCTTCGGCGTCGCCCATAACGTCAACAACACGCTTACCGGCATCCTCGGACGCGCCCAGCTCATCCTGCGAAACAGTAACGACCCTTCAAAAATCGAAGCCGGCCTCGAGATGATCATCAAAAGTGCTGAAGATGGCGCCCACATCATCCGGCGCATCCAGGACTTTGCTCGCCAACGCCCGAGCCGCGAGTTCGAGCCTGTCTCAGTCGCCGAACTCCTCAAAGATGCATGCGAAATGACTCGCCCGCGCTGGGAATCGCGCTCAGAGTTTTCACCCATCCGGTTCGCACTCCATGCCGACTGTAAAGCCTTCGTCAAAGGCGACCCCGTTGAACTAAGAGAAGTACTCGTCAACATGATCTATAACGCCGTTGATGCAATGCCTTCTGGCGGCGAAGTACGCGTCACCAGCCAGGAGAACCGAGACCGCGTCGTTCTCTCAATCAGCGATACCGGCACCGGAATGGGACCGGAGGTGAAACAGCGCTTGTTCGATCCGTTCTTCACTACGAAAGGAAAGGCGGGCACCGGCATGGGCCTCGCCGTCAGCTTCGGTATTATCCGACGCCACGAAGGAACCATCGATGTCGAGAGCGAACCAGGCCGCGGCACAACCTTCAAGATCTCGCTTCCAAAAGTGAATAACCCAGTGACCGCTGCTACGGCCCAGGCGCCCCAGACTGACGTGCTCGCCAACGAAGATAAGGTTCGCGTGCTGGTAGTCGACGACGAAACTCACGTACGCGACGTGTTGATTGAAGCGCTCGAAGTGGAAGGCTGTGAAGTGATCTCGGCACAGAGTGGAGAGATTGCGCTGGCTCTGTTCGATCAATACCAGGGACGGATCGACGCCGTGTTCACTGATATCGGGATGCCTGATATGAGCGGCTGGGAACTCGTAACCGAAATAAGAAGCCGATCCAAGACCGTACCACTCGCAATAGTCAGCGGCTGGGCCGACGCAATCAGCGTCGAAACACGAAACACCGTCAATGCTGACTGGGTGATCGCCAAGCCTTTCGACATCAACCGAATTTCAAGTATTGCCCAGGAAATTGCGCAGCGAAAACTTTGCCAGGTTTAGGAAGGACTCAGGCGCTCGCGGAGAGATCGTGGCGTTCGAGTTTTAAGTACAAACCGCGCCGGGTCAGCCCCAACTCGCGGGCAGCACGTGAGATGTTTCCGCCATGACGCCTTAAAGCATCGGCGATCATTCGGCGCTCAACCTCAGCCAGTGCATCTGCCAGCGTTCCACCATTTTGCAGAGAGGCCTGAGGCATCGAAGCAATTGCCGCTGCAGAAGGTGTCGTCGGCGAAGCGGTGCGTTTTAGTTCGGGTGAAAGCTGTTCCGGAGTGATCACCGTACCATCTTCAGCGCGCGCCACCGTTCGCTGAATCTCATTACACAACTGCCTGACGTTACCCGGCCAGTCACTCACCATCAGCAAGTCGATCGACTGCGGAGTGATCTGAATATCTTTGCGACCGAACTTCGCTGAGTAGTGATTGATGTAATAGTTAACTATCGTCGGAATCTCAGAACGACGCTCACGCAACGGAGGGACGCGTAAGCGAATGACGTTCAAACGGTAATACAAATCTTCGCGAAACTTACCCTGGGCCACCATGTCTTCCAGATCGGTGTTCGTAGCAGCGATGATGCGCACATCGACTTTGCTTGGACGCTGCTCGCCCAACGGCTGAATCTCACCTTCCTGAAGAAACCGTAGGAGCTTCGGCTGCACGTCAAGCGGAAGGTCTCCAACTTCATCCAGGAAAAGCGTGCCACCGGCGGCCGCACGAATAACACCTTGCGAGTCAGAGACGGCGCCCGTAAAAGCACCACGACGATAACCGAACAGATATCCTTCTGATAATTCCTTCGGTACCGCCGTGCAATTGAAAGGCACAAACACTTTAGCCCGCCGCGACGAGATAGCATGAATGGCACGCGCCACCAACTCCTTACCGGTGCCCGACTCGCCAGTAACCAAAACAGTCACGTCTGAAGAACGAATCTTGTGAACCTCTTCGACTAGCTGAGTCATCGCCGGGCTGGAATGAATAAAGCCCGGCATCAGGCTAGTGCCGGCTAACTCATCTGAAGGCTCGTTCTTTCCGCTTTTCTGTGCTCCGGCCCGAAGCGCGCAGACATCCATGCCCAACTCGGCGACGCGCAACAACGGCTCCAAGGCCATTCCCTTCGGTAAACTTGCGCGACTTCTGGGTGACAGGTAGAGAAGAGCCGGCGTTGCATTTGAAGCTCTTAACGTAATGATCTCGACATCATTCTTCTGACAATACCGTTCTTTGACTGCTTCACTGCTCAGATTGGAAATCTCAGACGCAATCTTCCAACTCTCTTCAGTGGAGCTGCCCATCGCGATTACCACGCGCGCTTCGTTGTGTTCGCCCTGTTCGGTGATGATTACCTTCTGAGCACCCGTCTCCTGGCGCATCACGGCTGCCAGTTCGCGAAGCAAGAGTTCACGTGACGCCACTGCCTCGGCAAGCCGCAACGTCAACAGTTGGGCCAACGCCGATTGTTCCTGCGTTCGTTCTGGTGTTGCTTGCGCCAAATCCCGAAGCTCTTCTTCAGCGCGAGAAAGATCCAGACGCGCACCCAGATCCTTAAAGGTATTCAAGGCGCGCGAAAGATGTTCGCCGGCACGCTCGGGCAGGATGTGCGCGTACGCTCGGCCCAACTCCAGGTGTGCGCGTGCCGAACGATATCGATCACCAAGCATGTCGAATATAGAAACGCTGCTACCGAAGTGTTGCGCCGCCGCGGCCGCATCGAAGCGGGCCATGTTCAGCATTCCGTAAAGTCGATGGGATTCCCCGGTAAAACCGAGGTCAGTAGCAGAATCGGTTGTCTCAGCGCTGACGATCTGGAGTTCTCTTTCACACTCGTCAAGACCGCGCGACAACAAGTGCGCTTCCGCTGCAATTAAACGTGATTCACAGATCGCTTGCCGATCACCTATTGCTTCAGCGAGCGTCAGTGCCTCCCCTGCTTTAGCGAGCGCATTGGCGGGATCCGCCACAGCGAGATAGCAACGGCCGAGCGTTCTGAGCGCTTGAGCGGCGTACCATTTATTCCCGTTTTCAGTCGCCAGCGCGACCGCCCGAATCAGGTAGTCCTGGGCCTCGTCGAGATTCCCGCGCAACATATGCAACTCACCCAACGAGTCGAGAATCATCGGCACCTTGGCGCCACGCTCATCTACTTCGGTCGCGAGTGATAGCGCTCGTTCGAGTGCTTCCTGAGCGCGATCCCACTGTCCAATCAGGATTAAGTTGATTCCGAGATTGTTGTACCCATCAGCCGCGTTTGTTTTATGGTCTGTCCGCTCGTAGTAAGTAATTGCCTGTTTTAGGTAATCGATTCCCTCTTGCGGTCGTTTTAGAAACCAACAAGCGCCGGCCATATTTGCGTAAGTTCGGCCCAGTACATAAGCAGCCGGGCGATCACCAATCAGTTTCAGCGCCTGAGACAAATTCTCCAGTCCGGCCTCGTAGTTCCCTTCCTGAATATCTGCGACACCAACTCCGAAGTATGATTCGGCGAGACCTCTCCAATCACCATTTTGCCGGAAATTCTCGAGAGCTCGTTGTGCGTAATCTCGGGCAATCGGGTACTCACTAATTGTGCGGTAAATTCGCGACAAGGCAGCATAGATATGGCCCACGTTGAAGCTGCCATTCTCCGAGTAATCGCGGAGGATGGAGTTCAGCATGGCAATCGCTTTTGGATGATCTCCGTTGTAGTTGTAGCCAAGACCAATTTGAACCCGGAGCAGACTAGCAGTCTGGTCATCCATCTTGGCCCTTGATTCAGGCGATTCATACATCGCGACGGCAGCTAATGAGTCGCGGTAGTGGCCTTGTTGTTCAAGTGCAGTCGACAAAGCACAACGAGCCAGCGCTAGTACGGTTGGATGGTTTCGGGCGTTAGAGATTAGGAGCGTGAGACGATCTTTGGCTTCGCGTGACAGACCCTGATCTAATAATGATCGGATTTCATCCAACTCATGCATTAGCGATTCGTTGGACGGCCGAGGACGTGAACGCAGACGGACGCGTGCATCCGCAAAATCGACGACACCTCTCTCGTTGGGGGTCTTTTCCTGGTCGGGACACTGGGGTCCGGAACCGACACGTTTATCCATTTACGTTCTTAAAGGCCTAATGGCTCAAAGTTTTCATTACAGTTATAAATGGAGGGGACGGCCATAAATCTTCCCACTATCGAAGACATTGCCGTTAAACCGCTGATTCGTGATGAAATTTACCACAGGACAACCAAGTCGTACAGTTAAGTATTGCAGAACAATCGAATTCTGAACGCGTTCACTCCCTTGACCTTCGATCACTAAGTGCTCAACACACAAATGGTTACAGGGAAAAGAGCGAACCCGTCTCTGCCTTGACACCCCTTAGGTCGGCCGCTATCATTTGCGTTTCCGTTTGCAGCACGGAACTGCGCCTAGGGGTCATATGTTTGAGTCGCTCTCGGACAAGTTAAAGCGTACGCTAAAGAATCTCCGAGGCGAGGGCGTACTAACTAAGGCGCATGTCGATGCGGCGCTGCGTGAGATACGTCTGGCTCTTCTGGAAGCCGACGTTAATTATAAAGTCGCAAAAGACTTCATCGCTTCAGTACAGGAAAAGGCCGAAGGCCAACAGGTCTGGCAGGAACTGAAGCCGTCGGAACAAGTCGTTAAGATTGTCTTCGACGAACTGGTGGAATTGCTGGGTGGACAGTCGTCACGCCTGGTTTTTACCAAGCAAATACCAAACACGGTGATGGTGGTAGGTCTGCAAGGATCTGGTAAAACCACCTCGACCGGAAAAATCGCTCGCTGGCTGGCAACGAATCAAAACCGCAAGCCGCTTTTGTTGTCGGTTGACGTTTATCGCCCCGCCGCGCGCGAGCAGTTGAAGGTAATTGCTAAAACCACCGGCCAGCAGATCTTTGAATATCCCGCGAGCAATGATCCAATGACTCTCGTCAGAGAGGCATACAAACACGCTCAACAAACTGGTTTTGACACTCTAATGATTGACACCGCCGGCCGTCTTCATATTGACGACGAGCTGATGGAAGAGCTTGTCAAGATTAAGGCGGAAACGCATCCGGTCGAAACTCTTTTCGTGGCGGATGCTATGACGGGTCAAGATGCGGTTCGTTCCGCTGAGGAATTTCACCGTCGCGTTGGAATTACTGGCGTAATTCTAACGAAGATGGATGGTGATGCTCGTGGTGGCGCCGCCCTTTCTATCAAACAGGTAACCGGCCAGCCAGTAAAGTTTGTTGGCGTAGGTGAGCGGTATGACGCTCTTGAACCGTTTTATCCCGATCGAGTGGCCCAACGCATCCTCGGAATGGGGGATGTTTTATCGCTCATCGAGGAAGTTCAGTCCAAGGTCGATCAGTCAGAGGCGGAAGAGCAGCTTAAGAAACTCCAGAAAAATGAGTTCACACTGGACGATTTTCGCTCTCAGCTGCGTCAGGTAAAGAAACTCGGATCTTTCTCAAAGATAATGAAGCTGCTGCCCGACCAGCTACTCGGAGGCATGGGAATGCCCCAGCTGAACGAAGAGCAGTCGAAGATGATGGAAGATGAGCTGAAGAAGACTGAAGCCATCATTGATTCGATGACCTGGGCCGAACGCAGCGATCATCGAATTCTCAATGCGAATCGCCGGCGGAGAATTGCACGAGGCTCGGGTACTGCTGTAGCAGACGTCAATCAACTAATTAAGCAATATGTTGAAATGCGTCAGATGATGCGGCAACTCTCGAGTTCCGGCATGTTCGGCGGTGGTGGACTCGGCGGCAAGATGATGCGCAAAATGACCGGACTCCCCGACATGAGCGGTTTCGAAGGGGATCCCGGGGCGTTACCAGCACTGCCAAGCGCTGGTCCATCGAAGAAGAGATTGAAAAAGAAAAGAAAGAAGCGACGAAAATAAATAGCACCCCACCAAAGTGGCGTAATTTGAAGGAGGAACGTTTTGTTAGCAATTCAGTTAATGCGCACCGGCGCCAAGAAGAGCCCCTCGTACCGAGTGGTAGTTAAGGAAAAGCGCTCGAAGCGTGATGGCGCTTATCTCGAGAATCTTGGGACCTATAACCCCACCAGAAATCCTGCTGAGATCAACTTGAAGCTCAGCCGGGTCACATACTGGCTCGAAAAAGGTGCCCAGCCGACGAACACCGTAAACCGGTTGATCAAAGCCAGCACCAAGGCCGCAGCAGCAACAGCCGAAGGCTGATCAAAGTTGGACCATCTGATCCGCGTACTGCAATGCGAGAAGCAATAGAATTAATAGTCAAGGGTCTGGTAGACGACCAGGAGACCGTTGATATCCGAGAGGTTGAGCAACGCAATGGCTCGACCTTGCTGGAAGTCCGAGTGGCTCCGGCCGACGTTGGAAAAATAATCGGTAAACAAGGGCGCACGATCCGGGCGCTCAGATCGCTGGCTCGAATGGCAGGTACGAAGAAGGGCCGACGCTACCTGCTGGAAATTGTCGAATGATTGATGGCGAGTCAGAAAACCTTGATCTGGTAGTCGTGGCCCGAGGGGTCCGAACACGAGGTTTAAAAGGCGAGTTAGTAGCAGAACTTTTGACAGATTTTCCGGAACGGTTTGCGTTGCTTGATGAATTGATCGCCGTATCGCCTGCGGGCCGTCAACAAACTGTCAAGCTTGAAAATTATTGGTTTCAAAACGATCGAGTAATTTTGAAGATCGAATCCTTTGACGACGTCGAAGCCGCGAAGGAGTTAATCGGATACGATTTCGCCGTGCCCGAGGCAGATCGCGTACAACTCGAGGCCGACGAATTTTACGATTGGGAACTTGAAGGATGCGCCGTTAATACCGTTGATGGTACCCCGGTAGGAATCGTCAGTTCTGTATTGAAAACCGGAGGGACCGAAATCCTGGTAGTGAATGACCAGGATGTTGAACGACTGGTTCCCCTTGCCGCTTCGATCGTGAAGGAGATTGATCCAGCGGCCAAGCGAATATTGATTGATCCGCCTCCGGGTCTGCTGGAGCTTTAGATCTTTGAGAGACGCCCTGATACGGGCTTAGTGGTCATTGAGTTAGATGTATGTTGCGCTTCGATATCATCACGATCTTTCCCGAATTCTTCCGCGACGTAATCGATTATGGAATCGTAAGACGAGCGCGGAGTGCCGGATTGGTCGAGATCAAGTCACACGACTTGCGTCAATGGACCACCGATAGACATCGGGTCGTCGACGACCGCCCCTTCGGGGGCGGCGATGGAATGGTGCTGAAACCTGAGCCACTCTTTGCCGGAGTTGAAGCCCTTACCGGCTCAGCTAATAAAGACGGCCTGGCGAGCGGCACTCGCGTGGTCCTACTATCACCGCAAGGACGAGTATTCTCGCAGCCAATCGCAAAGGAGCTTTCGAGTGCAGAGCAAATTGTCTTGCTTTGTGGACGATACGAGGGCGTTGACGAACGAGTGACAGAAGCAATTGTCACCGACGAGATCTCGATCGGCGATTACGTCCTGTCGGGTGGCGAACCAGCAGCGCTGGTGGTGATTGATGCAGTTGTACGATTACTGCCGGGCGCTTTGGGAAGTGAGACTTCGGCGATTAACGAATCGTTCAGTGCGGGTTTATTGGACCACCCGCAGTACACCCGGCCACCTGAGTTTAGGGGAATGAAAGTCCCCGAGGTCTTGTTGAGCGGCAATCATGCAGAGATTGCAGAGTGGCGAAAACAAGCCGCGCTGGAAAAAACAAGGCGCCGGCGTCCAGATTTGTTGAAATAGTTGATTGTTTGAGCGCGAAGCATTAAAAGGTATTTTGAGCGGATCACAGAGTATCGCGGCTCGAGGATAGGAGCATTGAAGATGAATCGATTAGACAAAATTGAAGCAACGCAACTGCGGAGCAACATACCGCAATTCCAGCCGGGCGATACTGTCCGTGTTCACGTAAGAATTAAAGAATCAGAAACAAAAGAACGACTGCAAGCATTTGAGGGCGTCGTAATAGCTCGCAAGCACGGCGGTGCTCGAGAGACCATTACCGTTCGCAAAACCAGCTTTGGTGTGGGCGTGGAACGAATATTTCCCCTGCACGCAACAATCATCGATCATATCGACTTGATAAAAAGAGGACGCGTTCGAAGAGCGAAGTTGTATTATCTTCGTGAATTGCGAGGCAAAGCTGCCCGTATTCGTGAACGTGACACCCGCGGTCATCAGAATGACGAGGCCCAGGCTACAGTAGCAGGAAAAAGTAAATAGACCTCTTGCGCGAGCTCGCGCCCGGCCGGGTTCGCCATGATAAAAATGGGAGAATGCGATTGCGCATAGCAATCGACGCTCATTCGGTTGGGACCAAGCTTGGCGGGAACGAAAGCTACGCTATCAACTTGATCGAGGCTTTGGCCCAGGTTGATACGGCAAACGATTACACGCTTTTTGTAACGACTGCCGAAGCGTATGATCGTTTCAATCGCCGTTGGCCCAACTTCAAAGTTCGGAGCACGCTTCCTCACACGCCTGTGATCCGGATCCCTTTAACGCTCAGCGCCGAATTGCGCAAAAACCCGGTGGACGTCCTGCACGTTCAGTTTACCGCACCTCCGTTCTGTCCCTGTCCTATCGTCCTGAGTGTTCACGATCTTTCGTTCGAGCACTTGCCACAAACTTTCAAACGTCGCAGTCGCACGCAACTTCGGTTGACGGTGCGCCACTCTGCCCGTCGTGCGGCCCGCGTTCTTTCTCTCTCGGAGCATGCGCGACAAGACATCATCGCAACTTACGGAATTGATTCAGATCGCATCAGTGCAATACCCCTTGCAGCGCCAAGCCATTTCGCACGCGTTACTGATGCTACGGAACTGCAACGAGTGCGACATACTTACGGGATAGACGGCGATTACATCCTCTC
>DATIBX010000247.1:0-4395 GCA_035457105.1 Pyrinomonadaceae bacterium
CTGACCGAGGCGCTCGACATTGCGATCCAGGTTGCCAGCGCATTAGCAGCGGCACATAGCGCGGGAATCATGCATCGAGACATCAAGCCGGAAAACATCATGCTCCGGCGAGATGACCTTGTTAAGGTTCTTGATTTCGGATTAGCAAAAAACACTGAGTCGACTCTCACTTCTGCAACTCCCGAACAATCGACCGTGGAATGGTTTGAAACGGATGCTGGCATGGTGCTGGGCACGTCCGCTTACATGTCACCGGAACAGACTCGCGGGCAGAGCGTTGATGAACGAACCGACATCTGGAGTTTGGGAGTTGTTTTGTATGAGATGATCACCGCCACGCAACCATTCTCTGGTCCGACAAAGAGTGACGTGATCGTTTCGATCTTGCAGAAAGAACCGGAAGCATTAAAGGACAATACTCTTTCAAGTGAGCCAGCTCTCAAACGAATCCTGCAAAAGGCTTTAAAGAAGGATGTGAGTGAGCGCTATAAAACTGCGAGAGAGTTTCTTGAAGATCTTAAGGCGCTGCGACAAGACCTCGACACGCAGAGGACGCTTAAGACTTTTCCGTTGGCGACGTCCCGATTGCGGTTCGGAAAATACTTGGTCGGGGCATGCTTAATGGTGGCTGCCGGCTATGCCATCTACAAGTTTTCCGTTAGAAATCCAGTGCCCCCAGCTGAGGCTGCACTTCGCACCACACCGTTCACCAGTTTTACCGGACGTGAACAACAACCTTCTTTTTCACCTGATGGCAAACAGATCGCCTTCTCGTGGAATGGAGATAAAGGCGATAACTTCGACATCTACATCAAAGTGACGAATTCCGAAGCGAGGCCCTTACGGCTGACTTCGGATCCGGCCGAAGACATTTACCCCGCATGGTCACCCGATGGGAAACAGATCGCGTTTGTCCGACACGAAGGCCCTGAAATAACCATTCTTACAGTGCCCGTGCTCGGCGGACGGGAGCGCAAACTCTACCAGGGCACTTCTGCGTTTTACTCTCTCTATGAATTTGGCAACGCGCTTTCCTGGTCACCTGATGGAAAGTTCCTGGCGTTTTCGGGGCAGCCTGGACCACGAGAGCCGAATGGCATATTTCTGCTCTCTCTTGAGACTTTGGATACCAAGCAAATCACCACCCCTCCCGAAGGGTTTCTCGGTGATTCGACGCCGTCATTTTCACCTGACGGGAAATTACTGGCTTTTGTTAGAGGATCTTCGAGTCGCGACGTCGAAGTTTACGTAATGCCGGCAGCTGGTGGAGAGCCGACACGTCTCACGTTTGACAATCGCAGCGGCAGAAGTCTGGGATGGACCGGAGATAGTAAATCGATTGTCTTCTCGTCGTGGTTCTACGGAGGCTTGTTATTATGGCGAGTTAATGCTTCCGGGGGAAAACCTGAGCAGCTAAATGTTGGAGGAGAATTCGCCTCAACCCTGGCTGTATCGCGCGCAGGCGATGAACTTGCTTATTCTCAGGAATTTCGTGACACAAACATCTGGCGTATCGAACTAAACGGCACGACAGCTAAGTCGAGTGCAACGAGACTTATATCCTCAACTCGACAAGATTACTCGCCGCAGTATTCCCCGGACAACAAACGAATTGCGTTTACTTCAAGTCGAACTGGTAATAACGAGATCTGGATATGCGATGCGGACGGTCAGAATCCTGTACCGGTTACTGCCTTCGGTGGACCAGATGTCGGTTCGCCTCGTTGGTCCCCCGACAGCAAAAAAATTGCACTGGATTCTCTGGTCCCGGGTCATCGCGATATCTTTGTAACTACCGTTGACGGCGGAAAGCCTCGTCGTTTGACAGGAGATAGGTTCGACAATGTGAGACCGAGTTGGTCGGGTGACGGACGCTGGATTTACTTTGGTTCAAATCGGTCTGGAGAGTGGCAGTTGTGGAAAGCTCCCGCCGAAGGTGGAGAACCGGTGCGGATAACGCAGCAAGGTGGCCGTGAAGGAGTTGAATCTCTTGACGGTAAGTTTATTTACTACACCAGGGGATTCGGCGTCCCCGGCATCTGGAAAGTACCGGTGGCAGGTGGCGATGAAACGCTCGTGCTCGATGGCGTCTACCAGGGCTTCTGGGGCCTGACTGAGAAGGGAATTTATTTCGTCAATCCTAATTCAACTCCACGTGCGCTTATTGAATTCTACAACTTCGAAACGGGTCATCTAACTAAAGTCGCTGAGATTGAACGCCAGCTACAGTTGGTCTATCCCAGTTTTGGAGTTGCCCCGGACGGAAAGTCGCTGTTGTTTGTTCAGGCTGACAGTTTCGAGAGCGACATCATGTTGGTCGAAGGATTTCACTAAAGGGGTTATCGATTATTCAGAAATATTGTTGACTTAACGCTCGTTGCTTAGTAGAAGAGGTCACTTCAGTACCTAACCTGGTCAGTTTAAGGAGTAACAATGAAAGCCTCGAAACGATTCCTGCCTGGAGCGGGATTAACCCTTCTGCTTGTTATAGCGACTGCCTTTGGTTTGCCCGGAAAAACTGCGGTTGATTCGAAATATCGGGTCTTTTGTGCGAACGGAAAGATTGAGGTTGAGCAGCGAACGCTGGAGCAGGAAAAGAATGCTCGTGGCTCGAGTGTTTGCCAGCTCGCCGAATTTGAGTATCTGTCTGACGCCGAAAAGGAAGCCGAGAAGCGTGGCGGCAAAGGCGCAGAATGTAAATGCGACTAGTTGGAGTTAGTAGTAATGAGTTCGCCTTTAGGAAGGGGCCAAAGGGCCCCTTTCTCATTTACGACTTTAGCCAATCTTTTACCTGTAGCGACGAATAAGTATTTTGAGTGAATTCTCTCTGCGCAACCTCAGTGGTCTTTGTGTCTCTGTGGTGGTAATGCTCAATTTGTAAGACCGACCACCACTGAGATACCGAGAACACAAAGGTTGCACAGAGAAAAGTCTTTTGCTGAGGCTTTGATAAAGTTTAGAATACTGGTCAGGGGTAATCGTCTCCTCTAAGACGTCCTCAGGTTTGAATCACCTCCTCGATCCGTACGAACTGTTCGCGCAGCCAAATAAGGGGGCACTATGCGACGCTTTTATTGGATAGGGCCAATCGTTTTTGTCGCGATAATTGCAGCGTTCGCCGTTGTCTATCGCGTCAAGTCCTCGAAGAACACGCGAGCGCCAGCCAACAAAGCGGTCGCGAAAACCATCGTTGCTCAGAGCGTCACGACGCCGTCTGAAGATGATTTGCCTGCTAAAGGTGGCTGTGCGGAGTGGGGCGGCCGACTACTGAAATCTACCAACGCCAACATCCGAAATGTGAATTACTACATGTCGCTCGGTCGCGTATCCGAGAGCGGTGATCGTGATGAAATTAGTCTCGGCGAGAGTCGGATCACACCCGATATTTATACTCCTGACGTTCTCGGTGTTCCTCTTGTTCCAATAAGAAAAGAAGTTGAGCTGATTCGCGACACTACTCGTCCGGAAAGAATGATCCAGGGTTACATCGCGAAGCCGATGCGACAGATTAAAGCTCCGGAAACGCTGGTCGACATTGTTGTAAGAGACGAGTGGGAATACGAGGTGCGATTTTTTAAACCCGATCGCATTGGACCAAAAGAAAACGGCATTTATACGACATTAGGTGAGCCCTTTTCGGTTGTTCACATCCGGAATCCGGATCCTCCAAATATCAACAAACTGGAGATCACTAAGTCGAAGGATGGGCAGATAGAAAAGAGCGAATACAATTACGACGCAGAAAGTGACACCTGGTTGCTGGTCGTAAATGGGGAAGAGCGGACCCGCAAATTGTCGCAGGTCAATCCTAAGAAGCCATGCGAACGGATTGAAACTCGGTTCGATTTAGAAAAAGGAAAGATACTCAAGACCGTCAAGATATATAAAGCCTTTCCCTGGGGCCAGGAGGTCATCAAGAAAATTGAAGATCCCGATGGCAAACCAAAAACCACGATCTATAAATATTTTGACGACATCAATGGACCGCACTACACGTTTCTGAAAACTACTATCGATCCAAACGGGAAGGTAGAGCAACATAACACCCAGCCGGATCCTCTCACTCGTGACCCGCGCAGGCGTTAGCGCATTTAAGGATTCACTCACTAGAATCCCGCAGTCAGGAAGGATGGCAAAGCGGCGAGTGTCAACAACTCACCAGAATCCCGCAGTCAGGAAGGGTGGCAGAGCGGCGAGTGTCAATAACTCACCAGAATCCGCAATGAGGAAGGGTGGCAGAGCGGCGAGTGTCAATAACTCACCAGAATCCGCAATGAGGAAGGGTGGCACAGCAGCGAACGTCAACAACTCACCAGAATCCCGCAGTCAGGAAGGGTGGCAGAGCGGCGAATGTAGAGACTCCCTTACCTCGACTTCAGCGACGCCCCCGCTCTT
>DATIBX010000248.1:0-32213 GCA_035457105.1 Pyrinomonadaceae bacterium
TCCTGTGTCTTATAGCCAGGGTCAAGGTAGTCTTGAAATTCTCGCCCAAAATCTATTTCTTCGAATGCATCGCGCGACGGATCGTCCGGCGTTGCCTCATCGCCTCCGCCCTCTTCGAAATTCTCCGCAGCGACGGCCGCAAAATCAGCTTCCCCTTCTGTGCCAGATGAAAGTGCGGCTACTACTTCGGGATCGCCTGATCCATTGGTCGAAGCACTCGTAATATCTGCGTCGCTTGTGGGTTGTTCAAATGACGCTTCCCCATCAGAACTGGCGAGATGGTCCAGCACCTTTTCTGCCAACTCTTGAACCTCTTCCTGACTGGGGACTTCTTCCAGAACTGGGTTCTCCAACAACTGCTGCTGGATAAGATCGGTCAACTCAAGGGATGTCATCTGCAACATCTCGATGCGTTGACGCAACTGCGGCGTCAGCACTAGTCGCTGGGATAAGCTGGTAGTTAATTTAAGGGACATTTATCGAACTAAAAACTGCTTTTGACTTCCTATTTTTGCACTATTGAAAGTGCGCGGGAGAGATTATAACCGATCCGGCATGGTTTGTGCGTAGGGGTTTCACATTCGGAACTTCTCACCGAGGTAAAGTCTGCGAACTTCGGAATCATCGGTGAGATCTTTAGGTATTCCAGACCTGAAAATTCTGCCTTCTGCCATTATGTAGGCGCGATCTGTAACTCCTAAGGTCTCACGGACATTGTGGTCTGTAATCAGGATACCTATGCCACGATCTCGCAAGTAAATTATTACATTTTGAATATCGTCGACTGCTTTGGGATCGATGCCCGCAAATGGTTCGTCGAGGAGAATATATTGAGGCTCGGTAGCAAGGGCTCTGGCTATTTCAGTACGCCGCCGTTCACCCCCTGATAATGCATCGCCTCGTGTATTTCGGACGTGACTGATCCCAAATTCTTCGAGCAGTTCTTCCAGCCGCTTCAATTGTTCGCGACGACGCAAGCCCATGGTCTCGAGCACCGCCAGAATATTCTGGGCCGTCGTCATCTTACGAAAAACTGAAGGCTCCTGGGGCAAATATCCAATTCCCAGTCTTGCTCGCAGATACATTGGCAGTTTCGTCAGGTCCTGATCTCCCAGAAGTACCCGACCACCGTCCGGTCGTTCCAGACCGACAATCATGTAAAAAGTTGTAGTCTTGCCGGCACCGTTGGCGCCTAGTAGACCAACAACCTCTCCCTTCTCAACTTGCAGACTGACGTCATCGACTACTCGCCGTTTGCCGTAATTTTTGACGAGGTGATCGCCGCGAAGAGCGGCCGTGTTTAATCTCTCAACCGTAGATTGCAACGAACTTACGGCAGGTGTTGAAGTCTCAGCCGGTGTTCGCTCTTCGAGTTGCAATTGATCTAGAGTCATCGAATACAGCTGCTAAGGCTTCCTGATCTTGTGGGTTGATCGGACGCGACCAGGGGATTGTGGTCCACGCGTATCGTCGGCCGTGACAATACTGTCTCTCACTGAGAGGGTCAATCGCTCTCCTTGCGTATCCCCCTTCTCGGTGTCCTGAACCTTTGCGGGGCTACCCTTTAAGATCGCGACTTCCGTAGCCGCAGTGTACTCAACCCAATCACCGGTGCCGCGTCTCGAAGGTTGAGTGAGCACGACATTCTTTTGCGCGACTGTCCTCTCCATATCGTTGGTCTCTTTGGCGAGATAGACATCAGCAACGCCACCAGTCAATCGATCGGGGCTCTGCTTGATATCGACATTTCCATCGTAATGAATTACACGATCCGCGTCAGAATAAAACATCGAATCAGCAACTGCGAAAACAGGCACTATTGAAGCAGCTCCGTCAACTCTCCGCTTTGCATTATAGAGAGCTGTTTGAACGTGTCCCGCAGCTTCCATCCGTTTTTCGTTTGTATAGAGTGAGAGCTTATCGCCTTTGACGAAGTTGTCATCCTGCCAGGCACGTGCATTTCCCGTGTAGATTCCCAGACCGCTTTCGTGGCGAAACTCGGCGCGATCGCTGGTCACAAATACCGGACTCTTAACTTTGTTGAACGGGGCGGCGCCGTTTGTCTGTTCCTGACTGTAATACGTAGTCGCTATCTTGCCCCGACCATAAGAGACATCGCTGGCAAGGTCTGAGTCTAACTCCTGTCCCTTTGTCCGAGCCCGAGAATCCCAAACTGTAGGATCACCGCCTCGCAGTCGCAGCATCTGATCGGCTGATGTGTACGTGAAGTTTTCAGCAATACCGTTGCGATCATTTTCATTAAACTTGCTGTTGCCCATCGCATCCAATCGCTCAATATCCTGAGTCTCTCGCACAAAGCTTGCCGCCATATCTTGGGCCGTAATCGTCCGCGTACCTCGGTTCGGTGACGGAATAAGCGGATCGAGTACGGCCTTCGAATTACCACTTGCCTTACAAGCCTTGGTGAGATTACCGGCATCGAAAAATTCACAGTTGAACTGTTGAGCCGTGAGTGTTTTACGTTCAGCAACGGCATTCTTAACAACGGGTTCGACAAACAGTTCTGCATCTCCGCTAACTTCAGCTCGTTCGAGATCTTTCCCCGAAGCTCTCCATTTCAACGTCACCAATTCTCCGGTGAGCCGTTTTGCCGCCGCTCGTGGGTCATTAGCCTTAGACTTGGGCGCTGAAAGAGTGACGACACTTTTCCCATATGCTTTCATCTCACTGATAAAGCTCGCGGCGTCCCTGGTTTGAAAGTTGACCTCGAGCGACTTGCCGGCGGTGAGTTGCATATCCGAATCGCCGTCGAGACTGCGGGCAATCGTCTGATCCCAACCTACGCAGTGCTGTAGCAGTTGATTTCCGTCAAAGTAAAAGTCTATGTTCACAGATTGAACTTCAGCTGCGTTCCCGGGTTCCATCGCCCGCATGTAAGCATTGCCGCGCACCTCAACCTTTTCCAGTTGTTGCTTCTGGTTGAGATTCGCATGGATTGTATCGCCGCTTATGATGTCACGGTTCTGCTCGACCGTGACTCCGCCTGAGAATGTCAGCTTCATTACATCTTGTTCAAAAGTAGCTTGTGCTGACTTTATGGTAGCTGGACTGGAACTCGGTGTCTTTGCTAGACCGTCTGATTTTGGTGTGACCGTTACAGCCACACTATTCTTGAGGTCGAGCCGTTTTGCATTCTGATTCACAATTGCGCCGACTGCTGTTCCTTTGACTGTGTCTTTTTCAAATTCCAAAGGCGCTTCTGTTTTGGCGATTTTTTCGTTTTGCTCAAAGACCAAAGTTTCCGTGCTGACTCGTAGCTTTTCTTTCGTGTCGATCTTTACGTTTCCCTGGAACGTAATCACAGAACTATCGGGCAAATAGATTGCACGGCTTGCGCTTATTTGGTCCGGCACATCGCCGACGTCGGGATAGACAGCGACACTTACGTTTTCCAACTCGTGATGACTATCAGAGTAGGTGATGTCGCGCGACGCTTTGACCAGGAGATAAACGCGATCGTTTTTAGTTACTCTCTGCTCGTAACCCTCGACGACACCAGTTATGTTCTTCGACAGCTCAGGCGTGCCGGGTTTCGACTTCCAATGTGTATTTCGGAGCCCGTAATACGAGATAGCGACAAGTGCAATGCCGGTGCACAGGAGAACAACCGCTGCGATCTTGGCTAAAAGTGGAAATCGGGCGCGCAACCCGATCCCAAAAGCGCGTTTTCTGGCTACTTCCTGCATTCTTCCACTCAGTATACCGCCTGTAATCTACAAGGGCTTCCAGCCCTTTGTCATCAAGCTTTTAAAGGACAGAGTCAGGCGGGTTCGATGCCGGACCAGTTAGGGACGTTCGCTTCGGTAGTTTTATGTAGGTATCGAGAACTGAGGAGGGCGATTTGATGGGGGGCCCTTCAGATTATTGGCCCTTTTTATTGGTCAATGAACAGTGGCCATTGATCATTGGTCATTTTGGCAGTGTATGTCTAAACCTGTGAGATGAAGGCATGATGCTGGAGAATTTGATCTATTAGATTGCAGTACTTTCTTGCTCGAATTAAACCTATTACCCGGCAAACCACCCATTCTGATCCAGCAGTTTCACCCCAATCCGCTTCGATCCATCGATTTCATCGGTCCATGAGCCATTAACCTCAGCCTCAAGCTTGCCGCCAAAAGGAGGTATCAGCACCACGTTTGAACCAACCAGGACCTCTACTTCAATTATCAGCGTCGCACCACCTCGACTAATCTTTGTTGCTTTGGCCTTACTATTAAATGGAATGCCAGAGCGATCGGTGCCCTCTACTTCAAGATCAAATTCGACTGGTACTCTGGGACTTCGCGGTCGCTGTGAAGCAGCGACTTCACCAGGGGGATATTTCTCACTCATCAACAACTCACCACCTTCTGTACTTGATTATCGGGGCGAATACTTTCCTGTGCCCGGAGAGGAGGAGGGCAGGTTTAGTTTACCCGAATCTGACCTTATATTGATAGGTTTTCTCCCCGCTGAGGGTACTTGGGCACTTTTGAGTGAAACCGGGTGTCTTTCTCTATGTGTTACTCTGCGTCGATTTTAGCCCGGGCCTGAGCAACACGGAGGGACGCTGAGGCTCGCAGCGTGACGCAGAGAAAACGAGATTTTCGTGAGCACTGGACCAAGCCAGTCCGACCAGCGAACAAGGTCAAATCGCTGCGGAAATATAATGAGTAGCTAACCCGGCAAGGATCAAGCTACCCACAATCAGGCGGTAACCGATGAAGATGCCGGTTGAATGAGTCCGCAGAAATCGCAACAGAAACCAGATTGAAGCATAGCCAACAATTCCCGAGACTATGGTCCCGATGACGAGAGGACCATAACTGTTCGCCGGCAGTTTATGCACGGCCTCTTTCAGTTCCAACAGACCACTGGCAGCGATCGCGGGAATTGAAAGAAGGAACGAGAATCGAGCCGCAGTTTCACGAGTCTCACCCGCAAATAATCCAGCCATGATTGTTGACCCAGAGCGGCTCGAGCCTGGAATCAAAGCCAGCACCTGGGCGAAACCAACCGCGAGCGCGTCTTTGATCCCAAGTTGATCCATAGTACGGCTTTGTTTGCTAACGGCTTCGGCGATCGCCAGGAGAATGGCGATCACAATCATCATAATGGCGATCACCCAGAGATTCTTAGTGAATGGTCCCTCAATATGCTTCTTCAATAACAGACCAATAGTGGCAACCGGGAGTGATCCAATGATAACCAACCATCCTAACCATGATTCATGTGAAAGTTTTGGCCCAGTCGTGGGTCCTTTGCCTCCGATCAGGGCCTGATGGTCTGCTATGAACGCTCGCAAGATAGCAATGATATCCCCGGCGAAGTAAACGAGAACTGCCAACAGAGTCCCCAATTGAACAACAGCAATTGTCGCAGTCGTCTGTTCTGCCTGCAGTGTCTTGTCGGCGCCGGCATAAAGATTTAGAAGACGAGCAGCAAATACCAGGTGCGCAGTCGAACTGACTGGGATAAATTCCGTAAGGCCCTGGACTAATCCAAGTAGGACAGCTTGTAAGATGGACATTATGATTCGACGCTATCGAGCCTTTAACTCCCTGCTGATTTATAAACACGAGCGAAAGTCAGATCTAAAACTCATTCACGAAATGAATTGCGCGCTGCAATCCAGTCGTACATAAAGTTGGGCATGATCATTCCAGCTCTGACAACCGAAGCCAGCTGCCAGGGAAATGCGTAGCTCGTCTTCTCCTTCTCGATGGCGTCCAGAATCTTGCGGCACGCCTGATCGACATCCATTAAGAATGGCAGCTTTTTCTTACGGCCCGCCGTTAGCGGTGTGCGAATAAAGCCGGGATGGATGATGGTCACCTTGATGCGAGTGTTGCGTAGATCAATACGAACACTCTCAAAGAAAGAAGACAAGCCTGCTTTGCTGGCGCAATAAGCTGCTGATTTGGGAAGCCCCCTGTACGCTGACAAACTGGAGATTGCTACCAGGTGGCCCGCATCCATTGTTTGCATCTCCGGTAAGACAGCCGCGACACTATTGGCTGCTCCAATTAGATTGATGTTTATAACGTCTGCGACTTGTTCAGGTTTGAATTGCGTCGCCGGACTCGTAGTGCCAATCCCGGCATTCGCGATCATCACATCAATTGGTCCAAGTTCAAGTCGAACTCGATCGGCGGCGGCCCGAACTGCTGCTGCATCTCGCACATCGGCCGGCAGGGCCATCGCCTTGTTTCCTTTCGCTTTTGCCTGTTCGACTAAACTATCGAGAATATCGCGACGACGCGCCAGCAGACCTAACCTCGCGCCTTGTTGCGCCAGCTGTATGCTGAGTTCCTTACCGATGCCCGAAGAAGCGCCGGTAAGAAGCACCACTTTGTTTTTCCAGTCGGTCAACGTTGGCTGTCGCTCTCTCAGACCCGTACAACTACCGGAGTGATCACAGGGCGGGAACCAGTCTGTTTCTGAATGAAGCGTTTTAACTCCAGGCGCAAGTGTTCCTTGAATAACGAATCGTCTTCTAGTGTTTGCCGCGAGGCCCCAACGGTCGCAGATGTCAGAATGCGTTTAGCATCAGCGAGCAACGCTGAGCTTGATTCACTCGTGATGCTCGTATTGGAACCGTTTGTAGAACTCAGACCCCTTACACCTTTCGCGACGATTCGCGGATCTTCCAGGAGTTCTCCTGTTTCTGCGTCAAGGGTAATGACTGCAGTCACGGTACCTTCATAAGCCAACTGTTTACGCTCTCGGACAGTATCGCTTTCGATCTCTTCAAAACCTGTCTCATCAATAAAGGTTCGGCCAATTTCTCGCTTGTCGATAACTGCGGCCCGCTCCCCATCAAGCTCCAATACGTCGCCGTTTTCGATAAGAATGATTTTGTCTTCCGGATAGCCCAGATGATTTTTCACGAATTCCTTGTGCCTGAACAGCATTCTGTATTCTCCATGGACGGGCACAACGAACTTGGGCCTTACTGCTTCAGTCATAATGCGAATGTCTTCCTGGGATGCATGTCCGCTGACATGGACCAAGCGACGCTTTTCTTCAATAATGTTCGCGCCTCGCTTGTAGATGAACCCGATCATTCGTGAAATTAGGCGCTCGTTTCCGGGGATGATTCTGGCCGACAACACGACGGTATCACCCTCTTCGATCATGAGACCCTTATAACTTTGCGTCGCCATCTGGGAAAGAGCGGCGCGTGCCTCACCCTGAGAGCCAGTGACGAGGAAAACAATTGCATCATCACTCATCTGCTTTGCGTCATTGAGCGACACAAGTAGACCTTCGGGAATATCGAGATAACCCAGTCGATCGGCGACCTCAACATTTTTCTGCATTGAACGGCCCAGTACACAAACTCGTCGATTGAATTGTTGAGCGACGTCTAAAACGATCTGGAGGCGATGAATGGACGAGGCAAAGGCCGCGACAACTATGCGTCCCTTCGCCTCAGTGAAAATTTCTTCAAATGCAGGAATTACTGCACGCTCGGAAGGGGTGCGACCGGGAACCGTCGCGTTGGTGGAATCGGACAGTAGTGCGAGCACTCCCTCTTGTCCATATCTTCTGAACGATCGCAAATCAATTGGTTCGCCAATCACAGGCGTTTCGTCAACTTTGTAATCTCCGGTGTGAATGATCGTTCCCACTGGAGTCTTAATAGCCAACGAGAAGCAATCTACGAGCGAGTGCGAAACCCGGATGAATTCGACGGAAAACGACCCGATCTCAACGACGTCGCGCGGCTCGACACGATGGAGCAGGACGTCACCGAGTAATTCGTGTTCTTCTAGCTTGCTTTCGGCCAGGCCCGCCGTGAAGTGAGAACAATAGACGGGAACGTTGAATCGCTTCAGGATGTATGGTAGTGCGCCGAGATGGTCTTCATGTCCATGAGTCAGCACGATCGCCGTTATATCATCGCGATACTCTTCCAAAAAATTAAAGTTGGGAATCGAAACGTCGACTCCGTAAACACTCTCCTCTGGAAAGCCCATTCCAGCATCGAGAATCAACATCTCGTCGCCATAACGCAGGGCCATACAGTTCATTCCAAACTCGCCTATGCCGCCGAGTGGAATGATCTCAAGGACGCTACTCACTTTTTATTGTCACTCTACTCTCCAGAGAAGGCCTCGCGACCGATCACGCTAAGATCTTGAGGTTAATGGTGGCAAAGTATAGCACGGGGCTCTTTGGAGTGCGTCGGCCTGGCGACGCTTTGGTATATACTTAAGGCCCTGTTAGTCGCAGAATTTGAAAAAGCGCCGCCCGGCCGGCGCAGTCCCAAATGCTACAATTCGGTCCATGTTGAACCGACACCTTCTTTTTGCAGCAATCGCACTCTTGCTACTCTCCTCTGATCTTTCGGCTGCTCCCGAAACTATGCGGCTGGACTTCTATCACAGCGGAGATGCTTCGCGCGAGATCTTTAGTCTGGATCGCGTTGTCATCGAACCACTTCCCTGGCCCGGCGATACGTCACAGAATATTGATTCCTCAAACCTTGGGAAGTACTTTTTCGAAATCCGCGATCGCGGCTCCAAACAGGTTCTCTATTCCCGAGGCTTTGCTTCAATCTTTGGGGAATGGGAAACAACCGACGAAGCGAAGACTTTGAATCGAACCTACCAGGAGTCTCTTCGATTTCCAGCACCAACTGCGCCTTTCGAAGTCGTCTTAAAAAAACGGGACGAGAAGAATCAATTCAAAGATATTTGGACCATTGCAGGTGATCCAAAAGACCATTTCGTCGATCGATCCAAAACCGCTCCTCCCGCTCCGGTTATTTCGATTCAAAAAACGGGTGAGCCCGAAACGAAGGTCGATTTTCTTATCCTTGGAGACGGGTATACTGCCGCCGAGTCCAAAAAGTTCGAGGCTGATGCCCGACGACTAACCGAGGTACTGTTCTCGACTTCTCCCTTTAAAGAAAATCGAAGGCGCTTTAATGTCTGGGCCATGTGTCCGCCGGCCGGAGAATCCGGAATATCGCGCCCTTCCACGGGCGTCTACCACGATTCGCCTTTAGGTGCTAGTTACGATGCCTTTGGCTCGGAGCGGTACGTGCTCACGTTTGAGAACAAGGCTCTGCGTAAGACGGCGGCGTTTGCTCCCTATGAATTTATTGAGATCATCGCAAACAATAGGACCTACGGTGGCGGCGGCATCTTCAATCTCTACAGCACCGTGGCTGCGGATAATGCCTTCGCTAATTACGTATTCGTCCACGAGTTCGGTCATCATTTTGCAGGCTTAGCAGACGAGTACTACACATCAGAGGTGTCTTATGGTCCTGCCACCGCTCGTGTAGAGCCCTGGGAACCAAACGTGACGGCGTTGTTGGATATTCCGACACTGAAGTGGCGCTCGCTAGTCTCGCCCATCGCGAGCGACACTCCCATTCCAACTCCATGGAACAAGGAAGAGTTTGAAACCTATTCTCGGGAAATCCAGGCGCGCCGAGCACAACTTAGAAAAGACAAGAGACCGGAACAGGAAATGGAAGCGTTGTTCCATGAGGAGTTGGACCACGAGCAGGCAATGTTTGCCAGGGAGAAGTACGCTGGTAAAGTTGGCGCTTTTGAAGGTGCGATGTACGAGTCACGCGGATACTACCGGCCGGAGGTCGATTGCATCATGTTTTCCAGAACCAATCATTTCTGTAAGGTCTGCCGCCAGGCTATAGAGCGCGTAATTAACATGTATTCAAGGAATTGAGCGTGATGTTAGGTCTAGCGACAGTTATCCTCATTAGCTTCGTCTCGCTTTCAGCCTCAACCTTCGTACAAGACTACCCCGTGGTGGATAAATTCATTGCCGCCCAGGCCAAACGTGAACACGGAGAGGAACCCGCAGGTATTCGGAAGATGGTGACCGGTGACCTGAACCACGATGGTCTGCCAGATCTCGCAGTTCTCTACACGATTGAAGGGCAGAACGGATCGAACAACTACATTCAATACCTGGCAGTTTTTGTGCAGACTAAGAACGGCTTTGTTCATGCTTCACATCGTTCCGTCGGCGGTAAGAATTGGAGGGAAATTGAAATAAAGTCGGTAAGCGATGGGCTGATCAACCTCGACACGACAGATTATGGTGAAAAGGATCCGTCATGTTGTCCAACCATCAAGGGCTCAACTCGCTTCATTCTGGCGGGTCGAGTACTTAGGGAAAAGAAAAAAACTAAGAGCTAGATCTAACCGAGAGCTCGTAATAACAAAGCGGCGTCAGGCCGCCGCACTCCAAAGTATGCTATTTTCTCACGCCGATGAGAACGCTTAACTTTTTCGCCTGCGTCGTTACCCTTCTCTTTTCCTGTTATCAGCCCTCACCGGCTCAAGCACTCTCGCTTACGCCACACCGGATCACACTCGCAAACGGCAAGACATTCGACTTGAGATTACCGAGCGACTACCAGATAAATGTCGCCGCTGAAGGTTTGAAGCGCGTAAGATTCATGGCTTTGGCCCCTGATGGCCGGATCTTCGTGACTGATATGTATAGCCTTGCCGACAACAAACGCGGCGTGGTCTACATCCTTGATGAACTCGACAAAACCTCGAAGCGATTCAAGAAAGTTATTACTTTCATGAGCGGTCTGCGCAACCCCAACAGCGTTGGGTTCTACAAAGACACTTCTGGCACCGACTGGTTTTATCTTGCCTTAACTGATCGACTACTGCGATATCGGTACGAAGCGGGTTCAATTAAACCGACGGGAACTCCAGAAGTGCTCGCTACATTTCCTGATTATGGGCTGGGCTACAAGTATGGAGGCTGGCACCTGACACGAACAATCGCGTTTGGTCCAAATAACAAACTCTACGTCTCAGTCGGAAGCAGTTGTAACGCCTGCGAGGAGAAAGAAGAGGTCCGGGCAACTATTATCGAGATGGATCCAGACGGGAAGAACCAGCGTTATTTCGCTCGGGGACTACGTAACGCTGTTGGCTTGCGTTTCGTTGATGGACGGCTCTACGCGACCAACATGGGCGCGGACCATCTTGGTCTGGACCGTCCCGCAGACACGATGGGTGAAATTACTGACGGGGCAAACTATGGGTGGCCCTTCTGCTTTCAGGTAGCCGGGAAGATTTTTGTCGATGCAAAGTTGAATCCAGGTGGCAAGAACTTCGACTGCAAAAGGGCGGACCGCTTGACAACGTCTTTTGCGGCACACGTCGCACCACTCGGTCTGGAATACTTCGACGACGATAGCCCTGACTCGCTTCGCGGTTCATTCCTGGTAGCCTTGCACGGATCCACCAACAAGCGGATCGCTCGGGGTTATCGGGTGATGCAGGTTGTTAAAGGAAGGACCCGAGACTTCATCACTGGTTTTTTGCAGGATGGAGTAGTTAATGGTAGGCCGTGCGACATTTTCAAACTTGGCCCAGACAGTTTTCTGATAACGGACGACAAAGCGGGGGTCGTGTATTATCTGGAGAAGAAGTAGGGGCTTTGGTCTTTGATGTTCGAGACTTGAGCCAAAGACCAAAGACCTAAGACCAAGGTCCCATGAAAAATCTCCCTCACTTAGAGTAATATACCTCTCCTAAATCGCCATCCATCTGTTGAAAGGAAAACTAAATGAGGTTCCGCATCCTGCTCTTCCTCGTAGTCGTGGTCTCGTTCCAGTCGCCCGGTTTCGCTCAGAAACGAAGCATCACGGAAAAGGATTTATTCAATTTCGTGTGGGCCGGTGATCCACAGGTTTCTCCCGATGGCTCGCGTATCGCTTTCATCAAGGTAACTGTTAACGACCGAAAAGATGGATATAACACCGCTATCTGGATGGTGGAAACTGCCTCCGGTGTAACGAGACAACTTACCCGCGGAACACGCGACGCAAACCCGCGTTGGTCGCCTGACGGTCAGTACCTGCTATTTGTTCGTGCGCCCGAACGAGATGGACGAGCGGAGCCACCTCAACTTTATATGATGGCGATGTCAGGCGGTGAGCCTTTCCAGTTCACTACGCTGGCTCGTGGAGTTGGTAACCCGCAATGGTCACCAGATGGAAAATCCATTTTGTTTTATAACGGTGCTACGCAGGAAGAGCTCTCCAAAGCACAACGAGCGACGGCTACACCATCGCCATCACCCGGTGCCAGTCCAAAACCTGAAGAACGCGAGTCCGATGTGAGAGTCATCACACGTGCCATCTACCGCTCTAACGGTGCGGGCTACGTTGACAACAAACATCCACAACATTTGTGGGTCGTCGCAGCTCCCCGGACCGGCGATGAGAAAGTTACTCCCAAACAGCTCACGCATGGTCGCTTCGACGATGGAAATGGAACGTGGTCGAAAGATAGCAGTCAGATATATTTCGTCTCAGACCAAACAGAGGAGCCTTATTACGAACTTCCCAGTACAGACATTTATTCAGTGCCGGCGACTGGAGGCTCGATCACAACATTAACCACCTTCGACATGGGAGCAGGCGCGCTGTCAATCAGTCCCGACGGTAAGAAGTTTGCTTTCTATGCGTCATTGGCCAAACCGGTCCAGTCATATACCGAACCGGATCTGTGGGTATTGGACATTGCGCCAAACGCGCAGCCTAAGAATCTCACTCGTGATTTTAATTTCGACGTAGGCTCAGGAGTTGGAGGCGACAATACTGCGCCTCGTGGTAGCGGAGGCAATCCACCGGTTTGGTCAGCTGATGGAAGTAAAATATTTGCCATCTTTGCCAGAGAAGGAAAAGCCAACCTGGGTTCATTCGACTCCACCACTGGACGCGAAACGGATGTCACCTCAGGGAATCAAGCAGTCGTAAGCTTTCGCGCAGTTCCGGATGCCGCAAAATTTGCTTTGCTAATTTCGACGCCAACTCGCATCGGCGATCTGTATTGGCTTGAAGGCACCTCCGGTACTCCAAAGCAATTAACGCACTTGAACGACGAACTTTTTTCCAAACTCAATCTGACTGAGCCCGAGGAAGTCTGGTACACAAGCTTTGATGGAAAGAAAGTGCAGACCTGGGTGCAGAAACCACCCGACTTCGATCCAAACAAGAAATACCCGCTCATCCTTAATATTCATGGTGGCCCACACTCGGCTTACGGATTCATTTTCGATCATGAATTCCAGTGGATGGCGGCGAAAGGTTATGTCGTTCTCTATCCTAATCCGCGAGGCAGTACGAGTTATGGCCAGGAGTTCGGAAATATCATTCAGTATCGATATCCGGGTGACGACTACAAAGATCTGATGGCGGGCGTAGACGAACTGTTGAAGCGGGGCTACGTCGACGAGAAGAGGTTAGGAGTCACAGGAGGAAGTGGCGGCGGACTCCTGACGAATTGGACCATCGGGCAAACTACTCGATTTGCCGCGGCAGTTTCTCAACGAGACATCGCTGACTGGGCGGACTGGTGGTATACAGCGGACTTTACTCTCTTCCAGCGCAACTGGTTTAAGGCACCGCCCTTTGAGGATCCTGAGGACTACCGGGCGCGATCACCAATCACCTACATCAGTAAAGTACAGACGCCGTTAATGTTAATTCTGGGAGAAACTGATTATAGAACTCCAACTAGTTCCGGCGGAGAACAAATGTTTCGGGCACTTAAATACCGAAAGATTCCAACTGTAATGGTTCGTTTTCCTAACGAGACTCATGAACTGTCGCGGTCAGGACAACCATGGCACCGGATTGAGCGCTTGCAGCACATCGTCGGTTGGTTTGATAAGTGGCTGATGGGAATGCCGAAACCTGAATACGAGGTGGGCGAGGTTATCAGTACGGCGAGTAATCAGTAACAAAAGACCATGAGAACCCTTGGATTAATAGGTGGCGTTGGTCCTGAATCAACCGTTGATTATTATCGCCAGCTCGTTTCTGGCTTTCGTGAAAAAGCTGGCGGCACTTATCCTCCAGTAATCATCAATAGCGTGGATCTCAAAAGATTACTCGATTGGATGGCCGAGAATCGACTGGATCTCGTGGCCGACTACCTGGCTCAAGAGATTCAAAAGCTTGAACGTGCTGGAGCTGATTTCGTAGCGTTGGCCTCGAATACACCTCACATCGTTTTCGATGATCTCCAACGTCGCACCAAACTTCCGTTGCTCAGCATTGTCGAAGCGACAGCCCGAAGAGTTAAGCAGCTCGGGATGACGAGCGTTGGCTTGTTTGGCACCCGGTATACAATGCAAGCGCGCTTCTATCCTGATACCTTCGTGCGCCAGGGTCTCACCCTGGTCCTACCGGACACAAATGAACAGGCGTTTATTCACGAGAAATATCTGGGCGAGCTTCTCAATGATCAGTTTCTTCCCGAAACACGCGCGGCAATGTTGGAGATTGCCGGTCGGCTGCAGAAAGAACAAAGCATCGAGGGGCTCATCTTAGGTGGGACCGAACTGCCGCTGTTATTGAGGGACGAGCAATACAACGGCCTGCGCATGCTCGACACAACTAAGATTCACGTCGCCGAATTAATCGATCAGATGCTCGCATGATTGTAGGGGCGGCACTCCGTGGCCGCCCCCTCTTTTTCTTTATTTCTTGATGATGGGAAGAGGGCGCTCGCCCTGTAAAAAGGTGGGTCCATACGGGAAGGTGGGGCGGCCACGGAGTGCCGCCCCTACAGGATTCCAACTGTCCGCACCTCCCAATACCTTTTTTACGGTGATCTTCTTCGCATCACCGCGATCAAGCTGCCTGGACCATGAGACGCGAGATTTGGGTGAAGCACCTGGACCATGGCTGTTGAATTCAGCATAACGTGAGGTCTTTTCACGAGCCGGGAGATCCCAGTTTTGCCAGCCTTCCGGTCGTACTACATTCGACATCTCGGTATTTAGAAATATTACGCTCGAGAAATCGCGCCACGCTCTTCCCAGATAAGTCTTTACATTTTCGTCCTCGCCAGTGATCTTGCAGTTTGAGAAGACAAACCCAAATGGAATGTAGTCGTAGGTTGAAGCGGCCGTGATGTAGCCCGAGCGCCGACAGTGAATTGTGCATCGTTCAAAAAACGCGGTCGCCGCACCAAAGATGAAATCAACGTGGCCGCTGATGTAGCAGTCTTCGAAGTATTGTCGTCCCCGATTGAGAAACATCGTGTCCTGCCAGCCAAGAAAACGACAACGCCGGAATACCGCGCGATCGCCATCAACGCGAATCGCAAGCGCCTGGCCCACCGGTCCAGCGGTGTTCTCGAAGGTAATATTTTCCGCGACAAAATCATCGGCGTCGACCACTGTCGTCGGAGTTCTGAAAGTGCCAATGGGTTTTAAGTTAAGACCAATCATGTTGGCATGGAGATCGAAGGTCAGGATAGTTGACGTTGCATCTTCTCCGACGAGTCGAAAGAAACGCTTCTCGTGCTGGATATAGATCAGCTCTTTGTAGACGCCGGGCTTGATGCGGATGACAACCGGAGCCGTTGCACTACCAGCCGGCACGGCCATTATTGCGTCCTGAATACTCTTGAACTGGGCACTGCCGTCCAGTGCGACCGTGATCTCAATCGGCTTTGCAGCAAGTCTCTTAGAAGCACTCGTTGTCTGCTGACTCGTTAAAGCGACCAGACTCAGCAGCACGAGTCGCAGCACAACTTTCATTTTGCGGCTCCTGTCTGACGACTATCCCACCAGGCTTTCAATTCTCGATCGAGACTCGCGAGGTCTGGCCGCTTTTCAGCAACGCGGATTGACTCTTGCCACTCGGTGTTCAGGTCTCCAAGTTTCAGATCAGAACCAAATCTAATAAATAGTGGCAGTTGGTGCGGCTCGGCATTCACCGAAATTGTTTGCCCGCCTTTAAAAGTCTTTACTGGATTCCACGCGTCACTCCACGTTGCGCCGGACGGCAGATAAACTTCCTGCGTACGCTTCCCTTTTTCCCAGATAGGAGAGACGACGAGATCAGAGCCGTACATATAGGTCCACCAATTGGACCACGCGGCCGGTGCCGCCGGGTCAACCATAAAGAGAGGCCGGACGATCGGCATACCGGTTCGCGTAGCCTCCTGGGCGTGTTTATAACTATAGTCGACAAGCCTCTGATGAAGTCGGGCATAGAGACGCCAGATGGCAATCAGTTGACTATCGTATTTAGGTTCTCGCGGCAGGCTCCAGAAAGCTACATTGCGAGTTGGGCCAACCTCCATGATCGGATTCAGCGCGCCAAAAGCGAGCCACCTGCCGCAAACTTCCTGCTCCAAAAGTTGTTGATTGTAACCACAGATGTCTGAACCCCAGTTTGGGTAACCCATCACAGCGGAACGCTGGATCGCGATGATTGAAGCGCGCAGTCCTTCCTGCGTACCCCCAACGTCTCCACCCCAGAAAACGGAATAAGGTGAACTACCGGTGTACGCAGCCCGGGGCATCAGGAAAAAATCATTTCCTCGATACTTCTCTGCTACTTCATAGACTGCTTTCACGTACATTGCCGGGTACGCGTTGCGGTTCTCGCGAATCGAACGGCCATCGAAGACTTTGTAAGGTCCCGTCTCCGGAATGTCTTCCTCGCCACGGTCCAACTTGAAACCGGCCACTCCGAGCTTGAGTAATTTTGCAATCCCGTCTTGCCAGAAAGCCTTCGCCGCGGGATTCGTAAGGTCCACCATCGGATAGTTATTTCCAGTGATGGGGCGCACCTGGCCGGCCAGCACATAAGCTTTCCCGAGGGCCTCTCGCATCATCTTTCCCTGGAAGAACGGAGCGATCCACAACACCGTCTTTGTCTCTTTCCCATCCAACCACTTGACCATGGCACCGAAGTTAGGAAGACGTTGTTCGTCGATCTCGAAATCGTCGTAACCCCACGGTTTTCCCGGTCCCCATGGCCGATCGATCCAGTAAACGCCGTTCGGGATGCCAAACGCATTCATCATCAGTACATCTTCCATTATCTCTGAGTTGAATGGGCCAGTGACGGGAGTGCTGTCATAGTAGGTCGTGCGCTGTGTATGCTCGTCACGCCAGCGCCACGGCAAATACAACCACTTGGGCGGCAGAAAAGGTGGTCCAGCATCGAGTGCATGCGCTCGGACCAGCGCGGCCGGAGCTTTGGCGGTGTAAATCTTCAATGCAAACGCAGGACCTTCAAATTCGATCGCCACTCGTTGGGGATCGGCACCGGCAAAATCAAAAACACCGGGCCAATCGCCGTGAACAAAGACGGCGTAGCCGCGGGACGAAAGATAGTAAGGAGCATAGATTGAGGTGGTGGGCTTCACAATCATATCCACCTTCTGACCACGAAGGTTCATCGCCTCCTGAATACCCGTTGCCCATGAATTTGCTTGTGGTCCATCTACGACTCGTTCCATCAGGCCGGTGTAGTACTCATTTTGAACTGCATCAATCGATAAGCCCCATTTCAGAATGTCCCCATTAGGTGAGGCTTTGAAGCTGAGTTCAAAGTTTTTCTGCTGTGGTGTGACCGAGACAGAAACAACTCGACCGTCGCTGAGCTTGCTTTCCTTTGTCCAGGCTTTTGGTCCAACCAGAGCGTTAAACCCTGGTAATGAAATGCGACCATTCGCTGTCTCGAGAAAAAGTCGATCGATTCTGAGCGATCGCCTTCCCAGGCTTGGTTTCAACTGGATGGACTGCAATGTAATCGCCGAATTGGCGAGTCGCTGAGCGTAAACACTGACACTCATGCATGAGAGCAAGAGCGCGATTGAGAGTAGTTTTGTCATCTGTATTTTAAGCTTTGATTTGTTTTAGGTGCTTTGTACTTTGGACTTTGCACTTTGTGCTTTGTATTCAGTTTGTGTGCGAAACTCTGATCTCCGTTATTTGTACCCGTGAGTGCAGGCTGCAAACTACAAACCACAAAGTGCAGAGTTCAAAGTACAAAGCGCTCCTCTGGCTGATTACCAATATTGATGGACCAGATGGCGGATCTCATGGTCGTAAAGAGCCTGGATCGCGGTCATTGTTTCGCTTGATAAAGGAGCAAGACTTGCTGCCGCGACATTTTCTTCAACTTGCGCTCGACTCTTAGCGCCAGGAATCGTGCAGGTGACCTCGTCGAACATGAGTATCCAACGCAGCGCAAACTGCGCCATGGTGACGCCAGCTGGAATCAACGATCGTAGTTCTTCAACCACCCGTAACCCCGTGGCGTAATCAACGCCTGAAAAGGTCTCGCCACGATCGAACGCTTCGCCATGCCGATTGAATTGCCGGTGATCATCCGCGGCGAATTGGCTCTGCAGCGTCAACTTACCTGAAAGCATTCCCGATGAAAGCGGCACACGAGCAAGAATTCCGACATTTCGTCTGCCGGCTTCTTTGAAGAAGTGATCCGCCGGACGTTGCCGAAAGATATTGAAGATAATTTGGACCGACTGTACGTTCGGATACTCGATTGCCTTTAATGCTTCTTCCACACGCTCAACACTGACTCCGTAGTAGCGAATTTTGCCTTCCTGGACCAGGCTATCAAGTCCTGCAAAAACCTCGGGTCGATAATAGACATCCGTTGGCGGACAGTGGAGCTGTAATAGGTCTATCGAGTCTGTTTTAAGATTCTGGAGGCTTCGCTCGACAAAGGACCGTAGATTGTCACTTGTATAGCCCGCAGCAATATGAGGGTCTAATCGCCGGCCTGCCTTGGTGGCAATAATTATCTCTTCGTTTCGTTCGCGTTTTAGGCGAGCCAGTAAGCGTTCGCTACGACCGTCACCGTAAACATCGGCCGTATCGAAGAAGTTGACCCCTAGATCCACAGCTCGATGTAGCGCCTTCAATGACTCGTCATCGTTTACGTCGCCCCAGGAGCCGCCAATTGCCCAGCTCCCAAAACTGACGCCTGAAACCTTCCAACCGGTTCTTCCAAGCTCGCGAAGTATCAATTCCAGTCCCCTTTCAGGTTGGTCTAACTTGCCATTCTTTGGACCGTCACCATTGATCTAAATTTGCTTCTGACAGCGCGGTGACACCTTACTGCAATTAGGTGTCGCCTTGAAGCCAAAATCATTGACTTATCTCGTCGGATAGCTTAAAAACTCTTAATTCGCAAAAGTTTTAGGGCCCCTCATTCTTAACGACGACCGCGTCCTTTACACTAGAGGAACCTGACTATGAGTTCGTCGCGTCTAGCCATTCTCGCAGTCCTTCTCGTAGCTTTCTTTGTCTCTTTTTCGAGCCAGTCATCATCCGCAATTTTACCTACAGCGGCGGCCCTTGACGCTCCGTTTACCTCTTACCATGGAACCATTGAGGAGATTGACAGATCCAAGGTCGACGATCACACCCCCGGCATTAAGGAAGATATTCCTGCAAAGTTCACTGAGCGCTATCAGGAATGGAAATCTGAATTCCTTTCAACCGAAGCGGGCCGCAACCAATGGAACCATTATCAGACCAATCCGAACTTTTCCCTGACCATTACAATGAGCCGCGAAAATGCCGAAGGCGCCACCACCGGTAAGTATCGCTGGAATGATGAAGGCCAACTCGTCGCCGCTACGATCACGCTCGGGTCACGTTTGGATGAAGGTTATCCAAACCCGATCTACTTTCCGGTAATGAACTCACTGGTGCCCACGGAAACCTCTAATCGCATTGGTGGCGTCACTTTGGCTGCGACAAAATTGGCCCACGAGTTTGGACACGTCAATAGGACCGGCAAGGTTGACGGGAGCGTCTATCAACTCCAGGCTCAACTCATTCCGCAATACAACAAGATCTTTCTGGCCAATGGTCGAAACGCAGAGGATCCAAAACTGATCGAGCTCGTGCAAAAGCTAGGCGGGACGCCAGTCGAAATTTGGGAAGATCGCGAATACTGGGGCGAAGCTAACGCCATGGTTTATCTCCAGGATCGCTTCAGCGAAGACAGTCTCCGTTGTTCACTATTCAGCCGCATCCGTCACAGCGTCGATCTGTATGCCAAGAATTACGAACCACGCTTTCTCGAGGTAATCCGCGCTACTCCGAATCGCAAGTTGTGTGGCTGGCAGTAGCGAGCCCGACTTAGAAATTTTGCGATAGCTTATCGTTTAAGCCCCTCGTGTTTACCTTCCACGAACCATCGGCTGGGAATCCAGGCGCGTTTCGGCGTGGACCGTCCTTCCATCCAGCCGACATCAAAGCAATGGCGTAAAGCAGACCACCGTTTCCGGGCAGGTAGCAGGGCAGGTTTGGTCGTTGCCAATTGTGCCCGTTGGCCAGATACCGATTTTTTGCCGTCTCCATCAATAAGGTTTCAACGGCAATCTTCCCTTCCTCCAGCCGTGCTGCCGTCAAGGCAGTCAATGGATAATCCCAGCCCCACGTTTCTTCCCATTGCCACTCCTTGAGAACCTTATGAAGCGTCCGCCTCATGATTTCAGGCTGCGCGGAACCACCTGGAAGAACTCCAAGAGCTCCCAACATCGACGGATGATCGCGATTTCTCGCAGTGTACGTTTCAGGACAATTCTCGTGCGCCAGATAAACACCATCTCTAACCGGCAGCGCTGAGAGACCTCGAAGCACACGGACCCAATCCTTGATCGGTGGCCTCCCCATGCGCTTTCTCCACTTCAAAGCAACCTCCAACCCAAAGCGCCAGTAAGCAAGTTCAAAAGTGGGGTTCCAGGTCTCGCGCGGTGGGTGATTCTCCTGCGCCGGAATCACCGGCGGACCAAGCACATAACGATCCCTCTTTACGTCGTAAAAAGCGTAAGACGACATGAATGACGCGGTCTCGAAGACGATGTCTTTATAACGGTCGAGAGTGGCAGCATCGGGATGACTTTGATAACAGAGCTCCGCATAGAAAAGGGGGTGCGGTTGTTGCCAGATGAGCAACGGACCAATTGGAGAGGGACTATCACGCCCTCCTGGACCGACCATCTTGGGCCACCGAGCACCTGAATAGCCTTGGGACTGCGCCAGTTGTTGCGCCACGGGTAAGATCTGCTGGTACCACGCCAGGCTCTTTTCAAATAGTGGCAGACGGTTCCATAGAGCGAAGTGAGTGGCGTGCCACCAGTGCATCTCTAAATGAAACTTGCCGTACCAGCTGTTTACCGTCAGTCCCGTTTCCTGCGGCGGCAATGATCCAGCACACTGAATCGCAGTGAGATATTGCGAGAGAACAATCCGTCGTTCAAGTTCGTGTGCGCGACTGTCTTTGCTTTCAGCAAGTTCAACTGCTCCACCAGTGGACCAGAAATTCTTCCAATACTCACCGCTCAACTCGAACGCAGTGTGAGCGTCAGGAAAATCATGATTTGGTGAGCTCGCGTTGAAGGACAACACGAACTGCACACTTCCACTTTCATCACCAGGGGTCAATACAAATGTGTGTTCGTTCGCTCTTTTCCATCGACCACCCTGGCTGGTTAAGCTTACAAAATATCTTTCCGCATCAATCGTCCGCACGAGTCGTGTCAATCCGTCCGACTCTTTCAGCATCTCGGTTCGATGCCGGTCCGGCTGACTCCAACTCGCAGCAGCCATAGAAGGTGAGCCGTAAGGCAAGGTTAAGCGGACGCCCAATTGCTTTCGTTTAATTAGCTCCGAGTCGATCTGGACTGCGATTAAGTCGAGGAGTGGATGGACGGCAGTTTTGACGTCAATCGACACACCGTCTAGTTTGAAGCGACTGGCGATTAAACCGCGGACCAGATCGAGTTCCTGGTCTATGTGCGTCAAGTCGCCAGAATTTATTTCTTTCTCCGAGTTGGCAACGCGACACAAACTGACGCGACCCAGGTGAAGTCGATGAGGATTCTCACGTAACCAATTGTAGAGATCTTATTGTCCTTCAGAGCTTGTTTGGTAGCCCACTTCTCTGCCGTGCGAGTCAAACTTTACCAGTCGAAGCTCGTTGTTACTGAATGTCGCTGGAGTGCTATGCCATCCCCACTGAGACATTGTGCATAGCGGAACAGTGTCTTCGTACTCAGGGGCAAGAGTCTGTAATCCTGTAACGTCGACCGTAAAAGCGAATTCCCCGTTACCAACGGACAAAGGAGCAAGACGTTCGACCTGTCGCAATCGCGGATTGTGCCGCCGAACTAGCGCCAGCCTGTCGATTGGTCCTGAAGATTCCACGGTGTTGGTCCGGACTTCAGGCTCGCTCGATTCGTGGGCGCCAATGTGTCTCAACAGCTGAGGGCCAACTGTAAAGACGCCTACCGTACTGCCGAGTTTTCTTATGAATTTACGCCTTGTAACCATTTCCGGGTTGGAGTTGTATCGAACGGGTCAGCCTCGGTGCGTCAGCAGACTACCAATTTTCCCGGTTCATCGAGTCTGTAGTACCTCTTTACCGTAATAGCTTTTTCGTTTCCCCTCACAGAGCACGAAAAGAAGGGATTGGACCGTTTGGCCCAATCCCCTCTGAGTCTACTTATTTGATCCCGCCTAAAAGATAAACTTCAGTCCGAGCTGTGCCCTGCGCGCGTAGTTGTCTTGCGGCGAGGGAATCCGACCAAAGTTCGTGGCGGTTGGTCCAGTGGCCGGCGCCAGGAAATACGGTTCGTTGAACGCGTTGAGAAACTCTGCGCGCAATTGAAGCTTCATGGTTTCGCGGATCGCTATATCCTTCTTAAGAGTCAGATCGACATTCTTGATGTAGTCTCTGCGAATATCCTTAAATCGGTAGGGCAGCGTCCGCAGGTGAAATACCGGAGTAGCATTTGTCGAGTTTGTGTTGAGAACTGTAGTGAATGCACCGGTATTGAACCACCGAGAAGTCGTTCGTTGGTCAGACGGAATTGATAAAGCTCCACCGTTATAAAAAATGTCTCCGGAAGTAACGGTGGTCGTTAGGTTGTACGCACCAAAGGGTACCGGGAAACCGCTCTGCAGCGTGACGGTACCGCCGAGTTGCCAGCCTCCAATGATCGCGTTTTTCAGCCAGTTTGCTGACGATGCGAACCGCTCGCCTTTTCCGAAAGGCAGCGAGTACATTGCACTGGCAGCAAAGCGGTGCGGCGAATCCTGATCCGAAATCATCTTCGTTGGGAACGGATCACCCTGGTTAAGGTATTCGGTCGCTTGCGTCCATTTGGACTTCGTATAGCTCATTTGCACTGTGTAGCCTTGAGAAAATCGCTTCTGAAGGCTGAACTGGCCCGCGTAATACCATGATTTCCCGTCGTTGTTTGTCGTCAGCACATCACCAAATTGCGGGAAGGGACGAAGTAACTGCTGAATCTGTACCTGAGCATTTGTATTCGGGAACAAACCAGCAAACGGATTCGGTACATTCGTTGTTAGGAACGTGTTGTTGCTGTTCATCGCAGCAGTTCGCGAATTGTCAGCGTTCAAGTACTTATTCGGCAGCGCATTGATATTTTGAACAATCTCGATGTCGTAGCCTTTATTTCCAACGAATTCCGCTTCTAATACCCAGCCGCCAGCTAGTTCTCTTTGGAAGCCGATTTGGAAGCGCGCTTGCTTCGACACTTTCGGATTTTGATTAAAGAACGAAATGGCCTGGCCCAAGTTAGTTTGTCGACCAAGTGTGTTACCAACTGGTTCCAACACGGTCGTGTTAGTGAATGGAGTCGACAGCGAATATGGAATCGGCGCCCCGCTTGCCAGTTGGTTCAAGACTGCTGTTGTGGTTCTCGTGTAGCCCGGTTGGATAACATCACCGCGACGTTCACCCAGGAAGCCGGCGAATACACCAAAGCCGCCGCGGATCACGGTTTTCTGTCCGATCTGATAAGCAAAGCCGAGCCGAGGAAGAAAACTGTTTTTGGGTGTTTCATAGAGACCGCTGCCCGTGTCCTTGCCGGCGAACAACAGCCCACCCCTAACGTTAATCTGAGGCACTGCGGCCTTTAATGCGGCGTTATTGATCGTCGCATACTTCGCCTGAGCAGCAGCCTGGAATGGTTGGACATAGGCAAAATCAAAACCGGAGACGCTCTTGTTTTGACGCTCAACCAACGGCGTTTCAACTTCGTAGCGAAGTCCGAGATTGAGGGTCAGCTTGCTGGTGACTCTAAAGTCATCCTGTATAAAGAAGCCCCATGTCTTTGAATACTCCGAGTAATCTGCGCGTCGGACGAAATTCAGTGTGCTCGGATATCCCAAAAGGAACGAGGCAAACGCCTGAACTCCCAGCGTGTCGGCACCCGTTGAACCATTACTAGCCTGCCTGGTGTAACTGTTGTCGAAGATAAACTGACCTGTCTGATCGTTACTGGTGAAGAAGTCGTCTTCGCGATAGATTCTTAGTTCACTACCGAATTTCAGCGAGTGCTTTGAGAGACTCTTGTTTAGAGTCGCCGAGATCGAGTGCGAACTCACCGGTCGGAATTCATTACCGAACCCAGTACCCAGGGTGGCGTTCGTGGGAAAGTCGAAACGCGGAAAGCGTCTGACGTCATCAGCAGTAAGATTTGCAAATGAAGAAGGAAAACCAAGGCTCGTCAGATCAAAGCCTTTAGCATCATCTTCCTGATCCTGGCCGCGAATGAACCGGTTGAAACCGTAGCGGACGTTCAGGATTGTCGTGGGATTGAAAGTGTGAACGTCGTCGATTACGCCTTGACGAGAGATAAACAAGAAGTTCACACCGGTGGCCGCAGAATTCAGATAGTCGTTGTAGTGGCTGCTCCGATCATACCAACTACCACGAACGAAGAGCCTGTTCTTATCTGAGAAGTTCTGATCGATACGAAACGTGAAGTTATCGTATGGTTGGGTCTTTTCCGACAACGTCGAGTCGAAGATATTGCTCACCAGACCGGGTTGCTTAGGCAACGAATAAAAACCAAGTATTGCCCTTGCCACAGGGTTAATACGGTCGGAGGGAATCTTGTTTCCTAAAAACTGAGACCCTGTGTAGATCGGCGCTGAAGCCGTTCCTGTATTGACGCGGGTAGTCGGATCGAAGATGGGGATTGAGGCACATGGTTGTGCTGCAGAAAGTGGCACACAAGAAAAGTCGCCATTTCTCATAGCTGGAGTCGGCACCCATACGGTGCCCGCATCATAACGGGGCCGGGAGTCGCGAATACCTTCATATGAGAACAGGAAGAAAGTCTTGTTCTTTCCGTTGTAAACCTTCGGAATCCATACCGGACCGTTAACAGTAAACCCCGGACGATTCGAATAGGAGAACGGACGCGGTGTTCGATTCGCGTTCCCGAAGAAGTCGTTGGCCGCTATGCCACTTGGTTCGAGCCAGAGATAAGCCGACCCATGAAACTGATTTGTGCCCGACTTAATACTAATGCTGGTGACGCCGCCCTCAGTATTGCCAAACTGCGCGTCAAATGTCGCGGTTTGGACCTTGAACTCCTGCACGATGTCGCTGGGCGGCACATACGAAGCAATCACTTCGTTAGCGTTGGCGGTAGCAGTACTTGGTGCGCCGTCGATTAGCAGGTCGCTACGATTACCCCGAGTCCCGTCGAACGCATAACCGATAATGTGCGTGGGTTCAAATGGACGATCCAGTTTGGTGCTTCCGGTGTAAGTCACACCCGCTGAGAGTCCAATCAACGTGTAGGGATCTCCATGGACCAACGGCAGTTCTTCAACTCGCTTTTGATCGATAGTCTGACCCAACGAAGCGTCGGCGGCATTCAGTGTTGCCGGCTCCGATGTTACGGTTACGGTCTCCTGGGTACCGCCAACCTCTAAGGTGATATCAAGATCACGAGTCTCATTTATCTGGAGTAAGACGCCATCCTGAATGTATTTTTTGAAGCCTGACATTTCGACAACAATCTGATAAGTCGACGACAACAAGTAGTTCGCCTGAAACAGACCATCTGCATTTGTCGTGAGTGTCGTCGTAGTCGCTCGGGCAACGTCAGTGACGGTGACGGTTGCGCCTGGCACTGCGGCTTTGTTTGGATCGATTACTCTTCCATTAATTCTGCCGCGCACCTCTTGCGCGCTAAGTGAAGCTGGAAACAACATCACTGTAATTAGAAAAGCTATCGCACACAGTGCGTAAACGAATGAACGAGATCTGGACGTCATGTCTCTCTCCTCTTCAAAAGAACTCCGAGCGCCTAATTGCAGTCTGGTCTAAGAAAGCGCGCGCCTCTGGTATAGGACTCTTAACCCGACGCAATCCAAATTTGAACCCGAACCAGAATGATGTGCTAACAGGTGCTCGCCGACGGGACTGTCTGCGAACACGAACGATGGGATTGTTTATTCTGCTGGTCTGACCAATTGCCGAACCAAGAAATGCTAACTAAGGAATCTCAAGGGTTGAAATGGCTTAACCTTGAGATCGTGAATCCTAGCAAAGGATTCGATAAAAGCGAGAATAAGCCTACTTTTTATGACTGCCGCATTTTGTGTCAGCGGCGAACTTATGTCAAGAGCTTTTTCTTTACCAATTATTTGGATGTTAGCTCAGGGGTAATACCAAGTCTCCTATGCTGAAGGACTCTGGCAAACCCCGTTCCGACCTCTCACGACGAATAAACTGGGATGAAAAAGGAGTTTTCCTCGATTATTACCTATGCCATTCCTGAAAATCTGGATTTCATCCTGAATTTTTGGAATGGGTGTCTCGCGAATTGGTAAGTCCAAGTCAACTCTCGGGGCTGATTTCGGGCTCGATTGGTTGTGCACCTTTCACCTCTTTTTAAGCCTCCTTTTTAGGTCGCTGACAGGTTCTGACGCCATTATTAGGTGAGACCGAAAGCAGAACCATTATCAAACCGATCCAGATCATCCGTTTACAAGGTTTCCACTTAGGCATCTAGAATTTCACTTGATTAACGGGTGACTGCGACGGTTCAGGCAGACTTCGATTTCAACAACATTGTTATCGGGGCAATGGTCTTTCGATCGGAGGCGTCAGCAGCCAGACTGGTTTGAGCTCACAACTACTCAAATCCTTCACCAGGCCCGACAAAGGAACTACTACTGTTTACCCGGCTGAGCAATCAGCCGGACTGGACCAAGCAAACCTGAGGGCAGTGCTTCAATCTTGTCCATGTCCTGTGGTTGGAAGCGTTCGCCATAACGCAAATTCAGCAGACGGTAATCGGGTAAACTGTGTCCCGCCATGTAATTCATCGCCGTATTACCAACATCGATTCGAAGCTCATTCACGCCTGTCTTCACGAACTTTGTAATGTCGAGACGGTAAGGAGGACACCATACTGAACCAGCCCGTTGGTTGTTGATGTAGACGACTGCGGCTTCTCGAATTGGACTTTCGAGCCATGCCTGCATTCCATTTCGCAAGTTCAATGGAGTCAGCGGAATGCCCTCTCCGAAATCCAGGGTCAGTCGTAAACGACCGTCGAGCGGCTTTGAGTCTAGCTTGAAGGTTCTTTTATAGATTGCGACGCCGGAAAAATATCTGTCGAGTTCGTTATCTGTCCACGAGCGCAATGTTTCCATTGATGCAGTTTTTGAACCGAGCGTGATTATCCAGCCTCTACTTAAGTCAACCGCTGGCGGCAAGGGCACTGAGTCTGGTTCATCATAGAGCAAGATCCGCTTCGTAAAGACGAGCAATCGAGATTCATAGGGAGCAAGGACCAGATCAACAACGTGACCTAGCTTAGTCATTTCGCCATGGGCCGGTGTTACTGTCCCATCGAAAGGATTCCACACTTCGCTCCGCCGTTGGAGCATCCGAAAACTTGCGTTGACGCGCCTGGTTTGGTTTGACGTATTAACAACAAAATAGATATCGATATCGCCATCTCGGCGGTGAACAAACCCGATATCCGTCGCAACGGGTGTTACGTCCAGGTCCGGTAAAATTAATTTTCGTAAGGTTGGGCCAAGAGACTTCTTTTCATTTTCGACAAAGTGACCTTTGGCGTTAGCAACATCGAATAGTCGTTTAGAAATCTCAGCAACTTGATTTCGCTCAGTTGAAGTTGCCTGAAGTCCGGGAGCCTCAACTGGCGTGCGGCGAGTCGCGATTAGAATTCCACCCTCGCGGACGAACTCTTCAAACTTTTGATAAGTATCCAGCGGAATTGTTTCAACCGCCGGCAGAATTATGACTTTGTAACTATTTTTCCCGAGCAGCAGTGAACCCTTGTCGATACGGCCCACGCTCTTGAACGAATCATCGTCGAAGAAGTCGAGGTTGTAACCTGCTTCGAAAACTGCCGGCATTAAGTCTGGACCAACATGCTCGCGAAGGACCTCAATCAGGTGTGGATTACCCGGCTTCATTTCGGCCCAACCATCGTCATTGGGCAAATAGAGAGCAACATCATTCACGGGTTGCCCTTGTCGCATCATAAAGCTCAGGCGTTGCAGGTACTTCGACAAGTCGGGCATCACGAGCCACCAGGGGTTCTTTTCGTTGAAGGCACCGGCCGCGTAAAACCGCCACCCTGGATATTCAACTCCGGGCGAGCTATAGGGCCAGCCGTGACCGATCAGCTGATTGATTCCCTGTAAGAAATGGATGTCAGCCTCAGCCTTTATATCCAATGGAGTCGCTCGGAATGCAGGTGAGTGTAACCAGGTCCAGGTCTCCGAAGACGAGACGGGACGGTCATATAAATGACTCGCAGAAGATGCCCAGCGCGCCGCACGCACAACTTTCCATTGCGCTCCTTCACCATCAGGGATGTCGACAAAAGCATTACTTGAAATGGCCGCAGCAGGTACTCCGTAGTCCTGGGCACGAAACTGTGTGCCTCTGGCTTTCGACCAAGCCTGGATGGGAGCAAGAAATCGTTCGTTTAGTAATTCAGATAGCGTCCGCCCCCAATCTCTTCGCAATCGTTTAGTTTCGTCACCTGATCCATTAATAAACATCGGGAGATGAGGTTTTAAGTCATAGCCACGTCGCTTCTTGAACTCTTCAAGGAAATCCGCGGACCAGTCTGAATTGTAAACTTCGAGGCTGTCGCAAAAGATTGAATAGGGTTGGTTAGTACCGAAGGCTTGAAATAGACGGTCGCCCACAGATTTCAGATAACTATCGGTAGCCTCGTGGTTCAGATGGTCCAACACAAAACCTTCTGCTCCAACTGCTGGTCGCTTAACCTGCATACCTGTGCGGCTGGAAATAAAGAACATTACTTCCCCGGACCGTTGACCTTTAGTACTGTTACCCAGATCGACAACTCCGTCGGCAATCTTCGTGACTTCTCGCGCACTGTCAAGAACCATGTCTTTACCTTCAACGTTCGCGACAAATACTCCCAGCAATTTCTCGCCAGCTCCGACATAGGGAACATTGACAAACCTGGTGTTTGCATCAACAGTGACGTGTTCATAGCGCAAGCGTCCGGCCGCGTGGTCGATTGAAACTGTTGGACCGCCGAAGGGCCATCCACTACCCAGCGTTAAATCTAAGCGCAGGCCCAGTTCCTTGGCCTTATCGGATGCAAATCTGAGGGCATCGAGAAATTCATCTGAGAGAAACGGCAGCGTCTTGATGCCATTAGCTTCGTTATCGAGCGCCAAAGGATAAACAGGCTGAATTTCGAATCCGCCGATGCCGGCTTCTTTCATGAGGCGCATTTCACGTTCGAGTTCAGTCTTGCTGACTGCAGGACCAAACCACCACCAGCGCATCATAATTCGCGAGTCATCAGGGGGATTGAGAAAGGAATGTTGTAGATCGTCAACAGTCGCCGCGTATGCAGCAGTTAAAGTAGTCAACAGGAGCACTGCGATCCTTAGCTGACACCCGAATATTCGCGTAATCATTCGTATGGTACGACTCCGGTTCGCTACCTTATGATATTTGAACGATGCCAAATGGCTTGAGCCACGCGGGAACTCACTCACCTTCTCATTCTCCCCAAGCTTCAGCTTGGGAGAATGAGAGAAGAGCACTTGCAAGCCGAATTGAATATATTGATCTTGAGCATTAGCTCTTAAGTCAACGTAATATCAAGACGCGTAACCGACGCAGGCGGAAAACTGTAGACCAGCGAGTTACCGATCATTCGCACTGAGATCTCCTTAGGCGAAAGATTGTTAGGTTCAGCAAAGGAGTTATGAGCTTTCATATCCGTTGCTGTCAGAGCCGATCCCTTGACGGCGCTGATTGTTGCGCCGCGTACAGCAATTTCTGTCTCTCGCGCTGCCTTGAGATCGGGGTTCGCCACTGTTAACACGAGCAGTTTTCCGTCCAACGACGCGGAACCGTTGAGTCCGCGTACCGTTGCGGCCTCTCCATTTCTGGAATAAGTGGGTCGAGGCGCTGTCACCATGGTGCGTAATGAAGTTTTTCCTTGATGAACCGAATACATATCGAACACGTGATAAGTCGGAGTTAGTACAAACTTATCTTCATGAGCAAGGAAGAGGGATTGCAGACAATTCACCAGCTGAGCGATCGCCGCCATTGCGACCTTGTCCGCATGCCGGTGAAACGTATTTAATGTCATCCCGGCAAGTACAGCGTCCCTGATCGTTGACTGCTGGCCCAACAAATGAGTCGGATCAACTTCAGAGCCTGGTCTGAACCATGCGCCCCACTCATCAACGACGAGCTTAACTCGATGGGTCCGATCAATTTCACCCATGACGTTCCAGTGATCGGTGATCATGGAGTCCATGCGGTCAGCTTCACGCAGCAATTCGTACCATTCTTCCTCGTTGTAATTTACTGCGTCGCCTTTGCCCTTTTGCCAATCGTTTGTCCGCCCGCCACTCACATTCCAGGAATAGTGGTGCATGGCCCAGCCCCACATGCTGCCCAGTGCGCGCCGCTCATTTAGCTTGGTAAAGAACCGCCTGGTCCAATCGAGATCGCCACCGTTTGGCCCGGCGCCTACAAAAGCCAGCTCAACTCCATATCCAGGCACCCATGCCGTAAAGCGACGGTATTCTGCAGCGTATTCCTCGGGAGTAAAGTTGCCACCACAACCCCATGACTCGTTTCCGATACCCCAGAAGCGAACTTTCGCCGGGTCGCGATCGCCGTTGACGGCGCGGAGATCCGCAAGGGTCGTTGTGCCAGCGGGAGAATTACAGTACTCAACCCATTCGTAAAAATCCCTGGCCGTTAAGCTCCGCAGGTTGGCTGCGAGGTACGGCTGCGCTCCCGTCAGTTTGCAGAACCGAAGAAAGTCGTCGGTACCAAATTGATTGGTCTCGTACTTCCAGGGCCCATCCGGAGCGTTTTTGGACCATTCAGGGGCATCGCGCCAGAAATTTGTATGACGGGCCCGCTTGTCTTTGGGTCCTGTTCCATCACGCCAGTTGTAGCTATCAGCAAAACACCCGCCCGGCCACCGAATTACGCTCGGCTTGATCTTTTGCAGTGCATCGATCAGGGACTTCCGGATCCCTTTGACATTTGGTATCCGGGAGTTCTCACCCACCCAGATGCCGTCGTAGATCACCCCGCCCAGGTGTTCAGCGAAGTGGCCATAGATCTCTGGGGCAATTCTACCGATTGGTTCTGCAGTTAGTATTTCTATTCTCGAATCAGCAGATTGTGGTGTGGGCATCAATGACAGGAGCCGGCGAGCGCCAGTCTGCTGGTTACTGATCAAAAGTGCGCCTGCACTTGCCGTACTGCCAAGGATGAAATCACGTCGCTTCATTCAATTACCTTTCCCTTTATACCGAGTTTAGTAGTGTCCTAACTTGCTCACTCTGTGCAACCTTTGTGTCCTCCGTGTCTCTGTGATGGCGCAAATTCCTAAGCAAGCCATCACCACAGAGACACGTACGACACAAAGGTTGCACAGAGAAGTCGAGACGGGTCGTGGAAACGGTCAGTACCGATTCCTTTTGACGGTTTTTCGCTATCGGGAACTAACGGCCGCCTTGTCGATCTCGACTGCGTAAACATGGGTTAACCCAAGCATGTTGGAACGAAACACAATCCACTTCTGGTCCGGCGTAAAAGTCACATTGGGTTCCAGCCGATAATTGTGCTTCGCCAGGTTCACCAACTTCTCAGCTTGAAAGACACCGGGCTTGATGAACTCTTTGGCATTGGGCCATGCCCCCTCGGTCTTGTCAGGCGCCAATTGTGGACGAAACAAATATATCCACTGGCCGTTTCCAGGCGCTGCGACGCTATCCGGACCACCACCATCACCCGCAAACAGGCGGCCATCCGGTGAAACATTAAAGTGCACTGACCACTCGCTTCGCTGCACGTGATACCAAGTTCGTTCACCGGTGGAAACGTTATACCCCGCAAGCCAGAACACCGCTCTTCGGAGTTTGCAAGTCATACCAGATCATCTTGCCGTCACCACTGAAGAATTCATGACCCTCAATCTCCATGTTCATGGTCCGGCGATGAATCTGCGTGTCGTCACCTTGGTGTTCAAGTCAGTGGCGTAAACAACGCCAGCCTTGGTGTAGTAAAT
>DATIBX010000249.1:0-3379 GCA_035457105.1 Pyrinomonadaceae bacterium
AACGCCTCAGATCAAGTGCGCGAGGAGATACGTCGTTCATATGAGCTTGCGCCTGGTGCACAAGTTGAACTTTCCGGCCTAAACGGGTCGGTGAACATCGAAACTTCAGACAGCAAGACGGCCGAAGTCTTTATCGAACGCGTGGGTGATAGTCAGGAAGCCCTGGGCCGCCGAAAAATCACGGTGGATGCCGACGCGAATGGACTCAGAATTAAAGGTGAAAAAGGCGACGGCAGCTTTATTGGACGCCTCTTCGGCTCGTCACCCCATGAAAAGGTGACTCTTAAGGTGCCACGCCAGGTTTCGTTGAGCACGAAGGGCGTCAATGGTTCAATTTTGGTGGGCGCGCTGGAAGGTTCTGTTGACGTGCGCGGTGTTAATGGTCGAGTCCAGATTGCCCAAGCCATCGGCACGGCAGACTTCAAAGGTGTAAATGGAAATATCGTAGTTGGTCTGAAAGAACTAAAAGCTGATGGAGTTACCCTTAGCGGAGTCAATGGCAATGTTGAGCTGCAGTTGGCCCAGGACTTGAACGCGGATCTCGAAGCTCACGGAATGAATGGCCGAGTTGTTTCGGATGTCCCGGGCGTCACGGTCGAAAAGTCTGATCGCGGAAATTATTCGGCTCGCATTGGTACCGGCGGCAACGCAATTTCGGTGAAGGGAATTAACGGCAACGTCCACCTCACCCGTCAATAACTGTGGGATTGCGGCGGCCCGGCGCTGCTTTGTTAAAACGAGTACCAAGATAATTAATTCGCATTGAAAGCGCCGCCGGGCCGGCGCGCTCCAAGGTTAAAGCGGTTTCCGCGTCGTTAGTGTCGGTGCATTCCAACCAGTCAATTTCTCATTCCACTGTGGGACGGTCGTGCGAATGAATTTATTTACCTCGTCCACTCTGCTCGTATACGCCGTTTGAATCTCACCAAAGTATTGTCGTTGGCCCAGGGTGGGCGCTGCGTTTGTATCGAGCAAAGAGAAAAGTTGGCCAATGTCATCGACCACCTGAGACTTGCCGCCGAGTCCCAACCCTTCAGTTCTGCCCACCAGTTGATCCTCCATCGTATCGAGCTGTTTGATCCAATCCCCCAGCGCTTTGATTAAGTCCTTATCCGGCTCTTTGTTGAGGGCCTTCATAGTAGACTGTGTATGTTTGAGTTGTTCTTCAATACTATCCAGATAGCGGAGCGAACTGTTCAAATTCGACTGCATATCGCGCAACTTCGTCTGCATTTCCAACGCCGCTTGTAGGTCCGCCGCAGATACTTTTACATTCGGGTCAAGCTTTACTTGCACCGGTTGCTCGAGCGTCTTATCGCCGAGAGTTAGTCGCACAGTATAAGTACCGGGCAGGACCAGTGGCCCGCGCGAGGCGCCACCAAATGCCTCTTCCTCCTCAGTCGGTGGTCGTCGCACTTCTGAACCATCGAATCGCAAGTTCCAGCTTATTCGATTTAATCCTTTCTCCTTTACCGGCTTTTCAATGTTCTGGACAAGCTTTCCGGCGCTGTCAAAGATTTGCACCTTGACAGTGGTTTTGTCATCAGGCTTGTCTTTCAGATAGTAAGTAATCAAAGCTCCATTTGGCCCGTTACTACCGAGAAAGATCTTGTCGCCGACTCCATAGCGCGTAAATCGACTGGTAAAGCGGACTCCGGACCTGATGGGAAACAGATGCATTTGTGAGTCCAGAATCTGCGCCGACATTTGTTGCAGCGGCGTAGCGTCGTCGAAGATCCAGATCGAGCGCCCATGAGTCGCGAGAATGAGATCGTTGTCACGGGGGTGGACCATGATGTCGTGAATTGAAACGTTGGGCAGATTTTTGAGATTAAGAGCGATCCAGTTCAGGCCGCCATCATAAGAAGCAAAGAGACCAAGTTCCGTCCCGGCATAGAGCAGGTTTGTGTTTTTGGGGTCCTCGCGAACGACTTGCACATAGCCTTTGGCCGGCAGATTTCCGCTAATGTTGGTCCATGTTTGGCCCAAATCGGTTGACTTAAAGATGTACGGACGAAAGTCATCAAACATGTGACGGTCAAAAGTCGCATATACCGTTGCACCGTTTGCACGCGAGGGTTCCACGTGCGACACGGGCGAGTTGGCGGCGAGCCCGCTGACATTCTTAATCAGATTGGCCCATGATTTCCCGCCGTCTTTAGTCAGCTGCAGATTGCCGTCATCGGTTCCCACCCAGATTTGTCCTCGTTGCACTGGTGATTCAGCCACACTAATGATGGTCGAGTGATATTCCGCGGTACTGTTTTCAACCGCTACTGGGCCACCCGCATCTTTTTGTTTTTCGGGATCATTGGTAGTCAGATCCGGACTAATCTGTTCCCATGTTTTGCCGAAATCCGGAGTTTTGAAAAGCACGTTCCCGGCAAAATAGACTGTGGTTTTATCGTGTGGCGAGATGACAATGGGCGAATTCCAATTGAAACGATATTTCTGGCCCAGGGCTGGTCCGCCTCCGCTGCCGCGGCCCCAGGGATTGATCGCCTGAATCTCCCTGGTGCGGAAATCAGTCCAAAGAATTTCTCCACCTTGTGACTCCGAAATATATTGCTCGGGATCGTCCGGGTGGTTGATGACGTAGAAACCATCGCCGAAGCTGACCATCCGCCAGTCGTCATTCATGATTCCCGTGGGCTCGCGGGTGCGACTGGGACCAGTCCAGCCGCCGTTGTCCTGCAGACCTCCCATCACGTAGTAGAACGGTTCGCGATTGTCGGCGTAGACCTGGTAGAACTGGCCTAATGGTATGTTGTAGATCGGTTCCCATGATTCGCCCGCATCGTAACTGACTGCGAATCCACCATCTTGTCCATTCCAAATTCGTTTGGGATTCCTGGGATCAATCCAGAGTGCGTGAAAATCGACGTGAGTACGGCCGGTAATCGAGCGAAAATTCTTACCGCCATCCACCGAGCTGTAGAGATTAGACGCAACCGCGTAGACGTGATTTTCATTCGTCGGATCGACGCGGACGCGGGTGTAGTAGAAACCGCGCGACACTATCTGTTCATTCTTAGAGACCATCCGGAAAGTCTCGCCACGATCGTCCGAACGATATAGCGTGCCTTCTTTGGCCTCGACGATTACGTAAACGATGTTGGTATTGCTTGGTGCAACTCGCACACCTATGCGACCCATCAACTTCGGCAGACCGTTAGTAAGTTTGTTCCACGTTCGTCCGCCATCAATCGACTTGTAGACCCCACCCTTTTCGCTGCCACTGCGATGGGTCCACGGCTTTCGCTCGAAACTCCACATTCCTGCGTACAGAATGTTTGGATTGCCCGGATCAATCTCGAGGTCGCTGGCGCCGTGTTGATTGTCGATGTAGAGCGTTTTGGTCCAGGTCTTTCCGCCGTCG
>DATIBX010000250.1:0-2193 GCA_035457105.1 Pyrinomonadaceae bacterium
CAATACTTGCAGTTGTTCTCGTGTGTAGCCTTGCTCTTTGTTTAATTGGTGCAGCTGTTTTCGGCGCAAACGACAAAGAAACCTTCGTTTCGCCGCCCGAAGCAACCGTCGAGGGTTTCGTGCGGGCGATTGTGGCCGGTAGATATTCCAGAGCAACTCCTCACTTGAGTCGACGGGCTTCAACTAGAATCCATGAAGCCGAGCTCAGGAACTTCGCTAATGAGATTAAAAATGGCACAAAAGTACTTGACGTAAGAGGCGAACCAATTTCGATAATCGGCGATGTAGCGGAAGCGGTCGCGATTGTCAGGACAGCCTCCGATGAACGGCGAGTGGCGTTTCGACTTGTTCGTGAAGAGGGTGTTTGGTTTATCGACGAATTTCCATTGAACGATGGAAACTAAAGATAGGGGAGTGGTCTCAACTTTCCTCCCATTCTGTGTGAATTGGACCTAACTCAGGTTTGTCCACACGCTCGTAAGTGTGTGATCCGAAGAAATCGCGTTGCGCTTGCGTCAAATTCAATGGCAAGTTAGCGGAACGATACAAATCGAAGTATCCCAAACTCGAGGACATCGCGAGCATTGGGACGCCCTCTTCTGTGGCGATGCCCAAAACCCTTCGCCAACCAGCTTGCGACTGCTCGATTCGCGCCTTGAATTCTGCGTCAAGTAAAAGGTTAGGAAGATCTGCGCGACGCTGGTATGCCTCTTTAATCCGTCTCAGAAACCGCGCGCGAATGATGCAGCCAGCCTGCCAGATACGCGCAACTTCACTCAAGTTGATATTCCATTTGAAACTAATTGAGCCTTGTTGGATTAGACTCATGCCTTGCGCGTATGAACAGATCTTAGAGGCGTAAAGCGCATCGTGGATAGCTTTGACGATCTCACGTTTATCACCCTCAAACGGCTTCACGGAAGGTCCACTCAATTCCCTGCTGGCACTAATGCGCTGCTCTTTCTGAGCTGAAATCGTCCGCGCAACGATCGCGGCATCGATCGTCGGAACAGCAATTCCCAGGTCGAGCGCGATTTGGCTGGTCCACACACCAGTGCCCTTCTGACCCGCTTTATCCAGAACGAGATCGACCAAGGGCTTTCCAGTCTCCTTATCCTTAACGCGGAGAATCTTTGCAGTGATCTCAATCAGATAAGACTCCAGATCCCCCCTGTTCCATTCCTCGAATATTTCAGCCATCTCCTCGGCATGCAGTCGCAACACGTTTCGCAGTAAGTCGTAGGCCTCAGCGATAAGCTGCATATCACCGTACTCAATCCCGTTGTGGACCATCTTTACAAAGTGGCCCGCGCCTCCGGGACCTATGTAGGTCACGCATGGCCCATCATCCACCTGGGCCGCAATCGCCTCCCAGATCGGTCGAATTTGTTCGTAGGCCTGCCGATCGCCCCCCGGCATCATACTTGGTCCCCACAGCGCCCCCTTCTCTCCGCCAGAGGTTCCGGAGCCGATCAGAAAAAACCCCTCATCGCTTAATTGTTTCTCACGGCGTTCAGTGTCCCTGAAATTGGAGTTTCCGCTGTCAATAAAAATGTCGCCCTTGTCCAGGAACGGCTTGACCAAGTTGATGGTCCAATCGACAGGATCACCGGCTTTGACGAGCAGTATCATCCTCCGCGAACGTTTCAATGAGCGAGCAAACTCTTCCGGCGAGCGAGCGCCTGTCAGATGCGGAGTGTTGGCGGTTGCAATGAAATTCTGTACAACCTCGGGCTCACGATCGAAAACGGCGATGGGGTAGCCATTGCGGGCAATGTTGAGCGCCAGGTTCTGGCCCATTACTCCGAGGCCGATCAGTCCTATCTGTGCTGTAGGTTCAGAATTTGGTGTCATGGCCGCCATACTAGCATTAAACTGAGTGCGAATGCCGTGGTTCCGCTGGGTCGCGCCGTAGTAAAGTAAGACTTTGCCTAACCTCAACCATTAACATTGCACGCACGTTTCGTGCAGTCGCCTTGGACTTTTTTGTGCTGTGTAATAGAGTCGTCATCAATCAGTTGGAAGTGAAATCAATCAGAGCCTGTTTACTATGTCAGAAGAAAAGAAGCGTGCACTTATCGTCGTAGACGTTCAGAACGATTTTTGTCCCGGCGGCTCACTCGCGGTCAATCAAGGCGATGAGGTCGTGCCTCCACTTAACGACTTGATACGAGAATTCCTGGAACGAGGCGA
>DATIBX010000251.1:0-10459 GCA_035457105.1 Pyrinomonadaceae bacterium
TCCATTAAACAATGTTCGAGTGGCGTCGCCGTGTCCGGCGGATTGGGACCAGATGCTAGGAAATGATCGCTCGAGGTTTTGCGGGCAGTGCAATCTGAATGTCTATAACCTGTCTGCGATGTCGCGGTCCGAAGCGGAAGACTTCATCGCCAAAAGCGAAGGAAGAGTTTGTATTCGATACTACCGGCGCAAGGATGGCTCGATCATTACTGAGAATTGTCCAGTCGGATTGCGAGCTCTCCGTAAGAAAATGTCTTATGTAGCGAGAGCAATCGCTTCAGCCGTAATCGCACTTATGACCGGCGTTGGATTATCGTACCTCGTTAATAGGCTTAGGCCTGTGACCGTTATGGGAGGCATGGTAGCCCAGCCTCCGATGGGCAAAATGGTTGCCGAGCCTCTAATCGTCGATGTCAATTTGAAACCACCGCCACAAATTCCCTTCGTGACGGGAAGACTTGTGATCGTTGATACGAAACCAAAAGGTAGACCATTGAAGTAATCTTTACCGCGGAGACAACGCAGCAGAGGCTCTGGATTAGGCCAATAGTTGAATTTCTCTGTGCCGCTCTGTGGTCTTTGTTTCTCTGTGGTGGACTCTAATTGTAAGACCAATCACCACGGATGTTCGTTTGTTACGTAGAGTAGAGCCCAAATACATTATTGACAACTTCGCAAGTTGTGTTAACTTGTGCCATTAAATTTCGCTGATCTTTTAAAACAAAGTAGAGGCGCGACCTCCAGGAGTAGAGATCTTCAGAATGTTGCATCTCCAACGTTCAGGTTCGAAGCACCGAAGTTCTTGAAAGGGGTTGGTCGCCGAAACCCGCCCGCAACTTCGTAAGCCGGCGAGTTGGTTATCACGGCTAAATCCGTGAGACTGTCACCTTGGTCGAGGTGGAGCGCTACCGGCACATCAGTTTCAAACGGCGACATCAGTAATGAGGGTGTCGCGTCAGTTACGAATTCTATTGTAAGGTCGGTCGTGTTCATCGCGACCGGCCTTTTTTGCTTATGACGACCATTATGAAATTTGGCGGAACGTCTGTTGCCGATGTTGCCGCCTTAAGAAACGTTGCTACCATCGTCCGGTCATTTCTGAATTCGCGACCAGTTGTCGTGGTCTCCGCGATGGCAGGTGTCACCGATTCACTTGTGACTAGCACCATCATTGCTTCTCAGGGGCAGGTCAGTGAAGCAATAAAATCACTCGAAACAACCTTTGCACGTCACAAGTCGACGGCGCAGGAAGGCCTTTCAGCTGCGCTCGCTGAAGCATTCGCCAAGGAAGTGGACCGGGCTGCAAACTCAATCAACGGTCTCTTAAAACTTTCGGCGGAATATCCCTCCCTCAGGCCTGAGCTGCATGACTCCATTGTTTCGTGCGGCGAAATACTTTCAAGTACTTTACTTGCAGCGGTCTTAAACGAGGTTGGAGTCACTTCACAACAAATCGACGCGCGAGAATGCATTATTACCAGTGATGACTACACCTGCGCGCTGCCCTTGATGCCGGAAACATTCGCTCGTGCGCGCGCCAACATTTTACCGGTCCTGGACCATGGAGCGGTTCCTGTCTTAGGCGGATTCATCGGCGCTACGAGTGACGGTCGAACTACGACACTGGGCCGGGGAGGCTCAGACTATGCAGCGGCAATAATAGGAGCTGCTCTTCGAGTCGATGAAATTCAAATCTGGACCGACGTCAGTGGGGTTCTGACTGCGGATCCTCGCGTGGTACCCGAAGCGCACACTGTCGAACGCCTGTCGTATGCCGAAGCTGCCGAGCTCGCCTACTTCGGCGCAAAAGTACTTCATCCAAAAACAATTCAACCCGCAATCGAGGATTCGATACCGGTGCGGATCTGTAATTCCCGCGCACCCGGCGAGAGCGATACCCTGGTTTGCGCGCAGACCATAACATCGCCACGCACGATCAAAGCTATCGCACATAAATCAGGCGTCACTACAGTTCAAGTAACGTCGGCGCGAATGCTTGGTGCCTACGGTTTTCTACGTGCGTTGTTTGAAGTCTTCGATCGACACCGGACCGTGGTGGATGTTGTCACAACTTCTGAAGTCAGCGTCTCTCTTTCACTCGATGATGCCAGCTCTTTACCTTCGATCATTGCTGAGCTGGAAACGTTGGGAACGGTCCGCGTAGACGAGAGACAGGCGATCATTTGTGTGGTTGGCGAGGGACTTAAAGAGACATCAGGCATCGCCGCAAAACTTTTCAACGCCATCAGCGATATCCCCGTCTCGCTAATTTCACAGGGAGCTTCCAGCATTAATTTTACCTTTGCGGTAGCCGAGGAAAGGGTTCATGAAGCAGTTGGCCGGCTACATCAGGAATTTTTCAAGGAGAAAGCCGTGTCGGCAGTTTGATGATGGATGTTATTGAATTTACCCGGAAGTTAATTGATATTCCATCGCTGACAGGCGACGAGCAGGCCGTTGGTCTTTTCGTGGCGTCGCATCTCGAGTCGTTGGGCTATCTTGTTGAGAAGCAAGAAGTCACTCGAGATCGCTTCAACATTTTGGCAAGAACCAACGATCCTGCACGAGTAGTGTTTTCGACTCACCTCGATACGGTTCCGCCGTTCATTCCTTCGAGTGAGGACGACGAATATATCTACGGTCGAGGAGCTTGTGACGCGAAGGGAATTATCGCGAGTCAGATCTTTGCGGCTGAGAGTTTACGCCGGGACGGTAAGGATGACATTGGATTCCTTTTTACAGTCGATGAAGAGCTGGCCAGCGTCGGCGCACAGCTCGCGAACAAACATCCAATGGCAAGTGAGTGCGAGTTTTTGATCAACGGCGAACCTACTGACAATCTGGTGGCTGTCGGAACTAAAGGCTCAATGCGCGTAATACTTACCACGGCAGGTCGCGCCGCACACTCTGCATATCCTGAAGAAGGTGATTCAGCAATTAACAAACTGATCGAAGTGTTGGTTGATCTTAAAAGTCTCGATTGGCCGCACGATGGATTTTTCGGCGAGACGACTTGTAACATCGGTCTTGTATCTGGCGGCACTCGGCCAAATGTAATTGCCGATGCAGCGCGAGCAGAACTACAGCTACGTCTGGTTCAAGATAAGGAGGCTACAAAAGCACTGGTTCGTGAAGCGGTGGGTGAGCGTGCGCAAATCGAGTTTGCTTCGGCTCATAATCCGGTGCGATTGTTTTCGTTGGCTGGTTTTGCAGAGTGCGTGGTGAGATTTACCACTGACATTCCCTATCTTTCAAACTGGGGAAAGCCGTTACTAATTGGACCAGGTTCCATTCTCGTCGCCCACACCGAGCACGAAAAGGTTTCGAAGAAAGAGTTGTTAAGAGCGATTGACCTGTACGTCAGCGTTGCCAGCGCTGTTGAAGTGTCGACCACTATCTAAATTGGTCGCCATGTTGAGCCGCCAATGGGTAGTGTCCTAAGTTGGATTGCTCCGTGCAACCTTTGTGTTCTCTGTGGCTCCGTGGTGGGCAAAGTCAAAGAAACCGCCACCACAGAGTCACAGAGTTCTCTAAGGGGGGCACAGAGAAGGAATCAGTCTGAGAATTAACCAATGAAAATAGCCTTAATCGGATTTGGAGCAATGGGCCAACTGGTTGCTGCTCAAGCCAGGAAGTCAGGCGATGAGATCGGCAGTATCCTCACCTCTGAGGACGCGTCAGCCACTTTCGCAGACAAGCTCTCTGGGCATGACGTTGCTATCGATTTTTCTTTAGCGGACGCGGTAGCGGCGAACGTTGAAGCGTGCATGAGAGCCGGCATTCCGCTGGTTGAAGGAACAACCGGGTGGAAATCCTCCGAGAAGCAGATTCGACAGGCTGTAGCAAAGACAAACGGCGCGCTGGTTTACGGAGCAAATTTTTCTATTGGCGTTAATCTTTTTTACCGGATAGTGAAACATGCCTCTGAACTGTTCAGTTCGGTTGAAGGATACTCGGCTTTTATCGAAGAGGCTCATCACATGCGGAAGCGTGACGCGCCCTCGGGCACTGCCATTCGCTTGCAGGGCATTATGGCCGAAGCATTACAGACTGAGATACCAACAGCTTCTACCCGGGCCGGGTCCATACCCGGAACTCATCGTGTAGGTTTTGATTCTGAACCGGACCAGATCCTACTCACTCACACCGCTCGTTCACGTCAGGGGTTCGCAGCAGGTTCGTTACTCGCCGCTCATTGGATCGTCGGTAAGACCGGAATGTTTGAGTTCGATCAGGTGATCGACGAGATCCTGAGTAGCTCGTCAACAACATAATTGTTAGGAGGTTGAATCATGACAGTGGAAACGGCTTGGTTGCGCGGGTGCGCGACAGCTCTCGTAACTCCTTTTACAGAAACCGGAGCTATTGACGAGAAGTGTTTGCGAGAACTGATCGAACATCAGATCAGCAATGGTATCCGACTGCTTGTTCCCTGTGGCACTACCGGTGAGAGCGCAACGATGTCAGACGAAGAGGACCAGGTAGTAATTCGTTTGACGATCGAAGCAGCTCGAGGTCGAGCTAAAGTGATTGCCGGCACTGGCAGCAATTCGACTGCTACTGCAATCCAATATTCACAACTAGCGGAATCGTTTGGCGCTGACGCGATACTCTCGGTTGCTCCTTATTACAATAAGCCAACCCAGGAAGGACTCTATGTTCACTTCAAAGCCATAGCGGAATCTGTGCCAAACCTTCCAGTCGTTATCTACAATGTACCCGGTCGAACATCGTCTAACATTGCGGCGCAAACAACTATCAAACTTGCTCGTGAAGTTGAAAATATCGTGGCTGTGAAAGAAGCCTCGGGTAATCTGTCGCAAATCATGGAAATCATTAGTGGCAAGCCGGATGGTTTCCATGTGATTTCCGGCGACGATTCGATGACGCTCGCGATCATTGCTTTGGGCGGAGAGGGATTGATTTCTGTCGCTTCAAACGAAATACCCGGTTTGATGTCGCAGCTTGTAGATCTTGCGCTCGCCGGTGATTGGGAGGACGCGCGTCGTCTCCATTATCGTTTGTTGCCTTTGATGGAGGCTAACTTCATCGAGTCGAGTCCTGGTCCAGTAAAGGCCGCAATGAGTATGCTTGGTCTACTAAATGAAAACTTAAGGCTCCCGCTCGTCCCGGTACAACAAAAGACTCGGGAACGATTAAAAGAAATATTGGTCGAGCTCGGTCTGTTGAAGGAAACCTCGCATGCAACTGCGTGAACAAATTGAGAGTCTTGCGGCGCGGCCGGGAAGAGAGTTCGGACCTGACGATCGTAAGCTGTTCGAGGAGTTTAAGTCGGCGCTTAATCGAGGTGAGGTTCGCGCGGCCGAACGAACTTCGGAGGGAAAGTGGGTCGTCAACATGTGGGTCAAGCAGGGAATTCTGCTCGGCTTTCGCATGGGTGTGCTATCGGACATGTCCGCGGCTCGCAGTCTCACCTTTTTTGATAAGGATACTTATCCGACTCGGCCGACGACCATTCAAGAAAACGTGAGAATTGTGCCTGGTGGCTCAAGCATTCGAGATGGGGCTTATCTTGCCCCGGGTGTAGTTTGTATGCCACCAATGTTTATTAACGCCGGAGCTTACGTTGACGAAGGAACAATGATCGACAGTCATGCGTTGGTTGGTTCGTGCGCCCAGATTGGAAAAAGGGTTCACCTCTCCGCTGCTGCGCAAATCGGAGGTGTATTGGAACCAGTTGGAGCTGTGCCTGTTATTATCGAAGACGACGTTTTGGTTGGTGGAGGCTGCGGAGTCTACGAAGGCACCATCGTCCATGAACGAGCTGTGCTAGCTGCGGGCACAATTTTGACTGGAGCAACTCCGGTTTACGACCTTGTCGAAGGAAGGGTCTATCAAAGGAAGGCTGAGGCGCCGCTGGAAATTCCTGCCGGTTCGGTTGTGGTACCGGGTTCGCGTGCGGTTGAAAATGAGTTTGGAAAGAAATGGGGGCTGTCGCTTTACGCGGCCGTAATTGTGAAATACCGTGATGCCAAAACAGAAGCCTCGGTGCAGTTGGAGGACTATCTTCGTTGAGTGATTTCCTTCCGCCAAAGAGACTTCAAGGCATTGAAAAGAGTGTAATTCGACAAGTTTTTGACCGGGCTTTGCCTGGCAGTTTGAACCTTGGTCTGGGAGAGCCTGATGTTCCAACTCCAGACGTTATCCGCCAGGCCGCGGTCAAGGTGATTATTGAAGAACAGAATGGCTATACCTCTCATGCTGGTCTGCCCGCTTTACGTCAGAAGATCGCCGGCGATTATCCGTACCTGGAAAACAATCCTGAACGTGTAATCGTCACTGCCGGTTCTCAGGAAGCACTGTACCTGGCACTGCTTTCTCTCGTTGATGAAGGTGACGAGGTACTACTACCGAACCCGGGCTTTGTCGCCTATCCGACGATTGTAAAGATGGCTGGAGGTAGCGTGGCATATTACAAAATGCCCGCAGCCAAAGAGTTCGCGTTTGATGTAGACGAATTTAAGCGTTCGTTGACACCTCGGACCAAGGTCGTGGTTTGTATTAGCCCTTCAAATCCGACCGGACGAGTCCTCACGTGTGAAGACTTGAGATTGATTGCCGAGGCTTTGAAAGACCATGGAGCCTATCTTATCAGTGATGAGATCTATCGTGATCTCTACTTTGGATCCGAACGACCGGAATCGGCCTCGACGTTTTACGAGCGGACAATTGTTATCAGCGGAGTTTCTAAATCACTGAGTATGACCGGGTGGCGGCTTGGTTGGATTTGTGGTGACGCGGATATCATTAAGACAGCGCTGATCTTACATGGTTACGTTACGACCTGTGCATCCACAGTTTCTCAAAAGGCTTCGTTAGCAGCGTGGTCCAATGAAGCGGAATTGGCGAAGAGCGATTTTCGAGCGACCTTTGGACAGCGGCGCAAGCATCTTCTCTCTTTATTTGAGAGTGAGTTGCAGCTGCGAGCCGTGTCACCTGACGGAGCGTTTTACACCATGTTAGATGTCAGCAAGTATGGTCCATCAGTGCAGGTCGCTAATGCGCTTCTCGAGAGAAAGGTGATCACTGTGCCGGGAGTTGCATTTGGCAGTGAAAGCGAAGGATTCCTGCGCGTCTCCTTCTGTGCCGACCTCGACGCGCTCAGCGAAGGGGTCAGGCGAATAAAGATGGCTTTGTAGGGGCGGCACTCCGTGGCCGCCCCACCTCGGATAAATGTGCGCCGTAAGAAAACAAAAGCGAGATAGAATTTATGACTAAATATCGTGTTGGCATTTTAGGGGCGACGGGGATGGTGGGACAGCGATTTATTCAGCTCTTGGAAAATCATCCTCAGTTCAACGTAAGTGCGGTTGCTGCCTCTGACCGGTCGCAGGGTAAGCGTTACGGCGAAGCTTGTGCTTGGCGACTCCAGGGTGAAATGCCGGCAAACATTAAAGCCATGGTGGTCCAACCACCAAAACCACCGCTCGGGTGTGACCTGGTGTTCTCCAGTCTGCCCGGTGAAATAGCCCGCGAAACGGAGCAAAGTTTTGCCGAAGCAGGTTATCCCGTCATCAGCAATTCATCAGCTTTCAGGATGGATGAAGACGTACCGTTGTTGATTCCCGAGATAAATCACCAGCATCTTGAGTTGATTGATGTGCAAAAACAGCGAAACACTTCTGGCGGGTATATTGTTACAAACCCGAATTGCTCGACAATTATGGTGGCTCTTGCTTTAGCGCCATTGCACGCAGCTTTTGGTATCGATGCGGCAATCGTTACCACTCTGCAGGCACTTTCAGGTGCTGGTTATCCCGGAGTTGCCTCACTCGACATTCTGGATAATGTGTTGCCATACATCGGCGGTGAAGAGGAAAAGATCGAAACAGAGACTCGCAGAATTTTAGGCAAGCTCGAACGAGATAGAGTTACCTATGCAGAAATGGCGGTGAGTGCGCAATGCCATCGAGTAAACGTTGCCGACGGTCACATGGCGGCCATTAGGATAAGGTTGAAGAGGCATGCAGAGTTGGACCAGTTGCGCGACGCATTGACGTCATTCACTTCGATCCCGCAGGAGTTGAAGTTATATTCGGCGCCTACTGCACCGATTGTCATACGCGACGAAGCTGATAGGCCGCAACCAAAGTTGGACCGCGATGCGGGCGCCGGCATGAGCATAACGGTTGGTAGAATCTTTCCCGATAGTGTATTTGATTATCGCTTTGTGACCTTGAGCCACAACACGATACGCGGAGCCGCGGGTGCCGCCATCCTAAATGCCGAATTGCTCATCGCCACCGGCCGCCTAAATTAGTGAAACGGTAACCATGAAGCCAACTCTATTACTAGTCTTCTTCCTACTAACTCTTTCACCCGCCTTCTCTCAAACACCCGAAAAACGACCGACACTCGACGAGCAGATCAAAGCCACTGTCGCTCCTTTCAAAGGCAAAGTAAGTCTTTATGCCAAGAACATCGACACCGGCGAAACCTACTCTTTCAATGGTGATGACCGAGTTCGCACGGCCAGTACGATCAAGATAGCGGTAATGATCGAAGCCTTCGCCCGAGTTTCGGAAGGCAAAGTTAAATGGACCGATGAGGTAGTTCTCACAAAAGAAAAGAAGGTATCAGGTTCCGGAATCCTCGCCGAACTGTCTGACAATCTTCACCTCGCTCTACGTGACGCTGTAAACCTCATGATGATCCTCAGTGATAATACTGCCACCAATCTGGTGCTTGATGTCTTGACGACCGATGCTGTGAACGCCCGGATGGAATCGCTTGGTTTCAAACAGATCAAGATTATGCGCAAGGTTGGCAGTGGCGGCGACAGCCAGGCTGGTAAAGATCCTGAGAACAAAAAGTTTGGCCTGGGTGTGACCACGCCGCGCGAAATGGTCCAAATACTTGAAAAGTTAGAGCGAGGAGAAATCATTAACAAAGAGACTTCGCAACAGATGATCGACTTGATGAAGAATGAACAAGCGCGCTACGCAATCGGTCGCGACCTGTGGGATCTACCAATGGCGAGTAAGTACGGAGCCCTCGACAGGCTGCGCAGTGCCGTTGGCATTCTCTACACTAAGAAGGGCAGGATCGCGATGGCTATCTCATGCGACGACATGCCCGAAATTATGTGGTCCGTAGACAATCCCGCCTACTTATTGATGTCCCGATTATCTGAAATTTTAGTTAATCAACTAACGCATTGAAGTCGGTTTGAAGAGAATCGCCATGGCGTGCTCTTGAGAACTTTAGCAGAGCGACTCGTTAGAGCGCCTTGAGTCGCAGTCAATGACCTGGTCACCGAGATTATAAAAGTTGAAGTCCTGCCTCCGTCTGAATCCTTGAACTATTGGCCCACCACCGTGTCCAAAAAATCGTAGGATATACCAGAATTTTGGATATACAGTCCGCCCTTAAGTTCCAGCAGGTTAATATTTAAACGAAATGTGGGGAGTTTTCGGTTGAGGCACCTGTTCTTTCCTCCGGAATAACAGGTGCAAGGATTCAACTTGAAACACAACTGATTTTTCGGGCTCTTAGCCCGCATGCCTTTTGGATCAATTTAAAAAGCAGTATTTCGCGTCGTTTTGTTCCGAAGAACTCTGATAGTTCTTGCGATACCCAGAGAACAGGACGAGCCCTCAAACACTTTCACCGGAGGAGTTATGAGCAAATACTTTGTGCCTAGACAATTGGTAGTTACAGCCGGGGTGATTCTTAGCTTGGTTCTGGGGGTGCTGTCTGCTTCAGCACAATCTGGAACTTCAGCAATCAATGGGAACGCCATTGATCCGCAGGGAAATCGAATCGCGGGTGCGACAGTTACCCTCACCAATGCAGACAAAAATTTCTCTCGCACCCAAACAACAACTGACGCCGGGAGATTTAATTTCAACCTGATCCCGCCAGGAAAATATCAGATCGAAGTTGAAGCAAAAGGTTTTAAGAAGGCTATCATTACAGACGTCAGCGCCTTAATCGACAAGCCCTCTGGCGTCGACGTCACCCTTGAGATAGGTGCTGTTAGTGAATCGGTCACCGTTTCATCAGGCGCAGGAGAGGTGCTTTTAAATACTCAGGATGCGACGCTTGGAAACAATTTTGTCAACCAGCAGATTACTCAACTTCCTCTTGAAGCACGCAACCCGATCACACTCTTAACGCTTCAGCCCGGCGTAACAAGAGCGGGCAATGTAAACGGTGCTCGTGCCGATCAGTCGAACATCACCCTTGATGGCGTCGATATAAATGAAGCGCAAACAAACGACATCAATAGCCCAGTGTTACGTTTGAACGCGGAAGCCGTTGAGGAATTTCGTGTTGTCACTTCCAATCCCAACGCAACGCAAGGGCGCTCGGCAGGAGCTCAGATATCGCTTGTTACCAAGAGCGGTACCAACGAATGGCACGGCGCCTTGTTTGAGTCTCACAGAAACACCATTTTTCAGGCCAACAGCTTTTTCAATAACCGCGCTGGTGTTCC
>DATIBX010000252.1:0-13824 GCA_035457105.1 Pyrinomonadaceae bacterium
GGTTGAATTGTAATCTCCGTCCTTGATCCAACCGTCGCCCATGATCACAAAGTCGCGCACCCAACCTTTTGGGGGCGGTGGTTGCTCGGGAAATCGGAGCGACATCTCATCACCGGAAGCGACAATGACATAACGATCATCGATCTTATTTACCAGCTCTCCGACTTCACCATAACGCGTGTAATATCCGATTAGATCGCGCCACACTTGAGTTGAGCCTGAGAGCTTGTTGTAGTCCGGGATTTCCGGAGCTCCCGCGTCCGGACGGTGAATCACCGAGTAACCTCTGTAGTGCAGGTCCACGCGCGACGGACTTACGGGTTGCATCTTCAGTTCAGTATCGGGCAGACCTTGCGCCCATAGAATCTGATCCCAGTAAATCTCGAGATTGGTTCTGATTCTTACTTTTCGTGGAGTATCCGGTTTGAAGACATCGGTAAGATTGAAAAGAATCGTCTTCTTGCGGCCGGCTGGAAAACCGAGATTCGATTGCGCTACGGTCCACCCGCCTTTACCGTCCGGCACTTCCAGGCTGAGACTCTTAGCCTGCCATTTTGTGCCCTGCGTGATCGCGACGTTTACTGAAGATTCAGTATCGTGAATCGATCCGTGAGCAATTAGATAAAGTGGGCCAGTCTTGGGCGCGTCATCGCTGAGAGTTACTTCCAGATAGTGATCACGAGTCAGACCCTGGTACTGACCCCGGCCGAAGGTGTCGACCGCCTTGCCATCCAGCGACCCGACCATCTCACTTACATCCTGCCCGTTGTCGTCGACAGCCTGGGCCAGGTTGTGCGGCGTCGCAACTGTAGTTAGCCCTAGCTTTGAGGGTGGGACAACGAATCGCTCATCGACAAAGATCTCAGTTCCCTCCGGATGATCGACCGGCATCAACGCGAGGTAATCGTAATAGTAGACTTCCCACAATTCTGCAGTAACACGAATGTCGTAATAACCATCATGAGGGACCAATTGGTCGCGGCGTATCTTGTACCACTCTCCCGTGGCCGCAATCTTCGCTGAGCCAAGAGTGTTAATACGGAGACCAATTGCAGAACCCCACGGCACAGCGTCTTTCACAAACTCCATCTGTTTGCCGTTCCAGGCGAAGAGAAACGGACACGACGCTTTCAATCGTTGTTCAGTGACGATCTCCTGATCGCCCTTAACATCAAACTCAGCGCGCACCGTTCCGTTAGGCCATACAACTCGAACCACATCAGCACCTGTTTGTTCACCTAAACCGAAATGGATAACCGGACCGGTGATTGGCTGTTTTTGCAACATTATTCCGGCCCGTACTTCCATTTCACCACCGACACCAAAAGGATTGATGCGTTGATCTCCGGTCGCTTGACTGGCGTGAGGTCGTACGACTTGCCAGTGATAGTTTTTAGGGCTGTCGGTAAGCGCTCGCATCGCCTCACCGTCCCCGGCCAGTCCGATCAGATCAAGACGACCGTCGTTGTTTAGATCGACGGCATCGAATAGACGACCGACTGGTGGCGCCTGCTCCAGATACTTAAAATGGCTGTTCTCATCACTCAGAAATAGAGCGCCATTGAGGGTCTTGCTGATTCCCGAGGGTGATGCGACCAAAAGATCAAGGCCACCATTATTGTCCAGGTCTGCAATCCGCAAGCGAAGTTCATCTCCAAAAGGCACTCTCGCATCTTGCAGGTTCGCCAGCGTCTCAGTTTCCCAGTCACCACCCTCGTCTTTATCTGAAATTCGAATAATTAGACCATCGGTCTGGATGGCCACGAGGTCTAGCTGACCATCGTTGTTGATGTCAGCAACGTTCACTGCTTTAACTGCGGGCAGAGCTGGCAGTTGGCGCTCTGCGAACTGACCCTGTCGCTGATTCGAAAAGACACGAAGTTTTCCTGCCGCGTCGATTAAAGCGGCGTCTGGGTCTCCATCCCCGTCCAAATCGGCCCAGGCAAAACCGCGGGCACCAGTTACATTGTTGAAAGGATGGAGCTCCAGAAAAGTGCCATCGCCATTATTCCGTAAGACGGGAGGATTGCTTTCGTCGGTTCCGAGTACGATGTCAAGATCTCCATCGGCCTCGATGTCGGCCGTCCACGCACCACGATACTTTGCCGAAGTTACGGTGGCGGGTAATTTGGCTTCGCTCGTTACATCGGTGAAGTGTTTAGGATCATCCTGACGCATCAGCCGAACTCCGCCTTCACCGGCTAATACAAGATCGGTTTTGAAGTCGTAGGTGAAGTCAATTGGAAGAACTCCGTCGATTGTGGGCGCGACGCCACCTGGACCCGTCGGGAAGGCCATGTTTGCGCCATCGCTTGTACGAACCTCATGCGCATCGGCCACTAACGTTGACGGAGATCCGGTGATACCAAGATAGACGGCGCCAACCCAATTCCACCGTTTTGAGGAAAATTCTGGGATCGATTCACTCTTGAACGAGATAGCGGTGTCGGCTGCAGCAGGATTAAAAGTGGGGGTCTCGAGCTTGACGAAGTGTGTAAACGGAACTGCCTCTTCACCTGGAGGTGGTTTTAGTTGGGCCAGATCCTGGCGATACTGCGGAACACGCACCAGCACATTACGAAAGAAGACGATTCGTGTAGCGGCCGTCGTTACGTCTGGACCATTAGCAGCGGTTTGAACGGCAGTTAGTTGTTGTTTCACTTCATCGGGCCACGCGGAAGATTGCTCAGAGATCGTTGCCAAACACCTGCGCAATGTTTCAGCGTCGCCACGTTTCGCTGCAGTGCGGGCCAGTTCCAACAGTGCAGCGAGATTCTTCGGCTCTACTTTCAGGATCTGGGAGATCAATCGTTGAAATTCAGGATCTGTCTGGTCTCCTGCTTGGCGCTCTATCTCCTGCGCAAGCTGGTAAGTCGCGATGAGATTTTGCGGATTAAGTTGGACCGCTTTACGCAAGGCGGCAATTGCTTCAGCTTGTCGACCTCGACTACTCTCAAGCAGGCCTATTAAGTAATTGATCTGATCGTTGTCAGGAGCCAGGGCTCGGGCCTTTTCGAGCCTCTCGGTGGCGGCGTCATAATTACGCTGACGCAAAGCAAGTACGCCCCAGTTGGCCCATCCGGCTGGTTCGTCCGGAACGATTTGTGTCATCTGAGCCAACTTGCTATCGGCTTGAATATCGTGACCAACCTGTAACGCAGCAAGCCCTACGTAAAAAGTTCGGACAGCCTCGTTGTATTCTTTGGAAGATTTCTTTGGTAGGTTGTTTTGAGGACGGCAGGACATTAGTGTGGCAACGCAGAGTGTGCACACAACAGCCGTGAAATATCCGGTACTTTTAGACAAATTCATACAATTTCTGCCTGAACGTATCAGGAGGACTGACCAGCAGAATTTACTGACGTTGCAATCAATAAGTGCTGGACAATGTAGCATATAGGATTAGACGGATCTCTAGAACCCCAGTTGGGGGTTCATCTCAAACTAAAGGTGGATTTCATCAACTGAAAGAGCAGGCATTATCAGTGATTCCTAATTAGTCCCTCAATAAAGTCGGTTGAACTACCGTAAATTAACCTAAAGATCCGATCCGCAGCCCGGATATCACGGAATTTCTAAATAGGAGGACGCTCAAATGTCGACAGATGAAATCCTGAGTAACCAGCAAACGATTATTTCCAATCAGAAAAAAATCGAGGAGAACCAGCAGAAACTCGATCGAATGCTCTCCAACCAGCAACAGATCATCTCGAATCAAAAGTCGATTCTTGACAATCAGCTTAAGCTTGACAGTATTGTGGAGAATCAGAAACGGATTCTGGCCAATCAGGAACAGATACTCGCTCGGCTGAACAAATAACTCCGTCATAAACCAGAAAAAATGGTGTCCGGAAAGCCCGTCTCGTCGAAAGATCGCATCTTGCCATTAGTTGTTTTGCTTGTGGCATTGCTGATCTGGATGGCCGTTTCGGCTCTTCGTGTTTTTCCCGAATCAGTCTTCCCGTCGCCTCTGGATGTCGCCAAGGGCTTCGTCGAAGAGTTGAGGGCTGGACGCATGTTGGATGACGTCGTGGCATCTCTGTTTAGAGTTACCACCGGATTTGCCCTGGCAGTATTCACAGGTGTTCCAGTGGGACTCTGGCTGGGACATCATGCGAGAACGCGAACTGCATTTCTGCCGTCCATCAACTTCTTTCGTAGTTTGTCGCCGCTCGCCTGGATCCCTTTTGCGATCTTGTGGTTTGGGGTCGGCGACTTACCCACGGTGTTTTTGATCTTTATGGCTTCATTTTTTCCTCTTGTCCTTGCTACGGTGGCCGCGGTCGAAAACATACCGTCAGTATATTTTCGAATAGCCCATGATTATGGGTTCAATACTCTCGAGACTTTAACTAAAGTCACGTTGCCTGCAATTGCTCCACAGGTTATTACCGCACTCAGAGTGACTGCTGGATTGGCATGGTTGGTTGTAGTTGCAGCTGAAATGATTGCGGGCCGTGCGGGACTAGGCTTTGCTATTTGGGATGCTCGAAATGGACTGCGCATGGATCTGTTGGTTTGTGGCATGATCGTGATCGGTGTCATCGGAATTGTCATCGACAGGATTTTGTTTCAACTGACGAGAATTCCCAGCATAAGGTGGGGTTATGAGAGATAGCCCCCTGGTTGTTGATGATGTGTCACTAAACTTTGGCGCTATCACTGTCTTTGAACATCTTTCAGTATCGATTGCGAAGGGAGAGTTCGTTGCGGTTGTTGGTCCATCCGGTTGCGGCAAGACAACCTTATTGAATCTGCTGTCCCAATTTCTGCGACCATCGTCCGGCGACGTGCGAAGTACTGGAAGAATTCGTATGGTCTACCAGCACGATAGTCTCTTTCCGTGGCAGACCGTGCGGGAAAATATTTTACTGGGACTTAGAGATCTCCCGAACGCTTCAGAAAAAGATCAGCAACTCTCTGAAATGCTGCAGCTAATTAAGCTTGAAGGTTTTGCCGATCATTATCCACATCAATTATCGGGCGGAATGAGGCAACGGGTTGAGCTGGCGCGAGCGCTTATTGGAAATACAGACATATTATTATTGGATGAACCGTTTTCATCGCTCGATTATCTGACTCGCATTCGGATGCGCAACGAGCTGGCGCGGATGTTGATCCAACTTCCGCGTACGGTCGTTTTAGTGACGCATGATATTGAGGAGGCGGCCCAGCTTGCAGATCGCGTAATCGTTCTTTCGGAGCGTCCGGCTCGCGTACGTTCGGAGTTTCGCGTTCAGCTTGAACGGCCCAGGCAACTTACCGATCCCAAGGTCGTGGAGACAGTTCATCAGGTACTGTCAGAATTAGGACTCGAGCATGAAAGACGGCAACCCGTCGTGGCGTGAATCGGGGAGGAAATTATGTTTCGTTCAAGTATGGCTCGCTGGATATTAGGCTTGATGTTGGTAATCGCGGGGCTTGCGGTTGTCAAATTTAAGCCCTGGCGCCTGGTGACTCAGAAAAGTGATCAACAACAAGCTCACGCTCGAGCTGATCTAAGAGTTGGTTTTCTGCCGGTCACATGTCATTTGACTTGTCCGGTAACTGACTATGCGACTCGCACCAGCACGCAGACTCGTTTTGAGTCGCAGCGCTTCACAGATTTTCCGACGGTCGTCGAATCGATCAAGAGTGGCCGGCTTGACGCGACATTCATGATTGCCCCGCTGGCAATGAAGCTGCGGGAACAAGGTGTACCGGTCAAGATTGCCTACCTGGGCCATCGCGACGGTTCGACCGTAATGGTCCGCAAAGATCTGCCGGCACAGAGTCTTCGTGATCTGCGAGGAAAGACATTCGCAATACCCAGCAAATACAGCAACCAGTATCTTGTGATTCGGAAGTTAATGGAAGATCAGGGTGTCAAGCCTGATGAGATTAAGTTCGTCGAGTTGCCGCCACCAGACATGCCTGGCGCGCTGGCTGCTAAAGCAATTGATGCTTACTTTGTCGGCGAGCCTCATGCCGCCAAGGCTGAACTCGATGGCAGTGGTCGAGTGCTTTATCACGCGAAGGACATCTGGCCACACTTTATTTCATGTGTGCTGGTTGTCACTGAAAAGCTGATAAAGGAAAAGCCAGAGGTGGTGAGGGATCTTGTTCGTGGGATCGCCGAGAGTGGAGAATGGGCCGAGACTCATCGCCTGGAAGCAGCGAAAGTTGTGGCGCCCTATTTTCGCCAGGATGAGAAAGTTGTTCGATATGTTTTGACTCAGCCACCAGATCGGGTGAGTTATCGAATGCTGACGCCAACCGATGAAGACCTGCAGGAAATTCACGATATGGCGCTCAAGGCCGGAATCCTGTCGAAACCAATCAGCATGAAGGATCTGATTGATCGAGAATTCATTCCCGCTGACATAAAGGCGGCAAATATTCAGGTGCAATAGGAAGAAGAATCGGTTCTATAGGACATATAGGACTTATCGTTTGAGTTGGCAACAGAATGGAAAAATGGCAAAGCGATTATTAGGCAGCTATATTTTAATCATTGTCTCGGCGGGGGTTGCTCTAACTTTTCTGCCGCATTCCCTTGCTGGACCACAAACGCCAGCCGCCTCGCGAGAGGATGCGTATCGCGCAAATAACCTTGGTGTCGCCCTGCTCGAGCAATTCAAGTACAAGGAAGGCGCCGACGCTTTTCGTCGCGCTCTCCAACTAGATCCAAAACTAGCCCTTGCGCGCATCAATCTCAGCATCGCACTATTTAACGTACCTGATCTTTCAGGGGCCCAGCGTGAAGCGCAGGCTGCAATCGCGCTCGCTCCCAACGCCCCTCAGCCGCACTACATCTTAGGTTTGATCGCGAAGTCCCAAGCTCGCATCGATGATGCTATAACTCCTTTCCAACAAGTCCTTAAACTTGATCCAGAAGATGTTGGAGCCAACATCAATCTGGGCCAGATCTACTCCCAACAAAAGAAATACCCCGAAGCCATCGCTGCGTTCCGTGTTGCACTTGCTGTTGAGCCCTACAACTCAACTGCGCTTTATAACCTGGGCACCGCGTTGATTCGCGCGGGTCAGCGAGAGGAAGGCCAAAAAGTAATTCAACGCTTCCAGGAGTTTCGTAACCGAGGAAGCGGTTCATCCCTCGGCAACAACTATCTAGAACAGGGACGTTACGCGGAAGCGGTTGCTTCAACCGGAGCCGAAGCGGATCTGGTGGACAAATCAGTACCGGTAAATAATTTTGCAGATGCCACAGCTGACGTCTTTGCCAACGGCTCTCCAAAAGCCAACGACGTTCGTGGTTCAATGCTCGGAGGCAGATTCCGCAGCAACGAAATGAACGATCCCAAACGCGGTTCAATTGCGGCGTCTCTGGGTGGTAGTGCCACCCTTTTCGATTTTGATGACGACGACGATATGGACCTGTTCTGGGTTACTGCATCCGAACAGCATCTCTATCGAAATGACAACGGCAAATTTACTGAGGTAACCGCTGCTTCTGGTGGCTTAGCAACTAAAGTCACTGCTGCCAACGTCGCCGCTGTCGCCGGTGATTACGACAACGATGGCAAACCCGATCTTTTTGTCGCACGAGATGGAAGCCTGGCCCTTTTTCATAATGACGGTAATGGAAAGTTTTCTGACGCCTCAAGTGCAGCAGGTATTCCAACCTATCCCTACTTGCCTGGCTCAGTAGCGTTTGTAGATGTGGACCATGACGGTGATCTCGACGTGGTTGTCGCCGGACTAGCAGATATCAGTAAACCACCAAAAGTTGAAGAGCCTGGATTTCCAGGTGACTTTCCCGCTGCTCCAAACCTACTTTTGCGGAATGACGGAAATGGAAAATTCACGGATATCACGAGGGCGGCAAAAATTGGCGACCCTGGACATGCAGTTGCAATTATTCCAACTGACTACAATAACCGTCGTGACATCGATCTGTTCGTCTTGAATTACGGAAAAGCCCCATCACTATTCAGCAATCAAAGAGATGGAACGTTTCGAGACGTGGCTGGTGACGTAGGTCTCGGAACTGTGGGTAATTGGAGTTGCGCGGCTGCCGGTGATTTAAACAAGGACGGCTTCACTGACTTCTTCCTGGGCCGCGTGGATGGCCCAGGCTTATTTGCCATGAGCGATGGGCACGAGAAATTTAAATTGGTCCCAGCGCCGGCCGCAACCGATAAGGCCCGGGCTTCACAGTTTGTTGATTACGATAACGATGGCTTGATTGATTGTCTGGTGGTGACTGATAGAGGACTAGTTGTCCTGCGTAATCTTGGAAGCTCGTGGGATAACGTCTCTGGACCCGCAGTTGGTAGTTTAGCAACCGTTGGATTCACTGGCTCACGGATGCTTGCATCGGCTGACCTGGATGGTGATGGCGACACGGATATTCTCTTCACCTCACCCGCAGGAGAGCTTCACGTAGGCCGAAATAGCAGCAACGACAATCATTCATTGCGAATGGACCTCGATGGTAAAGTCAGCAACCGGAGCGCCGTCGGGGTCAAGATCGAAGCTCGAGCTGGAAGCCTGGTCCAAAAATTCGAAACCTCTTCAGCCTGGCCCGCTCCCGTCGCGGCCGATGTCACCTTCGGGTTGGGCAAACGGAATACTGTTGACGCCGTGAGAATTCTTTGGCCGGCCGGCATCGTTCAAGCCGAGACGGAATTCGCCAAGACGAGTCGACCATCACTGCTATCGCTGAAGGTGACGGAACTCGATCGAAAACCATCGTCCTGCCCCTTCCTTTACACATGGAACGGTGAACGGTATGAATTCATCACTGACTTCATGGGTGGTGGTGAAATGGGCTATCTCGAGGAACCAGGTCGTCACAACAAGCCGGATCCGATCGAGTACGTTCGCATTCGCAGCGATCAATTGAAGGAGAAGAACGGAAAATTTGAGTTACGAGTAACGAATGAATTGGAAGAGACGCTTTATGCAGATCGTTTGCAATTGATGGCAGTCGATCATCCCGCCGGAACAGACATCTATCCAAACGAAGGAATGACTGACCCGCCAAAACCTTTCAAGCTCTTCACTACACAAGGTGCGCGACTTCCGTTGAGCGCCGTCGATAATCATGGCCTTGATGTGCTCGACCGTATAGCAAAACTTGATCGTACATACCCTGACAATTTTAAGCTGGACCGAATTCGGGGGTATGCCGAACCTCACTCGCTAACTCTCAAGCTCGCAACGCCTTCGCAAAAGCGGAATGAAAAGTTTCTCTTGCTGATGACCGGATGGACCGATTACGCGTGGTCCAGCGATAACGTGGCGGCCTCACAGGCGAAGAAGGAAATGGCGCTGCCGTCATTGCAGGTTAAAGACAAAAGAGGCAGTTGGAAAACGGTGATTGAAGATATCGGGATACCAGTCGGTCGGCCGCAAACCGTCACGGTGGATCTAACCGGTAAGTTTCTCAGCTCAAGTCGCGAGGTTCGCATTGTTACCAGCATGAGAATCTACTGGGACCAAATTTTGGTGGACCATGCTGGAGGTGCTCTCGAAACTAAAATAACGCGCCTTGATCCAACCGCTGCGAACTTGCGTTGGCGCGGCTTTTCTAAGGAAGTAACTCCCGATGGCCGTGAACCTTTGGGTTACGACTATTCCAAAGTTTCGTTCACGTCGCCGTGGAAAGTGATGACCGGTTTCTACACTCGGGAGGGAGACGTGTTAGAGCTTCTGACGAGTGCCGATGACATGTTTGTGGTGGCGCGTCCTGGAGATGAAATAAGTATCAGCTTCGATGCCAATAGTTTAGCGCCTTTACCCGAGGGCTGGAGGCGCACGTTTATTCTGTATTCTGATGGGTTCAGTAAAGAGATGGACATAAATTCTGCGAGCCCTGATCAGGTTGGACCACTGCCATTCCACGGGATGACAAAATATCCGTACGCGGCGCCGGAAACCTACCCGATGACAAAGGAACGTCAGGCTTATATCGAACGTTATAACACTCGTTTCGTTGCGGATGCTGTCGCTTCCATCGAGTCCGAGCTACTACTGAGAAGCAGATAGCATCCACAGATTTCACCGATAACGTCTTCTATTGGATTTCTTTGTGCGACCTTTGTGTTCTCAGTGACTCCGTGGTGGTTGGTTTTACAAATTAGACTCACCACAGAGTCACAAAGAGCACCAAGGCGGCACAGAGAAATTCAACTTATGATCCAATCCGAGATGCTTCGTTGCGGCCTTCTGCGCGGTGAAATCTGCGCAATCGCTCGATAGAACACCATGAGAGCACTCTTCGTTTGCTTTGTTCTGCTACTGGTTTCCGGTACCACTCTTGCCCAGGAACAACAGTTCGCCAACCTTGGTGACTTCAAACTTGACAGCGGCGAAATCATCCGCGATTGCCGCATCGGTTATCGCCTCTTCGGTAAGCTCAACGCCGACAAATCAAACGCCATTATTCTGCCGACGTGGGCCTCCGGCACCACCGAACAACTGAAGGGGAGTGTTGGCCCTGGCAGAATGATCGATGAGAAGTATTTCGTGATCGCTGTCGACGCACTCGGCAATGGTGTCTCGTCGTCTCCATCCAATAGTAAAGCCCAGCCGCGGATGAAGTTTCCGAAATTTTCACTCCGCGATTGCGTTCGCTCACAACACGAATTGGTTACAAGAATTCTCAAGCTGACACACGTAAAGGCGGTAATGGGAGTCTCGATGGGTGGGATGCAAACGTTCGAGTGGATGGTCTCGTATCCTGACTTCATGGACATTGCGATTCCGATCGTGGGGTCGCCTCGGCTCGCTGCTTACGACCTCTTGCTATGGCAGTCTCAGATCGACGCAATCATGAATGACCGGGGTTGGAACAACGGTGACTACACAACCAACCCGGCTCGATCTGCAGAATTTGAATTTGGCGCATTGTTATTAACGACGCCCGAAAATTACAACAAGCAGATGAGTCGAGAAAAAATCCTCGCTGAATTAAGTAAGGCCGCTGAGCAGAAAGGTGGCGGATTCGACGCGAACGACAAGATTCGCCAGGACCAGGCAATGATGGCTCACGACGTCGCAGGACAGTACGGTGGTTCGATGGGGAAAGCTGCTGCGCGTGTGAAAGCAAGAGTTTTTGTGATCGTTTCCCGCTATGACCATGTTGTCACACCCGGACCAGCGACTGGGTTTGCCAAACTTCTCAGCGCCCCTTTGTTGGAGTTGCAAGGAGACTGCGGACATCTCGCACCCTCGTGCGAATCGCAGGCAGTTAATACCGCAATAGCGACATTCCTGGACCAGAAATGACTAGTCGAAGACAGTTTTTAACTACCGTTGCCAGTACATCAGGAGCCGTCGTCTTAAGTCGCGCGATCGGACGAGCTTCGTTGCTTACCGAGCAAAAGCCGGTTGAGCAGCCGCGAATTCCGCGCTGGCGTGGCTTCAACTTGCAGGGTCGATTTTCTTCGCCAGGCCAACCTTTTTCTGGTCCAGCTTTTGATGAGTTCGATTTTGCCACCATGGCCGAGTGGGGATTTGATTTCGCAAGGCTGCCATTGTCTTATTGGGTGTGGGGAAAGAAAGACGACTGGGGTTACGTTAACGAAGAGCCTCTCAAACAAATCGATCGCGCGATCGAGTTGGGTCGGCAATACAAGATTCACGTCAACTTGAACTTTCATCGGATTCCCGGCTACTGCATTAATGAACGAGAACTCGAGCCGGCGGATCTGTTCTCCGGAACTAAGGCCCAACGCGACCGGGCGCTCGCCGCGGCACAGTTTCACTGGCAGACCTTTGCCAAACGTTATAAAGGCATCCCCAACAGTCGTCTGAGCTTTGACTTATTAAATGAGCCGCCAAAGATGCGCTCGTACGAGGGCTATCTTCAGGAACGTTACGTGGAAATCGTCCGTGCGCTCGTGGGGTCAATCCGGCAAATAGATCCGGGTCGACTGATCTTTGTAGACGGGTTAAACATCGGGCAGTTACCAGTCCCCGGTATTGAAGATCTCCATGTGGTCCAAAGTACCCGCGGATATTTGCCCAAAGCCGTCAGTCACTACACCGCAACCTGGGTGCCGAAAGATGAATTCGAAAGTTTCAATATTCCAACCTGGCCATTACGTGACGATCGGGGAACGATGTGGAACAGAGAGCGGCTACGTGCAGAATGCATCGAACCATATAGAGAGTTAGTCGACAAGGGAGTTCAGGTCCACGTTGGTGAGTGGGGATGTTTTAACCAAACACCTCATGCGGTTGCGCTTGGTTGGATGGCTGACAATCTTTCGCTTTGGAAAGAGGCTGGCTGGGGTTTCTCAATGTGGAACTTACGCGGGTCATTTGGTGTCATGGACAGCGGAAGAAAAGATGTGAACTACGAGGAGTTTAAGGGACACAAGTTGGACCGCCAAATGGTTGAGTTATTAAGGGCGCATTAACTCAATGACTCGTTACCAACGTTTGATCGCGATTGTCCTGGCAGCATTATTTTGTTCGACAAGGGATGTCGTCTTAATTTCGTCAGCTACAAGCCGCAAACAACAGCTGGTCACAAAAGGTGATTACATGAAGTTGGCCGAAGAAATGGAAGCGACACTTCAGCGTGATGTGCTTGGTGTTTGGTTCCCACGTAGCGTTGACAAGAAGAATGGCGGTTTTCTCTCTGACTTCACGCGCGATTGGAGGTCTGGTCAGCCGAATGAAAAGTTTTCCGTTTTCCAGGGTCGCATGGTCTGGGTCGCGGCCCAGGTTACAAAGCGGCGCCCTAACTTGAGGACTCAATTCCAACCGATTGTCGAACATGGTTTCAGCTATTTAAATGATGTGCTGTGGGACCAGGCTGACGGAGGTTTTTTCTGGGGGCTCGACGAAAATAACCGTGTTTCTCAACGCTATACCGATGGAAAGCATTTGTATGGAATGAGCTTCGGGTTATATGGCGCTACTGCAGTTTATGAGGCGACCCATGACAAGCGTGCGTTGGCGCTGGGACAACGGGCCTTCGAATGGATGGACCAACATGCTCACGACCAACGGCATGGTGGTTACTTTGAGTGGTTGAACCGCAAAGGCGCCGTGGTCCAACGACAGGACAATCAAAGTTCCGAAGTTCCGGTTGCGGGGTTTCCACTCGGCTTCAAGTCGATGAACACTCATATCCACCTGTTGGAGTCGTTTACACAACTTTACGAGGTTTGGCCCAACGATCTTCTGCGTCGACGTTTGGAAGAGTTGTTGGCGATCGTGCGCGATAAGATCTGTGTTGAGCCGGGGGTGATGAATCTTTATTTCACACCCGATTGGCGACCGATTCCCGATCACGATTCATACGGTCATGATGTGGAAACTGCCTACCTCATCCTGGAAGCGGAAACAGTGTTAGACCGCTCCACCACCAAAAAGACTGAAGTAATGGCAAGAGCCTTGGTAGATCACGCACTCAGTTTTGGCTGGGACAAAAAGCATGGTGGTTTTTATCGCGACGGCACCACGTTTGGAGTTGCTGAGGACAAGCGAAAAGAGTGGTGGGTTCAATTTGAAGGTTTGAATGCGTTGTTGCTAATGCACGAGAAGTATGGTCGTGATGACGGGAGGTATTACGAGGCGTTCAAACAGCAATGGACCTTTATCAAAGAGCATCAAGTCGATAAAGAGTTTGGCGGTGTCTTTGATACAGTCGAAGAGAATGGTTCGGTCACTGACTATACCAAGTCGCGCATCTGGAAGGAGTGTTACCACGAGACTCGAGCCCTATTGAACACCATCGAGCGATTGCATAGGTTGGCTCAAGCTAAGTCAGAACTTTGACCTCACTTTTTTGAGCACTCAATTCACGTGGAAGTCGGACTCCCAGGATGCGAGGCTCAAGAGAGAGCTCATCGACTTCACTTT
>DATIBX010000253.1:0-7546 GCA_035457105.1 Pyrinomonadaceae bacterium
TTCCGATTCATCCATCACTGGCTTTTCGGAGACCTACAGCTAGCGTATCTGGCAGCGGCAACTGACGACAACTTCCTACTGGAAATTATTGGCGGCTCGAACCCAATTCCTCGACAAGACTTCACCGACCTTACCGACAGCCTGCGGTTCGCTGGGTTTCATCACTTCTGTTTGATGGTTGAAAGTGTAGATAAGACCATTGCGGAGCTACGACGACGTGAGGTTCAAATTGTCGCTGAGCCGTTTGACCTTGCTGAGATCAGCAGGCGACTTGCGTTTATTACCGACCCCTGGAACAACTTAATTGAGTTTGCGGAAATACTTCGCTAGCACAGAATCTGAACAGCGCTTGGATCAACTCAGCCGGGGAGTGTCTTACTCTATCTTACTCCGTGCAACCTTTGTGTTCTTCGTGTCTCGGTGGTTGGTAAAATACTAAGAACGACACCACCACAGAGACACAGAGAACACAAAGGTTGCACCGAGAAGGTTCAGATTAGGACACTTCCCAGGCGCTGTCGCTGTGCCAAATTCGATTATTGGCAACAGCTATGGCGTAATAGGAAGATCCACGATCAGTGGATTGTGATCTGAAATGCGATCCTTCAGGCTATAGTTGAGTGCCTTCAAAGTCCGGCCAAACTGTGGTGCAAAACGGTATGGTTGTTTGCGATCGTCCGGATCGGTCAGGCCAATCGGTTTGACGAAAAACCAATCCAACTTTAATTCGACGGTAATTTTACCCTTCAATTCCAGCGTGCTAACGAATCCTTTACCGCCTCGCTCGTTAGAATCGGAAAGGGTCTCACCACTTGCGCCAGTCGAATATTCTTTTGAGCCTCGGAAATCAAACGCTCCACCGTCGCTGAACCGGAAGTCTTTAAGCATACTGAAAAACTTCTCTTCCGGATTCTCTGATACGAACCGAACGCTCTTAACCGTTGGATCGTTCTTCAATCGCTTCATCTTAACTAGTCCCAATGTAACGTCATAAATCAGTCCAACGCCTGTCGCATACTTGACACCCTGGGTGGCCCAAAACGAACTACTCCCCAAACGCTTTTTCACTTCACGTTGAAAAGATGTTGGAGTTGCATCGCTTCCAGACGTGTTCATGTCGCCGGCAACCACGACAGGATTCGCAGAGCTTTGAATTTGATCAAGTAACTCTTTGAGTTGTTTGGCTCGTTCTACGGGTTTGGCCTTAGCCTCGAGGTGAGTCGCAACAACCGTCATCTCTCCGCCGGGAATGATTGGATTAGAAATATCGGCGAGCAACATCATCCGGCCACCGCGACGAACTTCACGCACAATCTTCTCGCTTAATACCAAACCGGCACCTTTTCTCTTGCCCTTTTCCAGTTTTGAAACTCCCTTTTTCTCGTCTTCGTACCAATCGTGGCCTTGGTTCACATAACGCATGATTCTCACATTGCGAAGCGGGAAGCGACTTAGGATCGCAGTTCCGTGAAGCCCAAGTGTGCGCGCCTTGTCGACCGCAAGGTTTTGGACCATCTTGTCCTTATCAGCACTGGTTTCCCCTTCAAGGGTTTCCGTGCCAAGCGTCAACGGATCGACCTCGACAAATTCCACGCCATAGGCATAGTTCATTTGCAGTGCAGTGGCTAACTCACGGGCAACGTTGCGATAGTCGGTGCGCTTCAGTCCCCAATCCACTTCGTTGAGCACGATCACGTCAGCACGACTTAGTTCCAGGGCTTGATGATTAATCGCTGTTAAGTTGAATTTGCTTGATCGGTCCGCGGGTGGCAGACGACGAAAGAATCTCTGATCGCCGCTCAGGGCCGCTTTTACTGCGTTGAATTCAAGACCACGTTCAATGTTCCAAGTCGCGAAACGCACATAAGGTCCTTGCGAACCAGAAGTTGTTTTGACCGATTTCGGTCCACGAGTGCCTGCCGCATTACTGACAAATGGATTCGTCAGCAATCGATTTAACTTATTGGCGAGTGCCGGCGCGGGAGTATCGTTCTCGTAGAGTTCTACCAGTTCATTAAAAGTCAGCAAAGCGGGAGCCTGGGGTTGCTGACCTCGAGTATTGGTGGCGTAAGAAGGGACAATGCTGAACACTAAAAACAGCACGACAGTTTTAGGGAACGTTCGACGAGTAATCACAGGTTGTTCCTCTCGTGCGTTGGGATGACAGCCGACCTTTTGTCAATAGTGTAGCTCCGATGATCAGCAAATGTCTTGAGTATTCGTAGAGATCGATCCAGCTGCCTTTGCAAAAAAAGTCGATTTCTCCCAAGCAGGAAGCCACCAGCACCTTACCACGAGCGCAGCGACCGGATGCCACACTCAAACAGTAATCGTGAGAATTGCAGCGGAAAATTGAGTGTGGCATCCGGTAGCCTGGACCAAGGTGGTTTAGTGCGGCATGCTGTATTCACTTTCGCGCAACAAATTTTTTTGCTTCTTCAAGTTCAGGCCGACTCGTATCGGAATGAGCACATAATTCAATCAACCTGGTGTAGTACATCCGGGCTGTTTTCTGGTCATCTGCAAGTCGGGCCGCGCGTGCTGCACCGTACCAGCCATTGAATCGATTCGGAGCGTTACGAAAAGAGATTTCAAACTCGCGCAGCGCCTCTCGCGGTTGTTTTAGCTCAATCAACAACTCGCCGAGTTGCTCACGCGCAGGGAGCACCGAACCTGGAGTCACTGGGTGCTTTTCAGTGGCGTCATCCAGATCCGCAGCGGCACGCATCGCCGCAATTGCATCGTCCGATTTCTTTTCCGCAAAGGCCAGCCAAGCTTCAGCAATCTTCCCTTGAATCTCGACCTGCTTGGCCCAATCGTATCCGCTCTTAACTTCTAGTAACTGTTGGTGAATGGCTTTTAGCTGCTCAACTTCTGCCCGCGCGGTAGTCGTGTCTCCGGTACGCGCTGAGCCAACGGCTCTCGCCAGGTGCAGATAGGCTTCGGCCCAACGAAAATTATCCCAGCTCAAGTTTGTTACGGTGCCCGGTTGTAACGAGAGTTTGGCAGCCTCTGCCCATTGGCGCCGTTCGAGAGCGTAGCGCGCTGGGATTGCCGCAAATGCATAAGCAACTTTGAAACTGGGTGGATCGACTTGCCGGATCTTGTTCAACTCCTGTAACACTTCCCACGCCTGCTTGTCCTGCGCGCCTTGCAAATACGCATAGGCAAGATAGTCCATCGCATGGAGTTGTTCATCATAAGCTCCAGACATCTTGTGTTTCGTCGCAAAGGCTATAGCTGAAGCGCGCGCGTCAATATTCGATTTTATCGCTTCTTGCCATAGACCCAGTCGAGTAAAGATGTGCGAAGGCATGTGCTGGGCATGAGCCGAAGCGGGCGCTATCTTCGCGTAACTACGGGCCGCAGGTAACGCCAACTCAGCGAGTGCGGGATAATCATAACTGTGAATCAGATAGTGCGTGACGCCCGGATGTTGCGGTTCGCTGGCTAACACTCGATTCAAAATCTGCGCTGCCTCTTTTTCTTTTGCATAAGTTTTGTCTGGTGTCATCATCCCGGCCGCGATAAGACTCAAGGCGTAAAAAACAGCGGTCTCATGATCAGTTTGATTCTGCTCATAGAGCCGCTTCATCGCCTCGGAATAAGCTGTTGAGCGTGTGCGATGATCGACGCGATCTGCATCTTTGAAGAAGATCGTGATGGCAGCAATGTAATTGCGTTCGCGTTCCGTTTGGGCACCTGCCACATTTGCTCTTTCTACCGCACTAGCTCCCTTTTTAAGTTCATCGGGAGTTGGTGGCGCCCAAAGCGGGTGATAGTTACTCATCGCGATTCCCCAGTAGGCCATGCCGCATTGAGGATCGGCAGTAGCAATTTGAGTGAACTCTCTTTCGGCTGCTTCATATTCGAACGAGTGCAACCAAGCCACTGCGCGATTGAACTGATTTTGAGTTTTTGCGCTACACGAGATCTTAAAATTAACTCGGCCAACCTGTTCGCTCATTTCATGCTTATGCTGGTGGGTTTCCTGGGCTGCCGCGGCGTGAAGACTAGTCAAGAGCAAGACGCTGATAAAAATTCGGTTAGTCAGTTTCATAGAGAGATGAGAGTCGGATTCTGGGACATGCCTGGCACAACGGGTAGAGCGGGGGAATGCGATGCAATTATGCTGAGTCGCGCATTAGTGTCAAGAAAAGTGGTTACCGGTTTAGTTTCAGATTTTTTGTTCTGTCATTCACAACGGGCTTGAGCTCGGTGTTGGAGAGGCAGAGTAATCTTGAACCGTTCCAACGGTTTACTATCATTCAGCGAAGGAAAAAACCATAAACCGTTGAAACGGTTCCCACGAGACAGTGGCTCACCAGGCTGAAGCCCAGTGTGAATGAGAAAATAAAATTTGAAAATGAACTAGTAAACAAGACCTCGTTTTTATTGGCCATTGATCATTGGTCATCGGTCACTGATCATTACGGTATTCTGCCTCTCTATAATTTTGTCTTCATTGGTTTCTTTGTGTCATTTCGTGTGGTTTCGTGGATCGTTTTTCCGTCCACGAATTCATGCGAAATAACACGAAACGCCCCCGCGTAGTGTTCTTCCGGATCGTCTGAACTAAAATTTCAGTACTCATCTCACCACAGCAACAAATGAAAGATCAATGTTCAATAAACCGACATTTGTGCCATCTCTCCAACACTTCCTTCTCCTTCTCTCGGTCGATCCCGGCAATGGGCGGATCGCTTCCGCGTTCTGATCTCCACCAGTTCAAAGTGTCATTTATCGTCTCGCTTATCGGTCTGTTTTGTAGCCCTGCGGCAAACGCCCGGTCGCAATTTACAAACATGAAACCCTTGAAGTCAGGCGCCGCGTCTTCGGGCATCCAAAGCGGCATCTCACTCCATGCGGCCACGTTCTCCGCAAGAAGAAAGGCCTCATCAACCCAGGTAAACTCGGCATCAGTGCCTGCAACAGCTTTACACTCTTCAAGCAGAAGTTTCATAGTCACTGCCTTCGGAACACCAGACGCGTTGTAGACTCCAATCTGTCCGTCTTCAACCATCTTGATAGTCAATTCAGCCAGGTCTCGCGCATCGATAAACTGCAGGCTCTTATCCGGCCTGGCTGGCGCCAATACTTCACCTCCGAGAGAAACTCGCCAGACCCAGTAAGTAAAACGATCGGTATAGTCGTATGGACCAACAATCAAACCGGGCCTGATGACCAGACTTCGTTCAGCCCGAACGTCTGCAACAGCTTGCTCACACAGTGCTTTCAATGGTCCATACAGCTTTCCGTACGAAGTCCCCGACTTCCCTGAAGAGTCAATGAGGTTGGCTTCTGCTAGCTCATCCTCAGTGAGAGTCGCGACTGGCGCGGTTTCATCTTTTCCAATCTCTTTAAAGTCGGCATAGACAGAGATGCTGGAGATAAAAACGTATCGATCCGTTAAGGCACTCAACGCAACGGCAGCCGACCGAACGGTGCGCGGCAAATACCCACAGGTATCAATGACTGCATCCCATCTTCCACCGGCGAGCTTGTGCAGATCGCTATTTCTATCACCCACGATTAACTCGACGTCTTTATGATGTGACGGGTAGTTACCACGATTAAATATTGTTACTTCATGGTTTCGCGCAAGCGACTTATCCACTAAATGGCGGCCCAGAAATCTCGTCCCACCTAAAATAAGGATCTTCATCTCGTCATCTCCAAACCTTCAAGATCTATCAGAATGCACACAAAGATTAGGTAACGAATACGTGTTTCGAGGGTTTCTCCGTGCAAGCTTTGTGTTCTCAGTTGCTCCGTGGTAATCCGTCTTACAAATTTGAGACACCACCACAGAGGCACAAAGACCCAGAGGCAACACAGAGAAATTCCAACCACTGGTCCAGTAAAGATCCTTCGGCGCGACTCTGCGCGTGTTGAAATCTTTGACCGCCACTCCTAACCACTGAGCCATTGAGTGAACACAGCGGTCGGACAGAGACGGACTGCAATATTGTGTCGTCGCTCCCCCAGTTGTATCAGACTGCTCGATTGTTGACGATTGATCCAACCCAAACTAACATTCGCGGGTGCTTACAACCAATTGCCTTCTTGCTAAAGCAGTTTTCCGCTCGCTACTAACTTATTCTCTAATACTCCTGGCCGTTCCACTTCAGATTTCAATCACAGTGGCTCAGGCCCAGAATAGCTCGAAAGTTCTGGCTGCGACTCCGCCGATGGGCTGGAACAGCTGGGACTCTTTCGGCAGAACCCTCAGCGAACAGACCATCAAAGAGAATGCACAGTGGATGGCAACGCACCTGAAGAAATTTGGTTGGGAATACGTTGTCGTCGATGAAGGCTGGTATCTTGGCAATCTCGACGCAAGCGGTAATGCGGCAAACTCTACTTTCCAGATGGACCAGTTTGGGCGTTATGTTCCGTTGACTTCTCGGTTCCCTTCGGCCGGAACAGAAGCAACGTTTCGGCCCCTCGCCGACTATCTCCACTCGCTGGGACTTAAATTTGGTCTACACATCATTCGAGGCATCCCCAGGGAAGCAGTTGAGAAGAACTTGCCGATCGCAAACTCGCAGTTTCATGCATCTGAGGCGGCGGCAAAAACTGATTTGTGTCCCTGGAACGCCTACAACTACGGGCTGAAGCCTGATCATCCGGCAGCCCAGGCTTACTATGATTCGGTTGCGCGGTTATACGCCGACTGGCAAGTCGACTTCATTAAAATTGACTGTATTTCCGACCACCCCTATAAGGGCGAAGAAATCAGAATGTTCGCGAAGGCCATCAAAAAATCGGGCCGTCCCATGGTCTTGAGTCTCTCTCCTGGTCCAACCAACCTCAGCAAGCGAGCGGAGGTCTCGCAATATTCACAGATGTGGCGCATTTCTGACGACGTCTGGGATCTTTGGTCCAGCACTTCCCAGTTTCCTCAAGGGGTTAAGAACCAGTTTGAACGTGCGGCTGCGTGGGCAGGAGTCGCGCAGCCAGGCCGATGGCCTGATGCTGACATGTTGCCAATAGGAAGTCTGCGGCCGGCGCCCGGTTGGGGCCAACCTCGCGAAACGCGTTTGACCCACGACGAACAACGCACGATGCTCACCCTCTGGAGTATTTTTCGTTCGCCGCTCATCATGGGTGGCAACTTATCTCAAGCTGACGAATGGACCACGGCTCTTCTCTCTAATCCTGAAGTCATTGCGGTCAACCAGCACTCCATGGGAAACCGGCCAGTGGTCTCGAATGAGAATGTGGTGATTTGGACAGCACGAACTGACTCAGGAAAAGGTTCCTATTTAGCCGTCTTCAATATCAGCGATGTGGACCAAACAGTTCGCTATGAGTGGAAAGACCTGGGCCTGCAAGCGCGACCATTAAAAGTGCGCGATCTGTGGCAACGCAAAAACCTCGGCACCCTCAAGACCCTCAACCTGACGCTCCCCCAACATGCCTGCGCACTCTATCGCTTGTAGGGGCGGCACTCCGTGGCCGCCCCTCATTCCAAACGCGGTCTAAAATTAGATCAAACATGCCAGTTGTAGGGGCGGCACTCCGTGGCCGCCCCTCATTCCAA
>DATIBX010000254.1:0-16100 GCA_035457105.1 Pyrinomonadaceae bacterium
AAATCGCCGAAAGTTGCATCGTCGTTCGAGCTCCATTAGTCGACGACGTTTCAGTTTTGATAGGCATCCCCAATTTTTCGTCTACCCAAACTAGAGTTACACTGTTGCTGACGGAGCCGCCAGTGTTACCGTTAACAGTCACCTTGTACTTGCCTACGCTTTTTCCCTCCAATACTTCATCCGGGAGTTTCTGGTACGTCGTCTGGACTGCGTCCGTGTGAAGTAAACGATCCGGAGAACTTTCGGTTGCGTTATCGTCGAAGGAACCTGGCATTGCAAATTGTGCATCCAACGCTGAATAGATCTTCGCATCGGGCAGCAATAAAAAGCGTTCGCCAGACTTTTCCAGGTATATAAGCGTCAGTGAGTCAGGACTCTCCAACTCTTCGCGACGCGATGGACCATCTCGGAATATGTTCGTCCTAATGGTAATTGTTTTGCCGCCGGGATCAGTCTGACTAATAGTTCGAGTGGCGCGGTAATGATCAGGTTCTTTCGTCGGGAAGGGAGGAGTGCTTGATACTATTTCTGGAGCCGCCGGAGCCGTGGTTGGAGGGTGATCGTTTTGACGACAAGAGGCAACAATGCAGATAAACGGCAGGAGCACTAAATAGCGCTTGCAGTTGATCACGATGTCTATACTCGTTCGAGTAGTAACGCGATTCCCATCCCGCCGCTGATACATAGAGTTGCTAATCCAAGTCGCGCATCTCTCTTTTCCAGTTCGTGTAGCAAGGTGGTGGTTATGCGAACGCCGGTGCATCCAATCGGATGGCCCAGCGCTATCGCACCGCCGTTGACATTTAGTCGTTCGTTATCAAGGTTGAGTTCGCGATCACAGGCGATCACTTGAGCGGCGAAGGCCTCGTTTAGTTCGATCAGGTCCACGTCTTTGAGCGCCAGTTGCTGTCGTTCCAATAGACGGCGAATGGCAGGCACGGGACCGATACCCATTATCTCCGGAGAAACTCCCGTGATCTCGTAATCAACCAGCCGAGCCTGCGCTTTCACTCCGTGCTGTTCAAGCGACTCCTGGCCCATCACCAGCAGAGCGGCTGCACCATCGGTAATTCCGGACGAGTTTCCCGCTGTCACCGTACCTTCTTTTGAAAAGACAGGGGGGAGCTTTGCGAGGTCCGAGATCGAACTATTGGATCTTGGGTGCTCGTCATTTGCGAATGTTGTGTTCTTACCTTTTGCGGTCAACTCGAACGGAACAATCTCGCTGCTGAATCTCCCCGACTCGAGCGCCTCTTGGGCACGTTGTTGAGATCGCAAAGCATAATCGTCCTGTTCAGATCGCGAGATTGAGTACTGCTTTGCGAGATTTTCAGCCGTCTCTCCCATTACGAGGCCTGACAGTGGATCGTTAAAACCGTCCCGATACATGCCGTCAACAAGGGGCGAGTTTCCCATTCTTATTCCCCAACGAGCACCTTCGGCGAAATAGGGAACACGCGACATACTTTCAGTGCCGCCTGCGAGAATAATGTTGGCGCGACCTAATAGGATTTCCTGAGCAGCGAGAATGATTGCTTTCAGACCAGAGCCGCAGGCCTGGTTTACTGTGAAGGCCGGTGCAGTTTCCGGCACTTTCGCGCGAAACGTGATTTGCCTACCGACATTGGGTCCACCGCCAGCTTGACGGGCACAACCCCAGATTCCCTGGTCGATCTGATCGGCTCTGATACCGGTGCGCTTGAGTGTCTCTTCAGCGACGGCTACGCCAAGATCGGCGGCCGATAATGAGGCGAGTGCACCACCAAATTTCCCAATTGGTGTTCTGACCGAGCCCGCTAAATAGATATTTCCCATTGGTTTGTTACTTCCGTAGTCCATGGTCCGTAGTCAGTTGGCCATAGTCACAACTGACCACCCACAATTTCCTTGCCAAAAAATGTAGCACACGGTAGAAGTAACCGCGAAGTTAACAAAACATGTTCCTCACGTCATGTTTCAACGACTCACAACTCAAAGTGCAAGTGAACAAGCCCTGATTAAAATACGTCTCCTTTTGCAGGAGCACGTCGAATGGTTTTGTTCACCAGAACATGAACGCACCCTACTGCTCAGGCGCGGCGAAATCGATCTATCAATCTCTCGACAAAAGCTAGTTCTTTCGTGTTGGACTGAACGTGGGATCCGCTCCTGGCGAATCCTCGAGTGGGAATGGACCGGTGAGCGCCTGCTATTCAAGGCTTCCAGGCGCATGGGAGCCGAACGTCCACGAATTGAGCTAATCCCCAGGGCATCGGCAAAATCTGTGGCGGCAACAATTCGAGCTGCACGTCAACTTCGTTGTGAGCAAATGGCCCAATTAGCAGCTGGCTATATGCCACACACGCGAATAGAGCGTTGCTCGTTAAGCCCCGGTGTGAGACGTGGACAACCCGGTCGCTACGCGCGAATTCTCTTACGCGAGAAACGGCAAAGAATTGGAGTGGCCGGTAGCGTTGTTCCCTCGGGACCTGCTTCGGTTGACGCATTTCTTTCAGCAGCCATGTTGTGGTTCAAACGCACTTCCGATCGGATCAGGCCTCCATATGTTGAACAACTGTGGTTGCTTGTCTCGCCTGAAATGATTCAAGCCACACTTTACCGAATAGCTTTGCTTCGTCCGGGTCTTCAAGATCTAATCAGGGTGTTCAAAGTTAACACGGAACTCACGTCGATCGAACCTGTTGTCAGGTTAGAACGAGCGCAATTGTGGAAGAAAAGACTCGCACGGTTTCCGCCCGTTCCTCCCGCAAAGCTGTCTGAGCAGATCTCAACAATTCTTTCGTTTGCACCCGAAGCGATCGACGTCGTGCACGCGCAGCATGGAGAAACACTACGCTACTTTGGATTGCCGTTCGCCCGGGTCAGAACATTACTCGACACTGAAACGATCTGGTTCGGGCTTTCCGCTAACAGTCGACGCAGACTTGAACATAGCACCATTGTCGACTGGCAAAACTTGATGCGTGACTTGCGCGAGTATCGATCTGCCTCAGCGCCGGACCATCGCAACGCTCTATACCTAACCGCCACCGAAGCCTGGCTCGAATCGATGCTTCGAAAGGACATCACCAAACTTGATCCAGGTCTGATCATAGCTCCATTACATGCGCAATTTAGAACTGCGCGAGGAGGTCGACTTGGAGTCAGACCAATAGACATGTTGGCACTGCGGCGCGACGGACGATTGGTTGTGATCGAGTTAAAAGTTTCAGAGGACCGCGAGCATGTTTTGCAAGGCGCGGACTATTGGCGAAGAGTCGAAGCTCATCGACTCAGAGGGCATATTGCCCGAGCAAAGCTATTCGGCGATTTACTCATTCGGGATGAGCCTCCGCTGGTGTATTTGGTGGCCCCTACTTTGAGATTCCACCCGTCGTTCACAACACTTGCAGGGTTAATCGCACACGACATCGAGATCTATCGTTTTGATATCAATGAAAACTGGCGCGCCGGAGTTCAGGTGATGAGGAGGTTGCGAGTTAACTGATACGTCAATGTTTTACGAAGATCGATTCTTCTTTAAGTGGAGGCGCCGATGGAGCGCTCATGGGAGAGGGTGTGGTCAGGTTTGTAATCGAATGATCGCCTGAGAAGATGCCTGACACCCTCATCTTGAACTCGTCGGGGTTCGTAGCGTTATGCAAAGCTTCTTCGAGAGTGATGTGTCGCGATTGCAGTAGATGGAACAGCGACTGGTCGAATGTCTGCATCCCGTATTGCGATGTTCCCGCAGCGATTGCTTCGCGAATCATGTAGGTCTTTTCTTCGTTGATGATGTGGTCGCGAATAAATGCAGTGGATACCAGGACCTCGATCGCCGGCACGCGGCCTGCGCCCTTTGCCGCTCGCACCAGTCTCATTGAAATCACGGCTTTCAAGATGCTGGCGAGCTGCAAACGAACTGATCTCTGTTGGTGAGCAGGAAATGACGAGACTATTCGGGTAATTGTTTCGGTAGCGTCGAGAGTGTGAAGTGTCGAAAGTACGAGATGGCCCGTCTCGGCTGCAGTCAGAGCTGTCTCAATCGTCTCATGATCACGCATTTCGCCGACGAGGATAACGTCCGGATCTTGACGAAGGGCGGCGCGCAATGCTTCTGAAAATGAGCGAGTGTCGACGTCGATCTCACGTTGAGTCACGAACGATTGTTTGTCGCGATGGAGAAATTCAATCGGATCTTCGATGGTTACGATGTGACCGCTGCGGGTGGCGTTGATGTAGTCGATCATCGCGGCGAGCGTAGTTGATTTACCCGAACCAGTCGCACCGGTTACCAGGATCAAACCCCGCCGTTCGTCGGCAATCCTGTCGATGACTGAGGGCAATCCCAGCTGCGAAGTCCCTTTAGTCTGGTCCGGGATTACGCGAAGTACCACGCTGACGGTACCGCGTTGCTGAAATATGTTGGCGCGGAACCTGCCCAGGCCGGAAACGCCGTACGCGATATCGACCTCTGAAACCTCTTTGAAGCGTTGCTTCTGACGGTTCGACATCATCGAGAACGCCATGTCCAGCGTATCGTCCTGCTTGAGACGGGGCGCGTCAGCCACGGGATGAAGTTCGCCTCCAATCCGCATTATGGGAAACGCGCCGACCTTTAAATGTAGGTCAGAAGCGCCATGACCGGCGGCAACTCGAAGCAGATCGTCAATTTTTACTGCCATGAAAGGTTAACCTTTCGGGATTAACTTGATCGGGAATGGGCTCTGGAGAGTGGCTCGGATGGGAGCAAGACGTCTCGCGGGGCACGCTTTCGGTTTAACTTCAAGCGCTGCTCGAATATATCCTGCCGCTGATGAGGCAGTCAACGATTCCGTTCAAATTGACTGGGACGGGTGATCTGGATGGGTGTTTTGGACAATAAAATCCCGCACCAAAGACTAAAGAAACTTTAGCGTTGGTACGGGATCTAAGTCTGCAAAAGTGCCTAAACAGTGAGTGCTGGCTCAGAGTTCTCGATTTTTCCAGAGTGTTCCTTACCATTGGTTGGAAGTGGCCGATCGATGAATGTCAACCAATCTCCGGGTGCAGGACGCTGTGCTTTAGTGATTTCGAAGAATGCTTTCTGGATTCTCTCGGTAACTTCTCCTCGACCACCTTTGCCAACAGTAATCCGATCAACAGACCGGATGGGTGTGATTTCTGCTGCGGTTCCGGAAAAGAACAGTTCATCTGCCACATATAGGGCAGCGCGCTGAATCGTTCTTTCCTTGACGGTGATTCCGAGTGTCTGACAAATCTGAATAACGCTGTCTCGCGTGATACCCGGAAGAATTGAAGATGATAGGGGCGGGGTCAAAACGACATCGCCGGCGACCATAAAAATATTCTCTCCCGAGCCCTCAGAGACATAACCGCGATCGTCGAGCGCTATACCTTCTGCAAATCCGTTTAGTAGCGCTTCCATTTTAATCAACTGCGAATTCATGTAATTTGCGCCACTCTTAGCCATCGCCGGCATTGAGTTTGGAGTCAGTCTGTTCCAGGTCGAAACGCAAACGTCGACGCCCTGTTCGATTGCCTCGTCTCCAAGATATTTGCCCCAATCCCAGGCGCCGATATAACACGCCAGGGGATTCGGAAAGGGATTGACGCCAAACGCTGGATTCTCTTCGTCAAGACTACGAAACAAGATTGGCCGTATGTAGCACTGGTTCATCTGGCTGCGACGCACCAACTCTACCGCGCCATCGCAGAGTTGGTCTAAAGTCCATTCGTGTTCCATTCGATAGATTTTGGCGGAATTTAGAAGGCGCTGCATGTGCTCGCGAAGTCGAAAAATCGCAGGCCCTTTATCGGTCGAGTAACATCTTATGCCCTCGAAAATGCTAGATCCGTAATGAAGCACGTGAGACATCACGTGCACGCGCGCGTCGTTCCATTTAATGAACTCGCCATTGTGCCAAACGACGTCGCAGATCTTTGGCGTTCGAACGTCCTTGGCTTTACCTTCTTTCGAGAACATAACGATTCTTTACTCCTTCAGGTATTGTCTGGACAGGAGGAGGGCCCGGTCGCAGCTTCGCAGAAAAACTTCAAACAAATCCGTGGATATCGGCCTTTCCGAGCTTGCTTCTGGATTAGTCAGACTCGGCACAATACCGTAGTTAGACTTCTGTTTGCAAGAAGCCGCTTGCCTCACCGAACCGTGGTTACGTAACATCAAAAATCAGTCTTTACTGAACTAAAGAGATTGCGAATCATTGATCCCTTCCCACAATTGGTACTTGACCGCGCGTTTCCCGTACTTAGTGTCCTGGTGGCGCTGTTGATGTGCAACGCCTGCAACTTCAAAAAGATGACCCTACAGAACCAGACTAATACTCAAGCCGAGACAAAATCTGCCGATCCACTTGCCATTCATTATCGAGCCATTGCGATTGATATGCACGCTGACACAGTTCAGCGAATGCTGGACGAGAATGTTGATCTTCAAAATCACCTTCCAGATGGCCATTTCGATGCGGTGCGTGCGAAGTCAGGCGGATTGGACGCACAATTCTTCTCCATCTGGGTTGAACCACAACTTTTTGGAGGAGGAGGAGCAAGATGTGTCAAACGGGCTGATGATCAAATCTTTGCGATTAGGGAGATGACCGAAAAATACCCGGAAACGTGGCGATTAGCGACCTCTGCGGCGGACATTCGGAGTGCTGCGGAGCAGGGCAAGATTGCAGCTTTGCTTGGTCTGGAAGGTGGATACGCAATCGACGATCGTCTCGAGAATGTTGAGCGTTATTACAAGATGGGAGTTCGCTATATGTCACCGGCCTGGAGTGTGAGCACCAGTTGGGCCGGTTCGTCAGGCGATGACGTTGGTGCAAGTCGTGGTTTGAATGACTTTGGAAAGAGCGTGGTGCGTGAGATGAATCGATTGGGAATGATGGTGGACGTTTCACATGTCTCAGACAAAACTTTCTGGGACATCGTAAACACATCATCAAAGCCGGTGATTGCGACTCATTCTGCGTGTCGAGCGATTGCCAATGTTCCTCGCAATCTGACTGACGAGATGATCCAGGCGCTGGCAAAGACTGGGGGCGTTGTGAATGTGATCTTTTACCCGGAGCATCTCGAACCAAATTGGAGCCAGAAGAAAAAACAGCTTGATGCTGAAATTGCGCCCATGGTCCAGCAGGCATCGGAAGCAGAGAGCGGCGATGCGGTCCACAAAAAAATCGCTCGAGATCGAGTTCGCCAAAGAGAGTACGCAAAGCGACTGCCTCCAGTGATGGTGGCACGCATTGTTGACCACATCGATCATATCGTGAAGTTAGTGGGCATTGATCACGTAGGAATTGGATCAGACTTTGATGGAGTACAGATCACGACATCCGGCCTCGGTGACGTGGGTGAGTTGCCCAACCTGACTAAGGAATTATTGCGGCGTGGCTATTCGGAGAATGACATCGACAAGATACTTGGCGGGAATATGCTGCGAGTGATGGAGGGGCTTTAATGTCCGACAAGCTTTAAAGCATGTCGGACATTGCTAGATTGATTGCTTAAAAGATTTAATGCCGAAAATAGGTTTTCATGCTCCAGTCAAGGGTGGACTTCACAGTGCGTTAATAGTCGCAAAAGATACCGGCTGCGATACAGTGCAGCTGTTTTCTCGGAATCCGCGAGCCTGGGCTGCCAAACCGCTAACAGCACTTGACATCAAGACGTTTCGTCAAACGCGAAGGCTGACGAAGATCTCTCCCGTCCTGATTCACTGTAACTATCTTGTTAATCTTGCCGCTTTCGATAAGTTCTTTCTCGAAAAGTCTATCCTCGCATTCCGGGAAGAAATTGAACGCGCACTCTTACTCGGGGTCGATTACCTCGTGGTCCATCCGGGTAGTTCACGTGGGGCTTGCGAGGCCGATGGTATTCAAACATGCGTGGAGAGTCTAAAGCTCGCTTGTGAGGGATTGCGGCTCAAGTCGTTGAGAATTCTGCTCGAGAATACGGCGGGGCAGGGCGAGTGTATTGGCCACCGCTTTGAACATCTGAAAGAGATTATGAAAGGTTGTCGCGGCATTCCCCTCGGGGTTTGTTTGGACACGGCCCATGCTTTCACCGCAGGTTATGACGTGCGCGAACCCGATGGGTTTGAAGCGTTGCTGGAAAGGATCGATAACACCGTAGGCCTGAAAGCTGTCCGAGCAATCCACTTCAATGATTCGCGGGCCCCGTACAACTCGCGTGTTGACCGGCATTGGCACATTGGTGAAGGGCACATCGGTCTCGAACCGCTACGTCGAGTGGCAACTCACCCTAAGTTAGACCATTGCGCTTTTATTCTTGAAACTCCATATGATGATCCGCGAGCTGACACCAAGAATCTCGAGCTCCTGAGGAGTTTTGTTCGAGAGGTTTGATTCAGGTCGTCTCTGTGCGACCTTTGTGTTCTTATTTGGCGTGCGCCGGCCCGGCGGCGCTTTTCAGGCCTCTCTCGGTGGTGATCAAATTTCTAAATAGAGAAGCGCCACCGAAGCCGAGGGCGCTTTGTGACTCTGTGGTGGATCGCGCTGAAATTTATCCGATAGAAAGAACAGCACAAAGGAGCACCACCTCAGAGGCAAAGGACGCTGAGATCGCACAGAGAATCTGACAGGTCGCAAATGAAAAATGACAAATACTCTGGTATCGGGTTAGAATCCGAAACAGTTGATTACGACCATGTTTTCAAAACGACCTCGAACCAAACTCCTCCTAACGGTGCCGCTTCTGCGACGCGCTTAAGTGCGCGATGTGGCGGACAGCGGCGATTCCCACTCGACAAGTTATTAAATTTAGCGGCCAAAACCGGCTGGTTTTGTGCGGTTTAGGCAAAACGTGTTAAGTGTAGATTTGGATAACGTTATGGAAGAAAAATACTTTCCCGAACAAATTGAGCAGAAGTGGCAGCAACGCTGGAGAGAGGCGAAGGCCTTTGAAGTGACCAATGATGATCCCAGGCAGAAGTTTTATTGTCTGGAGATGTTGCCCTATCCGTCTGGCTTTCTTCACATGGGCCACGTCCGCAATTACTCGATTGGAGACGCGCTTGCCTGGTTCAAACGACTGCAGGGTTTCAATGTGCTTCATCCAATTGGCTGGGACAGTTTCGGTCAACCAGCCGAGCAAGCAGCCATCAAGCGAGGCATCAACCCGCGCGAGTGGACGGAAAAAAATATCCAGCACATGAAAGGACAGTTACAGCGACTGGGTATCAGTTACGACTGGTCGCGTGAAATAGCTGCACATCGTCCTGACTATTACAAATGGGACCAATGGTTCTTCTTGAAGATGCTCGAGCGAGGCCTGGCCTACAAGAAAGTATCTCAGGTCAATTGGTGTCCCAATGAAAAGACAGTTCTTTCAAACGAACAGTCTTCAGGCGGTGTGTGCTGGCGCTGTGGGGAGAAGGTCGTTAAAAGGGATCTGGAGCAGTGGTTCCTGCGAATCACGGAATATGCTGAGCAGCTGTTGGAAGACATGAAAGAGATCGATGCTGCATGGCCCGAAAAGGTCCTGAAACGACAACGCGATTGGGTTGGTCGAAGCGAAGGTGCCTACATCGATTTTGCGGTCAAGGATGGCCGGCAAAAAATTCGTGTTTTCACGACTCGAATCGACACCATATTCGGAGCTACCGCCGTCGTGCTCTCCGCCGAACATCCATTGCTTGATGAATTACTGGCGGAATCAGCGCTGAAGGAAGACGTCAAGGCTTTTGCTACAAAGGTTAAAGCTGAACGTGAAACTGCGGACGAAACCGTCGAAGGTGAAAAAGAGGGACTGAATACGGGAGTTCTGGCCATTAATCCTTTTAGTGGTGAAACCGTTCCCGTCTGGGTCGCTAACTATGTGCTGATGGAATATGGCACCGGTGCGGTGATGAGCGTCCCGGCACATGATGAGCGAGACTTTGAGTTTGCGCAAAAATACTCATTGCCGATACGACAGGTGATTGCTCCCGTCAGTCATCAGCAAGCGGCAGCAGAGCCAACCTCTGTTACGGGGACCGATCAATCCGCCGAGATGAATCGACCATTTACTGATTTTGGAGTCTTAATTAACAGCGGTGATTGGGGCGGTAAATTGTCGGAAGTGGCGATTACTGAAATGTCCGCTTATGCAAAGGACAAGGGATTTGGCGAAGCGGCCGTCACTTTTAGAATTCGTGACTGGGGGATCTCGCGTCAACGTTTCTGGGGTGCGCCCGTTCCGGTTGTCTACTGTGACCAATGCGGGATGGTACCGGTTCCTTACGAGCAACTCCCAGTTGTTTTACCGCAGAATGCGACATTCACCGGCACCGGTGAGTCTCCGCTGGCCGGGGTTCCGGAGTTCGTTAACACGACTTGTCCGAAATGTGATGGTCCAGCCAGACGCGAGACTGACACAATGGATACCTTTGTTGATTCGTCGTGGTATTTCTTTCGTTACTGTGACCCGCGCAACGATTCAATGCCATTCGATAGGGCAATCGCCCAGCAATGGACTCCCATAGACCAATACATTGGTGGGGATTCTCATGCAGTGATGCATCTGATCTACACGCGCTTTTGGACGAAGTTTATGCGCGACATTGGATTGGTTAGTTTTGACGAACCAGTAAAGAGCTTGTTGACGCAAGGCATGGTTACAAATCGCGTTCAAAATACCGATGAGTGGAAAGCCATGTCTAAGAGTTTGGGTAATGGAGTCGATCCAGACCAGATGATTGACGCTTTTGGTGCGGACGCGAGTCGCTTGTTCGTTTTGTTCGCTGCGCCTGTTGAAAATGAACTGCGCTGGTCCGAAACGGGCATTGAAGGCGCAGTTCGGTTCCTGCGTCGTGTGCACACCGCAATCTATACCTGGAAGGATCGACTGGCGGAGGCACCCCAAACAGTCAACAATGATGAATTAAGTGTTGACGCCAGAGCGCTGCGGCGTAAGACTCATCAAACGATCGCGAAGATCACGTCGGACTTCGACCAGCTTCACTTAAATACTAGCGTTGCTGCATTGATGGAGTTGTTCAACCAGTTCAACGATCTCAATGTGAATCCGAGTCGAGCCTCCCAGTCAGAATTGTTCGTCGCTAAAGAGGCTCTCGAAGCACTCGTGGTAATGTTAGCTCCGTTTGCGCCTCATGTGGCCGAGGAGATGTGGGAAGGTATGGGACATACTGATGGTTTACTGAATGGTCGACCAATGTGGCCCAGCACCGATCCCGAGCTCGCACGCCGAGAAGAGTTGGAGATTCCCGTTCAGGTAAATGGAAAGCTCCGTTCGCGGCTCATTACATCGCCCGAGGTATCTGAGGATGAATTGAAAGCGGCCGCACTGGCTGACGACAAGATAAAGTCCTTAATTGAGGGGCAGGAAGTCGTTAAGGTGGTCGTTGTTCCGCGGCGATTGGTGAACATCGTGTTGCGTTAGAACTGGCACGTGGAGGCGGAATACGAAGACTGCAACTGCACCGGTCAATGTTGATCTTCGAGAGGGGGCGGCCACGGAGTGCCGCCCCTACAAGGTAAAAGCGGTTGCTTGACTGCGATGTAGTCGCTAAAATCGGGCAGCGATTGTCTTTACTCGAACACGGCGGAAAACACTCGAATACCAGATGATCAATTGCGCGGTCTCCATACTTCTCGATAAATCTCGCCGACCGCTGTTTTTCAAGTCTAATTGCTTTGAAAAATTCTCTGTTGCACGTAAAGAAATCGACCAGTGGGCGTGCCTTGCCATAATGATGTAGCGGCTGAGGGTTACGAGCCATTCCATGAAAGAATGTCCGGTCTGTAAGCGCTGTTTCCCCGATGAGATTAATCACTGTCCACAAGACGGTGATGTGACTGCGTCTACTTTAGTGGGCGAGCCAACTCTCGATGGGCGATACATCCTTGAACGACGGCTGGGACAAGGGGGAATGGGCGTAGTATTTCAGGCACGTCATATCTTTCTAAAAACAGCTCACGCAATCAAAGTAATTCTTCCGGACCTGGTTGGGAACGATCCAATGTTGGCAACGCGTTTTCGACAAGAAGCGCTTGCAGCAGCCGCAATCAGACACCAGAACATTATCGCTGTAACTGATTTCGGTGTAGTTCGTGGATCGATGCCCTTCCTGGTGATGGAGTTCATCAAGGGAAGATCACTCCAGGACATTCTCAGTCAGGAAGGTGCGATGTCGGCTGAACGCGCATGGGAGTTGATGAGTCCCGTGGCTGCCGGCGTTGGCGCCGCTCATCGTCAAAAGATCGTTCACCGCGACTTGAAGCCGTTGAACATAATGCTTCAGGACGAGGTTCCGGTCGCAGAAGGGATCAAGATCCTTGACTTCGGTCTCGCGAAGATCAAATCCGGAGAATTGTTAGGCTCCTTCGTGCAGGCTCAGACAAGTGGTCTCATGGGCTCGCCTTTTTACATGGCGCCGGAGCAATGGTCCGATGATGAACCGGACGCGCGAGCCGATATTTACAGCCTAGGCGTAATTCTTTTTCAGATGCTATGCGGCGAAGTGCCTTTCAAAGGATCTTCGATTCCGTCGATCATGAAAAAGCATTTGACGTTGCCGCCACCCAGTTTTCAGTCAATGGGAATTACAGTTCCACCCGCAGTCGAGGCGGTAGTCCGACATGCACTCGAGAAAGAAGTTGACGCTCGGATAGATTCCGTCGGCTCATTCTTAAAAGAGTTTCAAGCGGCATTAAAATCTTCTCCTTCGGGAGCCCCTAAACCCCGACACACGGGAGGTTTGGATCCCAACCAAACTATCGCATCTCAATTTTCATCAACGACGAATCAGGCAGATCCTCTTAACGCTACTGGTTCTCAAACGCCTAACACTAACGACACTCAGTTTGCGGCGTCATTTGAATCGCTTGCCGGAACGGTTAGCGCAGCTGAATTAGATGCTGGTCTGAAACAACAGCTGTCTGATACGGCAGCGGCCCATCGTCGGGAAAAAGAAGAACAGGAGCGGTTAGTACGAGAAGAGCAAAAGCGACTTGAGGCAACAAGGGCAGAAGAGGAAAAACGAAAACTCGACGAAGCCGCTAAAAAAGAACGCGAGGCTCGTGAGCGCGAACAACAAGAAAAACTCGAGCGCATGGCCGTTCAAGCCAAAGAGCTCGAAGATCGCCTGGAGCGACTATCGGTCAGCATGTCGCCTGCCACAGCTGTCGATCCGGAAACAACGCATGTACAACGAGCTGCGCCGATCACCCAAATTACGACCAACAGCATTCCGGTGACAACCGGGCATGTGGTCGCTGACAGCGACACCAAAAAGGCAGTCCCAGTTTTGTTCGTCGCTGCAGCTGTCATCATCTTGGTACTCGCTGGGGTTGGAATTGGTGGTTACTTAATGTTTCGACCGAAGGCTCCGGATGTTGTCACGACTCAACCTCCGCCACCAACCGACAAGCCGAAAACTGCAAAAGCTGAGTTGCTCGCAATAGATGGTGGCAAATTCATCATGGGCAGAGACAAAGGGCCGCGACAAGAGACTCCGGGTCACCCGATTGAGGTACGCGCGTTTCTCATGGATCGAACTGAAGTTACGAACGCTGAGTATGCAGACTTCGTTCGTGAGACGAACCACGAGTATCCCTCGCACTGGGGTGGTCCAAAGCCACCGTTTGGGCAGGAAAAATGGCCGGTTGTGAATGTCTCTTTCGAGGACGTCAATGCGTTTGCTAACTGGCGCTCAAAACGTGACTCGGCTAACTATCGTTTACCAACCGAAGAAGAATGGGAATACGCAGCTCGCAACGGCGAAAACGACGATTTGTATCCGTGGGGAAAAACCTGGTCAGCCGATAACGCAGTTGTGAAAGAGGCCGCTCCATTTGATGTTGGCTCGCGGCCTGCGGGAAAGAACAAGTGGGGGGTGGTCGATCTTTTGGGCAACGTCTGGGAATGGACTGCCTCCAGAGTTTCGGCGTATCCGGGCAATCCAATCACGATTCCTGACAGCACCAAAGATTGGGTGACGATTCGCGGGGGGTGTTATGTCAGTGATCCGGCAAATTTGGATAAACCCGTTTCCGCCTGTATGCGAGAATTTGTCCCGCCTTCGACAAAGAACACCTTGCTTGGTTTTCGGCTCGTTCGGAGTACCTCGTGACCTTTTGGGACGGTACCGGGAACGACTAAATTCGATCCAATTAGCTCATCCGCAAAAGCTGATCTACAATCCAAACAGATTATTCTTTGCGAAAACCCGTTTATCGGGTAAAAGGAAACGCATTTTGCGATTTGAGCCCAGTACTCAAAGTCGATCTCTTGTCATCATCCAAGGAATAAGACTCGTAGGAGACCAGAATGAGAGCTAACGCAAATTTGCGCGTGCTTGTCCTTTCGGTAGCTTGTTTTTCGATCTGTTTATTCGCAGCCGGTGCGGTTTTTGCCCAGGATGTAGGAGCAGATGTCGGCGGCGGGGCCGGGATTTTCCGCGCTAAGAATCCCGAAACAAAGGCAAAATCAAAAGCGCCGTCCACGTCGACTAAATCTTCAAATCGTCCAGCGCCTAATAGGTCCAAGGGTCCCGCATTGGAAGAGCGAGTCGAAGAGTTGCTTGAAAAAGGCAACAGCTTCCGTGATGCACGCAAATACTCCGAAGCAGAAGCGGCTTATCAGGGGATCTTGAAAATAAAACCGAAAGACTCGCGGGCTGCTTATGGTCTCGGTAACGTTTTCTCTGATCAGCAAAAATGGGACGAAGCTGAGACCGCCTATCGGAATGCCACGCAATGGTCGCCAAACAATGCCGATGCCTATCTCGCCTTAAGCGTGGTGCTGGTTCAGCCTAAGCCAGGCGGCGACAATGCCAAGCGCTTTGCCGATGCAGAGTTAGCGGCGCGTCGCTCCGTTCAGATTGAGCCCCAGAATGCCGTGGGCTGGGATCGGTTGGGAGTGGCCCTGCAAAGCCGAGGCATTATTAATAGCGAAACCGAACACAGTTACCGACGAGCGATCGAATTGGATCCTCAGTTCGCTGTCGCTTACGCCCACTTGGCCCGTCTTCTTAACAGGACCAATCGGCAAGCGGAAGCGGTTCCGCTATATACTAAGGCCACTGAACTTGCTAAAGATCCTGATACTCTCAACTTGATCGCTGAATCGCTTCAGGCGGAACAGTTGTGGCCTTCTTCTGAGCCGGTCCTGAAACAATCTTTATCGCTGGATGGGCGTAATCCGACCTCGCTGTTACTGATGGCGCGCTTCTTAATTGTCTACAAGCGATTCGCAGAGGCAGAACCCTACCTGAAGACCGCGATAGAAGTTAGCCCACGTGCTTACCAGCCATACAACCTTCTGGGAAGAGTGTATTTGGCGATGAATCGGCTCGATGAAGCTTCAACCAAATACGAAGCGGCCTCTGGGTTTGCGTCGACAGGTGAACGTAAACAACTGGCGGGACTCTTTGGTTTCGAAGGAGTGGGCGACGCGTATATGAACGCTAATCAGAAGGCGAATGCTGAGAAGGCCTATCAGCGCGCCCTCGAGCTAGATCCTGGAAACGGTGTGATATCTCAGAAGCTGGCTAAGGCTCGCACAAATTGATCGCCTTTGAATCAATCCACTCCATCAAGAGGTCTCGTGTATGAAGAGTTGCCCTAAATGTAATCGTACGTTCCCGGATGAGGGACAAAAGTTTTGTACTTTTGACGGCGGCTTGCTGATTGCGCCGCAGACGTTCGATCCCAACGCGACAATTCGCGCGACGTCAGCCGATCTGATCCCGGCTTCGGAAAAGTCCACGAGCCGCGAGCTCACGGATCCAAACGCAACGATCATGGAGTCGTATCCGGCGACGATCGCTCTCCCGCGACAGACCACTGGTCCAACATCGGCTCCAAAAAATACGGCCGACCTGGCGCCGCCGCAGCCGCCTGTTGATACGCCGGCCGCACCGCCTCCGCCTCCGCCACCGCTTGCAGCAACAATCGCGACTACAGTCCCGCCACCGCCACCACCTCCGGTCGTCGAGAGTGGGATCATTCAAACATCGCCTCCAGGCTCGCCCAGTGCGCCTGCCGCACCCCCTCCCGCAGCTACAGCGAAAAAATCGAAGATGCCTTTGATTATTGTGGGTGTTTTATTGCTGTTGTTGCTGGGCGGAGGAGTATTGG
>DATIBX010000255.1:0-4864 GCA_035457105.1 Pyrinomonadaceae bacterium
GACGAGATCTCGGGATTGGGAATTAGTTTTGCAGCATCAACCTGCATCACTGTCCCCAGTCCATGACATCTCTTACAAGCTCCGTAAGCCGAGTTGAACGAAAACGATCGGGGCTCGAGCGGTGGAACGTTAATGCCGCAGTTGACGCAGGCCATCCGCTCTGAATAAAGCTTCTCTTCGCCATCTACTATTGAGATTAAGACTGCACCGCCCGTGAGCTTGAGCGCCGTGCGAATCGAGTCGGTCAGTCGTTCACGTATGCCCGGCTTAATCAGCAACCGATCGACAACCGCTTCAATCGTGTGATTGCGGCGTTTATCAAGACGTATCTCTTCGTCTAATGACAACAGCTCATTGTCGACACGAGCTCGGAGGAAACCATCCTTGGCCAGTTTTTCAAGTTCCTTTTTGAACTCGCCTTTTCGACCGCGGACGATGGGAGCAAGCACCATTACGCGCTCGCCCTCGGGCAGATTCGTTACGTTCTGCACTATCTGGTCGACGCTTTGTCGTGTAATTGCAGCTCCACACTGATGACAGTGAGGAATGCCGACCGACGAGAAGAGCAGTCGCATGTAGTCGTATATTTCTGTGACTGTGCCGACTGTTGACCGAGGACTACGTGAAACTGTTTTTTGCTCGATAGAGATGGCAGGAGAGAGTCCATCGACAGAATCCACGTCAGGTTTCTCGAGCTGATCCAGAAACTGACGAGCATAAGCCGATAGTGATTCGACGTATCGACGCTGACCCTCGGCATAGATGGTGTCGAAGGCTAGCGACGACTTTCCCGAACCCGAAAGGCCTGTGATCACCGTAAATTTCTCGCGAGGAATCTCGACATTTATGTCCTTAAGGTTGTGTTGTCGAGCCCCTCTGACGGTGATGCGGTCAATTGCCATATGCTTCCAGTCCTGCTCCTACCCCTTAGAGACGAATATGGGCTTGAGCAGAAACCGATGATTTTAACGGACTGTCAGATCTGCGGCAAGCGAACCGAAATTCGTTTTGTATGTTTGACCCATATCAGGAAAATGAAAACGCAGAGGGCGCGGAGAACGCAAAGAAGAGTAATGAGGCCAAATAGACTCTTTCTATTAACCGAAACTATGCGAACGAGTGGTGGTTTAGAAGCTGAATCTCAAGCCGGCTTCCAAACGGCGCGGGCTCTGGGCTGAAGTTGCCTGAGCAAAATAGGGAGAGGTTTCTACTCCATTGAACACTCCAAGGTTGGTGTGATTCATTAGATTGAAGGCTTGCAGATAGAGTTCAACTCGATATTTCTTCGTTGCTCCAGTCGAAATTGATGGTGGAGCAGCTCCGTCGCCGCCGCCAATTCTCGCCATGCGAACTCGAGGACCGCCAGTTTGTTGTTGCTCAGGTCCAAAATCTTTACCCCAGCTGAAACGCGACCCAATTTCCCAGCGACCCTTTCCCCGAGCACTATTCCTACCGACCCCACGTGGCCGGTCATTAATAATAGTGTCCCCGTTGTCGTCAAAACCGGTCGTAATGTTATAGGGCAGTGCAGAGCTAGCCTGGATTATTGCCGACAAGCCAAATCCTTTGGGCAATCTTCTACTCGCGAAGGCAGAAAACAGATGACGAAAGTCAGCTGATGACGGCCCGCGATCTAACCGAAGTGCGAAGTTGTTCGCTGGTAAGCTGAATGGTCCATCGGCTTCGTTGGTATTCTTCATGAGTAGATAGTTCATGCTCCAGAAGAAGCCGTTAACAAATTTAGCGGGACCAATGTTTACCATCAATCGGTGAGCGGACATATAACCGGTTGATTCCACATTCGTAATGTTGCCAACAGAAGCGTCGGGACGCCCTAACAGTGGCACTGGTGCATTCAAGTTTCGACCGCGAAGTAAATGCACTCCGCGTTGATATTGATAATTGACAGTAAGTCTGGCGAGATGAAAGGGCGCGGTTTCCACGCCTAGCGAGCTTTGTAAAATATATGGCTGTTGCAGTTCGGGATCGCTTTGAATGATGCTGGGCGGCAATAGCGTTTGAGTGCCACCCTGAAAAGGATTTGGAAAGCCAGGGTTGGTTACAACAAGATCACGTTGGTGTTCACCATCGACGCGTAATGTCTGTTCGTAAGTCGACGCGGCATACCAGTCATAGAAGATTCCAGCGCCACCTCGGATTGTGATTGAACCGTTTTTCTTTGGTGACCAAACAAATCCCACGCGGGGCGCAAGGTTGGACTTTCCGTCGACGTGACTTTGGAATTCGTGTCGTAGTCCGTAACTCAAAGTCAAATTCTTTCGGACGCGATAATCGTCTTGTACATACCAACCAAATTGATACTGTCTATATTTGACTGCCGGATCTCCTATACGTTGCGTGTATTGAGTTGGCAGCCCGGCTTCGAATGCAGCCAGATCGGCAAATTGAAAAGTACCAAGAGGATTTGTTGAGTCATTACTGCTATAGCCACCGCCCTCCAGCTGCACTCCAAAACGGACGCCGTGTTTCTCAATAGCGTAGTCGACGTTATCAGCCAGCTCGAAATCGAATTGGCGTCGCCCGCCAAATCGTTGAGCACTTCCGTCATTAAAGGCACCCGGAACAAGCGTGGTTCTACTTACTGTGGCGGAGCTCGCTTCGTTAACGATCCAGCGCAACTGCAATCGTGTTTCGTTTAGAAACTTCTTTCCGATTACTCCTGAGTCTGCCAAGCGACTAATGTACTCGACCTGACTTTGCGAATATCCACGGGGCTCGAGATCGAAATCGCCCACTCCTAAATTATTTTGGACTGAAGCATTACGTTGAAACTGAAATCTGCCCGTGTGGGTTTTGCTCACGGCTTGTTCCAGTCGGGCATCAATGTTGAGGCGACGAGATGGTCGAAAAGCGAGATCTGAAAGTGGGCCGATGGGAAGAGTGGCAACGATGGTTTTTGCGTCAAAGAACAACGATCCGTCGGCATTCAGAAAAAGAGATGTACGGTTCTTCCAGACTGGTCCATCAAGTGACAGTCCAAATCTACGGTGCTGCTCCGGGCCTCTAAACGGCGCAAAGGCCTGGCGACCATTTAGCGATTCATCGCGGAAACCAAAATTAAATGAACCGTGCCACGAGTTAATTCCCGGCTTCGTGAGAATATCAACCAATCCAAAGCCGGCGTCGTGGTTTTCCGCGGCGTAGGGATTCAGCCGAAACCGGATCTCGCGAATCTGTGATTTTGGAGGAAGTTTTCCACCTCGGAAGCCATTGACTCTGATTTGAGCGCCAGGACCCGCAATCTGGTTGATGGCGTTTTCGAATTCGTCAGGGTCATCCGGTAGCTGAGCAATTTGGTCCGCTGTCAATACATTCGAAAACGCTGGACCATTAGGGTCAGTATTTCTAACCCGTGCCTCATCCGCTACTTCGACATCAACTTTAATTGGATCAATCTCCAGCGAGATTTCGCGAGTCTTAACGCCCGATCCTATTTCGATGGAATCAATCTTGAAGGATTTGAAGCCTGGCGCCTCAACGATGAGTTCGTAGCTACCGGTCGCAAGTTTGTTTATTCGCGCCTCGCCCTTTTGATTGGATTGAATGGTGGCAACGGGTTTGCCACTCTTCAAGAGTTGCACTATCGCCTTGCTTACCAGCGCACCAGATGGGTCACGAATGACTATGTCGAGCGAGCCATTCTTCACCTGTCCAAGAGATTGGGGGACGAAAACCGAGAGGGCCAGAAGCACTCCAATCGCCCGCAGAGATAGGAGCTTACCTCGCATCGGGACCTCCTCAATGTTTCTCGAACTTGTCGGCTTTGAACTGTGGATTTACCTGATATTTTGAGATCTCAAATTCTTCAGAGACTTCGTTCTCGGTCAGAAAAGTGAACTTGTAAGGAAACAAAACCCCGTCAACCTTCCTGTAATCGGAGAGTTGAATGTAGAAGTCGACTTCTTCAGGTTTACCCGCAGTGTCAGCTGTCATTTTCTTCTCAGCTTCATCGCGAAGTTTTTTGACGTCTTCCGGTTTTGCGTTCTTATCAGTCGTTCGAGTCATCGTCACCATTCGTGGTTTTGGACCACGGTAGCTCAAGAGCAACGGCATATGAGTGTTCTTATCAAAGAATAGGCGGACTGCCAGTTTATCTGGACCAGTTACATCGACGACTTCGGCTGGAACATTTTCAACATCTGACTCGCCCACGTAGGTGTATTCAACCGGAACCGATGCTGGAGCAGTAAGAGTAAGTGCGAGCAAATAGCGAGTGAATTCTGATTGATAGCTGCGGCGAAACGCGGCCTCCATTTGTTCGGGAGTCGGCTGTTGTCCACCTGGACCACCGATTCTAAACACCATTCCACCGCCGCCACCGCTTGAGGTGCTCCATGCTCGTTCACCATTTAGTACTCTTGTGTTGATTAGCGCGGTACTGAGTCCGCCCGGGTTCATTGCTTCTTCCACCAGGTATCTATTGGGCAAGAGAATACTCACTTCTCGATCACCGCCCATTTGACGGTCTCCAAACATCCTCCTGTATTGGCCGGAGATATTAAGAGCCTCGATCTTCTGCAAGCGCTCATCTCCACCTAATGCTGCGCGTGCTTGTTTCAGGACTTCTTCAGCGCGTGAATCATCTGCAAGTACGGCTTGAGAAATAGCTATCAGCACGCAAACAATACTTAAGACGGTTTTCAGTGTCCTCATCTCTTGTCCTTCCGCATGTGAAAGTTTGGCGACAGTCGATGGAGCGTTGAGGCGTGAAGCAAGTCACACCTATCCTAGGGAACTCACGTCAAAGGGCTGCAAACGGTCACTCCTTTGGGGTATGACCGCATCGATTGTCAGTAGTATTCACCAGAAGGTTAGAAAAAGTTCCGATTTTGGAGTGGGGGGG
>DATIBX010000256.1:0-41829 GCA_035457105.1 Pyrinomonadaceae bacterium
ATGTTTGGATCTGTAAGGAAGTGCTGGCCGAACCGTTTTAAAGGATGGTGAGACTGCAAAGGCGAAGGGTTTTCTTCTTTAGAATCCTTCATCCTTTCTTTCCTCCGGTCTTCGAGGATAACCGGTGATTTCGATATCCACTCCATGTTGAATCTGTTCGATATTGTGCAGCACAAAGGCCTCAGCCATTCGGTCGACTCCATGGCCAGCGATAGCTGCGGGAGCGTCTGCACCGCCGATGATCTTCGGCGCCACAAAGAACGTGACCTTGCTCACCAGGCCAGCGTCGAGAAACGAACCAGCTACCCTGCCGCCGCCTTCGACGAGCACACTCTGCAACGATCGACTCGCCAGAGTCTGCAACACCGCTAACGGCTCATGCGGATCTACATCGACTACTTCAATGTTGAGCTCTCGTAGTTTTGCCGCACCGTCCTTATTTCGAGCGAAAACCAAGACAGGCGCTTCGCTCGCCGAGACTGCAAGCTGAGAATCAGGCCTGACGTTAAGCCTGTCATCGAGTACGACCCGAACGAGCGGACGTCTGCGACTCATGCCGGATCGATCAGTCAACGCTGGGTCGTCCAATTGCACTGTCCTGGCGCCGACCAAGATCGCGTCACATTCATGGCGCAGCTCCTGAGCGCGAATACGTGCTTCTGGACCAGTGATCCACCGTGAATCACCAGTTCGCGTGGCGATCTTGCCATCAAGCGATACCGCCAACTTCAGATGGACGAATGGCAATCCAGTCCGCATGAAGTGAAGGTACTTTTCATTCACTTTTGCCGCTTCGGCTGCGAGCAGACCTGTCTGTAGTTCAATCCCTGCCGCTTGCAGGTGTTCAAAACCGCGGCCCGCGACCTTAGGGTTTAAATCCTGGATAGGCACAACCACACGACGAATGCCCGACCCAATCAATGCATCCGTACAAGGAGGAGTGCGTCCATGATGCGCGTGTGGTTCGAGCGAAACATAAGCCGTTCCCCCGCGGGCACGCTCACCTGCCTGGGCCAGCGCAATAGTCTCGGCATGATGAATCCGTTCAAAGACGTAGAAGCCTTCGCCGGCCACCATACCGTTTTGATCAACAACAACACAGCCCACCAATGGACCGGGGCTAACCAGTCCCTTTCCCTGCTCTGCTAACTCCAGAGCCCGGGCCATCATCCGCTGGTCCGTCTCAGTGAATGGGGTTGTGGCTTCCGATAATGTTGAAGTTACAGGCACGAATTTTTCGCAGTGAACTTAATTCCCAAACAATCCATCAACGTATAGCTCGGGGTTAAATACAACCAAGTCGTCGACCTTTTCACCAATACCAACATAACGAATGGGCAGATTCAGTTCTCTGGCGATAGCGACAGCAATGCCACCTTTCGCAGTTCCATCAAGCTTGGTCAGAACGATGCCCGTCACACCAGCCACCTTCAAAAATTGTCGAGCCTGTTCCAGACCATTTTGACCTGTGACGGCGTCAACCACGAGCAGGGTCTCGTGCGGAGCGCCTTCGACTTCTCTACCTGCCACACGCTTCATCTTCTCTAGCTCGGCCATCAAGTTTGATTTGGTGTGAAGACGACCGGCCGTATCAACAATCAGCACGTCCGAGCCCCTGGCTTTTGCCGCTTTGAGCGAGTCGAAGAGAACCGCGGCAGGATCAGTGCCGTGCTTCTGCTGAATTAACGGAACTCCAGTGCGTTCGGCCCAGATCGCCAGTTGATCAGAAGCGGCGGCCCGGAATGTATCTGCGGCACATATCAACACATCATTTCCTTCCGCCTTAATACGCTGGGCCAGTTTACCAATGGTTGTGGTTTTTCCGACGCCATTCACCCCGACAATCATCATTACGTAGGGAGCTACACTCTCAGGCACGCTGGTTTCGGACGCGATGCCTTGATGCTCAGAAGCCCGCAGGATACTCAGCAACTCATCCTTGATTGCCTGTTTCAACGCACTCAGATCATTAATCTGATTGCGCGCCACCCCGCGTCGGACCGTCTCAAGAATTTCCAGGGTTGTGGTGACCCCGATATCTGCTGCGATCAAGACTTCTTCAAGCTGGTCCAGTAAGTCTTCGTCGATCTGTTTGCGTCCGCTGAATACCGTGTCGAGTCTATCTGATAGCGTGTCGCGAGTTGCGGCAACAGCGCGTCTGAAGCGAGCGGAAAATTCCTGCTCGAGAGCTGCTTCTTGGGCCTGCAACTCTTCCATGGACAGGTTGAGTCCCAGCACTGAAGTCGCAAATGGTGATCGACTAGTTACAGGCTTATCAACTGTGGCTGGCGGCCGACTGACAATGGCAGGCCTATCGATCTTTTCAGAATGAACTGGTAACGGGTCCGGTGATGATGCAGTTACGGGCGGAACAATTTCCGGTACGGGTGCAGCGGGCTCGGCGGCCCTTGGTGGAGTGGATTCAGCAACATCCTCCCTGGCTGCCTCGTCTTTTACCGCAGTCTTAGGTTCGTTAAGGCCCAGGGTTACAAACTGATCTCCGCTCTTTCTTCTCCAGAAAAGTCCCATAATTACGCTGTTGTTAGCTTTGCTCCGTCCAATTTATTTGCTTGGATTATAAGCACAAGTACACCAGACCCCCAAAAGCATGACTTTTTGGCCATTTAAGAAGAGAGAGAGGACTGCAGTGGGTGCTACCCTTAATCTGAAACCTTCGCGGTGCCGCCCTGAACCGCTTAGTCTTGATTGACTGAGAAACGATTAGCTAACTGGGATCCGAGCTTCGTCGGGAGGGGCGATCAAATCGGGTTGTGGAACGACACTAGTTGGCTTCTTGAGACGCACCGAGCCAGGACGAATTTGTCCTTCACGACATGCTGCGGTAAAGGCAGCAACAACCTCGGTGTCGTATCGTGTATTAACAAAACTCTCAATGCGGTCCACCGCATCTTCGAACTTCATTGCCTTTTGATATGGACGATCGGTAGTCATTGCGTCGAACGTATCAGCAACAGCAACGATCTTTCCCATCAGCGGAATCTCGTCGCCCTTTAAGCCCTGCGGATATCCCTTACCGTTGACCATCTCATGATGCATATACATTCCAGGCAAGAATTCCTTCATCGCCGGAATCTGAGACATGATCTTGTAACCCTTTTGCGGGTGCTTCTTCATCACCTCGTACTCTTCGTCAGTGAGCGCTGCAGGTTTCTTCAGAATGTTGTCATCGATACCGATCTTGCCAACGTCATGCAACAAAGCGCTGATCCTGATCTTTTCAATCTCGTCGTCCGGCAATCCCATTCGCTGAGCGATTGCAATCGAGAACCTGGAAACGCGTTCTGAATGACCACGAGTGTACGGATCTTTACCGTCAATTGCCGCGGCCAGTCCCTTTACAGTGCCGATAAACAGTTCACGATTCTCCTGGGCAGATTTCTGCAGATCACCGATGTAACGTTCGATTTGATCGGTCATCAGGTTGAAAGAGTTTCCCAGATCACCAAGCTCGGTACGACTCTTTACCTGAATACGCTGCGAGAAATCACCAAAGGCAATGCGATGAGCTCCGAGCGCAAGCTCACGTACAGGCTCAGTTAGCTTATTGGCAAAAAAGAGCCCGATGATGATTGTCAAGAGCGCCGCCACTAGACTTATCCAAAGAGTCTGCCAACGCATATCAGAAACTGAGGCCAAGGCCGCTGCTTCATCCTGGATCGCTATCACTCCTAACCTAGAATTCTTGTCGAGCTCGGCGGTCGCGTAGGAACCCAGCATCTCCACCGTACGGCCATTTCGCACGGCGGAAAAGGGAGCGAGTGCGGATTGGACCTGTGAACCGGATTCCTGCCAATCCTGGACCACCTTCAAGTCGGTCATCGACTTTTCAGCAAACGCGACGCTAGCTTCGGGGTGGGCTACCGCGCGTCCATTCTGATCGACGACGAACACCACTGGCAGACCCGCGTCGAGCAGTTCCCTTTCGCTCTGAGCAGTGGGTTGTTGAACAGCGCTGAAGACTTCCTGAAATGATACGACGGCAACCACAGCCGCAACGACACTTTGGTTATCCGGACCACCCAGTACAGGTTCGGCTATCGTGAGCGCCATCTCCTGGCCAGAGCGAATGATCTGTGGCCGACTGACGACGAGTCCACGTCCACTCATTTTCTTCAAGACTTCACTGACTCGAGCATCAACCTCGTCGAGCTTAATCACATCCGGTTGAAAGGCGCGATGAAGTTTGCCATCGACTGGCCAGAGCGCAAGAGCTATAAGGTTGGGATCTTCCTGGAGGGTTTTCTGCAGCCGAAGATCGTAGCCCTGGTCATCAAAAGCCTGAATGCCGCCGGCTATTTCGAAAGCTCGTGCCAGACCGGTTACCACATCACGATATCGCTGACCATAAAGTTCGATCTGACGGGCTTTGTCCTGCACCAGCTGAGCCTGGTAACGACCCTCGATAGAGCGCAACTCGTCGGCGCTTCGCCCTGAAAGAACGAAACCGGCAAAAGTTAGCGGCAGGAGACCAACCAGAAGCAGGACTCCGAGCATGATGTAGAGGAGACGTATTCGTCCGATTTTTTCCGGCATTTTAAGTGTCGAACGCTACAATTCCGGCGGGCGTGGGCTTGAACGGCTTAGAAACGCGGCAGCTGGGCGCCACAGCGACACGAACCATTATTGTTGACTAACTGCTTTGCTGTCAACGAGATTTACCATCGTTTAACGTCGTAAGTAGTATAAGTCGCATAAAATTTGTCGGCCCAGCTTCCTTGCGAGACGTCTAAATGGTTGAGCGGTATGGAGACAACGGCCACTCAGCAGTCGGCTCGCCAGCAGAGTTCTCGGTCAGAATGGACACTCTTACTAACGACGAAACGATTGTGGAACGAGCTCTGGCCGGCGACCCAGAGGCTTTTGGCGAAATTGTGCGTCGCTGGGAACGGCGCATCTTCGCACTTAGCTACGGCATGCTTGGTCGCGAAGATGAAGCACGCGACGCCACGCAAGAGACCTTTCTAGCCGCGTTTAGAAACCTGCGCGGTTTTAGAGGAGAAGCGAAGGTTTCATCCTGGCTCCATCGGATCGCGGTAAACCAATGCATTACGAGGCAGCGCAGGGCCAAAGTGCGAAGTGAATCAGCGCTCGAAGAGGAACAGGAAAAACATGTTGGTGGTTTTGCCGCCCCAGTCGGCCATTCCCCGGCTCACGTAACTGAGAGCCGGGAGGAAACCGAAGCCGTACGCCGTGCGATCAACAGTCTTCCGCTCGAGTTGAGGCAGGTCGTGGTGATGAAAGAGTTTGAGGAACTGACTTTTCGCGAAATATCAGAAGCGCTCGATATTCCCTTGAGCACAGTTAAGAGCAGACTGTATACGGCACTAAAACAGCTGCACATGCGTCTACAAAAGTTTGCCGGTTGAATCCAGGATGAGATGACAAGATGAATCAAGATTTCCATACACACGAATGTGAACGCCAGGACGAACTACTCTCCGTTCTTTACGGCGAAGCTTCACAAGAAGAAATAGAGCGATTTCGAAATCACCTCCGCGAGTGTGATGACTGTAGGGAAATGTACAATTCGTTCGGAGCCGTTCGTACTTCAGTTCGCGAATTAAGAGATCGAGCACTTAGTGGCTTCCAACCAGGCACTGCCCTTCCTTTAGCACAGCCGAAGTCGGGCCGTGCGGCGTTGAAGGCTTTTTTCGATTTATCTCCTTTATGGCTGAAGGCTGGGACGGCTCTCGCAACCGCAGTCCTGTGCGTTTTTAGCTTCCTGGCCTTCAGGCAAACAAGCATCACGCCGGTCAGCTCAAAAGTGACCGAACCTCGCAGCACAACGGATAAAGTTTATTCAGAAGCAGAGTTTAGAGCTGCGGTGGCGAAGGCTGTTGACGAAGCGAATAACACTGCACAGGACGCTAAGCAAGATGTAACGCAACCAGAAAAGTCGGTAGAGCATTTCAGTGCGAATTCGAACCCTTCGTCATCGGTGAAGAGCCGCCGGCCTCTGTCAAGAAATGAGCGTGAACAATTGGCCTCCGATTTGCGACTTGTTAATAGATCTGACGACGATGGTCTCGAATTGTTAAGCGATCGAATAAATCAGTAGGAGTCTGTAACTCTTCATGTTGCTGCATCACAAACCATCACGACTCACGTTAGTCTTTGTCCTGGTCCTCTCATTAAAGTTGTTCACGATGAGCACTCCAGTTGTGGCGCAAGAGCCTCAAACTGCCCCACAAGGACCCGACCTGATTGAACAACTTCGGCTGACACCTGAGCAAAGACAAAGAATTCGTGCCATCCGCGAACAATCAAAAAATGAACGAATGACGGTGAACCAGCGCTTGCGAGAATCAAATCTCGCACTCGAGGAAGCGCTCGACTCCGATAATTTGGACGAAAACCTTGTGGAACAGCGCATCCGGGACGTGAGCGCTGCCCAGGCTGCCCAACTCAGAATGAGAATTCATAACGAAGTGCAGATTCGTCGGGTGCTGAGTGCTGATCAAATCGCAACCTGGCGACTTCTGCGCCAGCGAGCCTTACTGGATAATCCAAGAAGGCGCGGACGGGCGCTTGCTATACCACGAGCTGTAGCTCCCCGGCGCTAATTCGATCCACGCCGCTTTTCATCCAGGGTAACGCGCAGAATTTTCTCTCGCACTATTGTCAAGAGATCACTTCAATGTGACCGCGCGTCCTCTCTGGACCTCGCCGATTTACCACCAGTTCGCAAAAGTAGTCGCCAATCCCAAATTTTCACGCTTGACGCACTGCGTCTAATTTGCGCATGATAGGCAGCTTCGAATTCCACAGTATGGAACTTAAACCGTTTCGGGACTATTGACCAAGACGAAGAGCAATTCCTAATTCTCTTAAGTTTGACCAACTTTCACCACTTAAGCTCGACCACAGTTGAACATCGGCATTCATTTCGCCTTCCATGAACTTTGCGACGCGCGCCGTTTGGGAATTGCAGGAGACAACACTGCTGGCCGCCCGAGCATTCCGCGGTATCTTTAAGCGCCCGCGGTACATCCCCGAAACGATTGCGCAGATGGACGCCATTGGCGTAGGCTCGCTGACTATCATTATTCTGACGGGCTTTTTTACTGGTGGCGTACTTACGGTCCAGACGTTTCCAACGCTAAAAGCCTACGGAGCTCAATCACAAACTGGTTACCTCGTCGCAATCTCTCTCGTACGGGAACTTGGTCCGGTACTCTGCGCTTTGATGGTTACCGGACGAGTTGGGTCGGCTATTTCAGCTGAGCTCGGCTCAATGGTTGTGTCGCAACAGATCGATGCAATGCGAGCTCTGGGAACGGATCCCATTCGAAAGCTCGTAGCGCCCAGGATGTTTGCACTCCTTGTCAGTTTACCTCTGCTAACGGTCCTGGCAGATGTGATGGGAATTTTCGGAGGTTGGGTGACAGCAGTTTCACTCTACTCAGTCTCTTCAAGCGTTTTTGTCGCCGCAGTTCGAGATGGAATCACTACTGACGATCTCATCGGCGGAGTGGTGAAGCCATTGGCCTTTTCGTTGATCATTGCAACAATAGCGTGCCGGCAAGGATTGAGCACCGAGGGCGGCACCGTCGGAGTAGGACGCTCGACGACTCGGGCGGTGGTGATGGCTTCGATCGTCGTCATCATCGCCGACTTTTTCCTGGCAAAAGCACTTCAGGTTATTCTAGGGACATCCTAAAATGCTCGACGATACGATGTCGAATGAGTCAATCCATCTCTCTTCTCCGTCGGTAAGCGAGAATGCTGCCGAGTCGACCTTTCATGAGGTCGACGATCTCGAGCGAGCTATTCCGGCGATCGAGTTTCGCAACGTCCTGCTCGCATTTGACGAACGGGTCATCCTGGATCACCTGAGCTTCAAGGTGATGAAAGGCGAGACGAAGATCATTCTAGGCGGCTCGGGCGGAGGCAAATCGACCATCATCAAGCTTGTTCTCGGACTGTTGAAGCCTGATAGCGGTAGAGTTCTGGTGGATGGTGAAGACATAACTGATTACTCCGAAGACCAAATGATGAAAGTGCGTAAGAAGATTGGGATGGTCTTTCAGGAGGGTGCACTGTTCGACTCGCTTTCAGTTTATGAAAATGTTGCTTACCGCCTGCACGAGCAAAATGTACCTGAGGATGAGGTTGAACCAGAGGTCAGGCGAATGCTGCGCTTCGTCAACCTGGAAGATGCAATCGATAAAATGCCGATTGAACTTTCCGGAGGTATGCGTCGCCGCGTAGGCATTGCGCGAGCTTTAATCGGTGACCCCAAGATTGTGCTCTTTGATGAACCAACGGCTGGACTCGATCCGCCAACCGCGCGAACGATCTGCGAACTTGCGATGAAGCTCCGAGATCTTGAGGACGTGTCGTCGATTTTCGTGACTCACGAAATGAACAACCTCCAATATATCTGTTCGGAGTATGCGGTGGTAGATGACGAAGGCAATGTGGTGTTTGAGCGAGAAGGTGAGCGCCTTTGCTTGATCAACAGTAAAGTTATGATGATGAAACAGGGAAAAGTTATTTTCAGCGGAACTGATGAATCATTGCGCAGGGCCGAGGATCCGTACATCCAGAAGTTCTTGCGCGGACATTAAGAAAGGACTGGGGGCGAACCTTTAGCTTATTTCCAACGTCCCCCACTACACGCTATGCCTGCATCAAAACGGAGTGTTACCTTCAGCCAATTGCGTGTTGGCATTTTCGTGCTTCTGGCGATTGGCATTTTGGTCTTTCTCGTACTGAACGCCTCGGGCGATATCAATCCATTTAGCAGGAAGTTGCACCTGAAAGCACGTTTCGTCGATGCCAACGGGCTGCGTGAAGGATCTGAAGTACGCCTGGCAGGTGTGCGTGTAGGCAAAGTCGAACAAATTCGTTTACTGCCGCCGTCAGATGTTCCCAACGCGCCTCGAGTTGAAGCCACCTTGACGATCGACTCAACGATTGATGGCCAGCCTGCCAACGTTAGGATTCGTTCCGATTCAACAGCCCAACAAGGTTCACCCAGTCTGCTGGGAAACGAGATGTTGATTAATATCACTCCGGGTACAGCTGTGGGCCAGCCTGTCAACGAAGGTGCGATACTTCCCTCATCCAGTTCGAATACGGTAAATGACTTTGCGACGTCCGGCACCGATTTGGCCCAACGGCTAAGCAAGTTATCCGATGAAATTAGTGGCATCGTAAAAGATGTTAAGGACGGAAAAGGAACTGTCGGAAGACTATTCAACGATGAAGCACTCTACAACAACCTCAACGCGACGATTAGAGAGACCGAGGATGTAATGCGCCAGGTAAGGTCCGGGAACGGTTCGGCTGGACGCTTTATAAACGATCCTGCCTTGTATGAAAACGCGAATCAGATTGCGATTCAGCTCAAGACTATCGCCGACGATCTGCGCGCTGGCCGTGGATCAGCGGGCAAGTTCCTGACAGATGACGAATTTTATAATCGCATCAATCGCACTGCGGATCGGATCGACAAGTCAGTAGAGCAGCTTAACCTGATCGTAGCGGATGTAAATGCGGGACACGGAACGCTTGGAAAACTTATCCGAGACGAACAACTTTATAACGATACTCGTGCGGCAGTGGCCAGGTTCAACACCACCGCCGAACGCGTCGACAACATGGTTGCCGCGGCCCAGCGGGGTGAAGGAACTGTTGGCAAACTGCTTACCGACGATACGCTGTTTACGAATGTAAACCAGCTCTCATCTGAAGGCGTTAAGCTCATTTATGACTTTCGTCAAAACCCAAAGAAGTACCTGACGATAAAGTTCGAACTATTCTAAGTCCCTATTTATCACATCGGTTCATCTGCAGATGGCCCATAAATCGAGGGAACAGGTATATCGTTTAGCCTGAGATATACGCCAAGTTGTGCCCGATGATGAATGTTGTGGTTTAAGACGAAATTGCGTAATACCGCAATTCGGGGCATCGACATGATGTGTTGACCGTTGTTCTTGAGAGACCACAATCCGAATAGTCTTTCATCGCTCACGCCTGCCAATGCTGCTCTCGCTTTCGCAACATTGCTATCAAATGCCGCCATCAACTCCTTCTGGCTATGAGTTTCAGGAGTCGTCATTTTTTGCCCGCCGGGAGACATATCAAACTCGTCCTGTTCGATAGTAATGTTGGTCCAATAAGGCAGATTTGAAAGATGAGAAGCAAGACTACCCATCGAGAAAGATTTGTCATGCGGTTTCCAGGTGAACTTATCGTCGGGCACACGCTCTAGAGTTTTTCGAGTATTTGCCATCTCGTGATCGAATTCCTGAATCATTGAATCTGCTAAGGGCATAAGTTTCTCCATCGTAATTGTTAGAGTATTGGTCCTATAGGTCCTATTAGTCCTATTTTTCTTCCTACTGCGGCGACGTCGTTTTACCTCCCAGCTCTTTCAACAACTCCCGCACTGCCACGTCGAGCTGCGAGTCACGATCAATTAATGTCTCACCAATCGGCCGGCTTACCTCGAGATCTACTGGACGAGGATTTCGCTCCATCACCGTACCGTCGTTTGCCGTAATCTTCATTCGGGGCAGACGAAAACTGGTGCCGTCAATCAGCGACTGGTTCCAGGTGAAGATAATCCAACCCGCAGTCGGTTCTCCAACGACTCGGCCCAGGCCCAGTGTTCGATAGCCTTCTGTGAAATCCTCCGCATCCGACAGCGAGTGTTGATTTGTCACCAGAATAGTGGGGCGTTCCAGGGCTCGTTGACCCAACACCGTGCGGGCCGGAGTTCCGGGGAGGTCTCTCAACGTCATCGTTAGATAACCCCTTCGTGCCAAAACATCAATTGCATAGACGTTTACAAAGCCGCCACTGTTATTCCGAATATCGATGACTACCCCATCGCGAGCATGATTCTCAGCATCCAGATCGATGTAGAGCTGGGACAAAGAACTGGTTCCCATGTCAAACATGTGTACATAACCAAGCCTGCCGTTGCTAATTCGAGCCACATACGCTCGATTGCGATCGACCCATTGACGATATAACAAACCCCGTTCGGTGACCGCGTTAACCGGCCGTACAATAACTTCCTTCTTGGCGGTCCCCGCTCCATCGTCGGCAATGGTCAAGCTGACACGCTTTCCGGTTTTATAGTTCAGCGTCTCGTCCAGGTTTGTATGACCGTCAAGCGACTGGCCATCAACCGCAAGTAGATAGTTACCTACCTTGATGCTACCAGGAAGAGCAGCTGGACCTAGAGTTATGACCTCAGTAATTTTGAGACGACCGCTGGTTTCGTATTCGCGTCTATCAAAGCGAAGTCCCAATCTTCCAGTCGAGAACTGGGTTGCACTGGCAGGCGCTCCCGCGCCCAGGTGCGAAGCATTCAATTCTCCCACCATCAACTGCAATAGCCGTCGAACTTCGTCGGAGGTTCGGGCTCCAGCGATCAAAGGTTCGTAATCTGCTCGGACTTTCTGCCAATTGGTCCCGTGATAGCTCGGGTCATAGAAGAAATCGCGTAAATAGGACCATCCTTGACGAAATACTTCCATCTTCTCTTTCGAGAAGTCGACATCCATCTCAGCAGTGACTGCGAGTGGTCGGGTTTTCCCTTCGAGGTTTACAACTGAAACACGTCCATTCTCGAGGTAAAAAATTTCCTTGCTATCGGGTGAGAATTGGGCCGCTGACTTAGAGCCGGCGGTTGAGGTCAACTGTTTCGCGACCGCCGGTTCTCTCGATAATTCGTCCAGCGAATAGACATAGAGATTCGCCTGGTTTGCGGCGTTCGCAATCATTGCGACCCACTTACCGTCGGGACTGATTGTCTGATAGTTAACGTCGACACCGACTGGGAGCAAGCTTAAACGACGCCGAATATCATCGAACGCAATTTGGACTGGCTTCGTACTCGGCTTCTTCTCATCAGGACTCACACTGGCCGCTGGAGAAGGCGAAGGGCTTGCCGCCGGCGTCTCAGTCGCCGGCCGTTGTTCCGTGCGAGGGGCCGTAATGCTTCTGGGTGCTTCCTCGCGAAATAGGTCGCGAAATTGATCCTCTCGGAAGCGCGGAGTCCTTGGAGTTAGATCGACTCTTGCAAGTTGAGTACTCTCCGTTCGTTGGCCCGTGTCGAACAACAGGAAAGTGCCATCCGGACTCCACGACAGGGTGTTGCTGAAAACATTCGACAAGAAACTCACTGGTCTACTTGCGCCACCGTCAATTGCAACGATCTTGACGTTTTTAAATTGACCTTCTGCGATTGGAACGGACGCCAGCCAGCGACTATCAGGAGACCATACGTACGGCCGGTCTGAAATCAACGGAGGCCGCTCGAAGACCCCGCTGACAACGACCCTCTCTTTTTTGTCGGCGAGGTTCAATACACACAGATCCTTTGCTGCGCGAACAAAAGCTAATAGCTTCCCATCCGGTGAGAAACGCGGCGTAGTATCGTCAGCTTGAGTATTGGTTAACTGGCTCTCAGAATTTGAATTGAAGTCATATTGAAATAGGTGCGGCACCTGGTCCCGATCCGAAACATAGACCAGCCGGCGGCTGTCCGGAGACCAGGTAATCTGATATTCCTCTGCCGTTGTATTGGAGACACGGGCAGCATCCCCGCCGTCATTCGCAGATGCGGCAAAGACTTCACCACGCACGACAAAGGCAATCTTCTTGCCATCCGGTGAAAGTTGCATCTCACCTATCTGATCACTTAAACGCAGATGCTCGATCGCTGGACCAGATGATGCACCGCGTCTGACAATTTGCACTTCAGAGGTTTTCCCGGAATCAGTTTGCAAACGCCAGACGCGAAAGTCGTGTTCGAAAACAATCTCTTTCCCATCGTATGAGATGTTGGGCCATAGAACTCGTCCGGAGGTGAAAGCAGAAACGCGACGAGCACTGGTCTTGCCCGGAGTAATGGTCCATATATTTTGTGCGCCATCTTTGTTTCCTGCATCAGCACCGTCAGAGACATAGAACAAGGTCCGGCCATCAGCACTCCACATGGGCCACATTTCTTTGGCATCAGCTGCTTCTGTGACCCGCTCATAGCCTGCATTTGGCCCATCGAACCCCTTAAGTAGCCAGATCTCAGATTCGTCGATATGACTGTGACCTTTGCGCCACCATTGTGCCCACGAAATTCCCCGCGCGCTAAAGGCGATACTCGAGCCATCCGGGGATGGCGCCCCAAACACCTCGTTCGTATAGCGATCAGCGCTGACGGGTAGAGGAGTTCCACCTAAACTACTGACACGATACAAATCATTGAGACCACCGATATCACGGCTGGTTGAGGAAAAATAGACCCAGCGACCATCTCGCGACCATCCGTCAAGCTGATCAACACCATCATCAAAAGTCAGACGCCTCGAGTCGCCCGTCGCCAGGTTCAACAAATAGATGTCGCCATTTCCAGTGCGAGTCGAAATAAAGGCCAGCTGCTTTCCATCAGGTGAGTAGATGGGACGCGACTCGTTGGCCGGGTTCGAGACCAGCAATGAGGCCGCACCACCCTCGGATGGTACGGTCCAAATGTCGCCGCCTGAAACAAACGCGATCTCTTTGCGGTCGGGTGAGATGGCAGGCTCAGTAAAGTAAGCCTGAGCCGAAACAGCATTGTTCAGCTCCTGAGCGACGCTGCGAAACCTTTCTGGCAAAACACTGGACAAAAGACCGACATAAAGAAGCAAGACGAAAGTTTTTCCGCGATAAGAGTGATTCAGCATGACCAACTCCACGAGTAAAAAGACGAGAAACAGTTTCAGGCGGTGCTTTTTTGTACCAGTCCAAAAGCCCGCACCGGGAAGGTGCCGAAGTTTCGGACTTTTACAGGCACGGCAAAAAACTTAAAGTTATTGTCAGGCAGTTCGTTCAATCCGCAAAGATGCTCAACTATTGGAATGTTATGTGCGAGGAGAATCGAATGGACCGGACGACTAAGTTGTGCGGTGGAATCGATATTAAACGAGTCAATCCCGACCAATGTAGCCTTACTTTCTGCGAGTCGTTTGGCAGTTGCCTCAGTCAGAAAAGGATGCTGGCCGTTTGAGTACGTTTCAGTTCGCCAGTGGCGATCCCAACCCGAATGAAATAGGACCGCCTTTCCCTTTAACTCCAGGCCATCCAAAACATCTTCATCAATTTCAGGTTTGCCTGATTGATTACAGCGTATTACTACTCCGTCTACATTTGCGAGGGAGTATAAGTCGAGGCTGGCCAGGTCAAGACCTTCAGCGTACCTGTGAAATGGACTATCGAGATACGTGCCAGTATTCGCCACCATCTCAATCTTGCCGATGTGAAACTCAGTTCCCTCTCCATAAAACTTCTTTGAATCGGCGCGACTGAGATGATCCGAAATCTTCGGAGCTGGTAAACCTTTGTAGGTGATCATTCCGTCCTCGACAGAATGGCAGACGTCAATCAATTCAAATGCATGGTTCATCACATTAAACTCTCTTTTGAATCATTACCTGGAAATGCGAGGCCATACCCGTCGGAAGAATCAGGTCACGAGCCTGGGTGGTTAACTTCAATTTCTCCACGTCACTATTCGAGCTGTCCAAACGAAGTTGTAATTCCTCAAGAAGACCCTCGCGCAACAAGAACTGATCGAGACTGGTAAGACTAGTACACGATAATCCGGCTTGCTCGCCGACACTCCTGAGTTGGGTCCAGTTTACAGTTGCAGTAATGTCGTTATCTCCCGGGTCCGACAGCACTTCAACGAATCGATGTCGGTTAAAGGCACGCAAGGTTCCCTTAAAACGCTCGGGCAATCCGTAAAGATCTTCCTGTTCGGCTCCATAATCTACCGTGATCACATAGCCAGCCGTTAGCTTCTCAGCAACCGCGGACACCCAATCAGAAACCTGTAGATTCACTTCTATTATCTGACCCTCTCTTAAATCAATTGAGTTTTCATTCAGAAATTCCGCAAGCCTTTGAGTGGAAGGTGGACCGGGCAGAAACGTAAATCGCATCTCAGGATCCATTGCAACATAGAGTTCACGCAATTCCCCATTTTCCACCGTCACCAGACTCACCGGAAAAGCGTCAACCAGTTCGTTGGAAAAAAATATACCTGGATTGACGTTTCCAGTTTCACCAATCGAATAGAACTCGACTTTACGACCAATAGTCGCCAGTCGCTCACGCGCCAGACGACCAGCAGCGGCACTCTGCTCGTCGATCACGTAGCGCGTAGCTTTGAAAATGGACGGATGAGATGTTCTGAACGCGTCCAGGACGCCCGCCGCAAACTCGCCGTTGCCCGCTCCAGATTCAACGATGGTCCAATGAGACGGTTCGCCTAACTGATGAAAGAGCGAAGCAAAAAATCTCGCAAAGGTGGCAGCAAACAGACCGCTAAGCTCCGGACTGGTGCGATAGTCACCGGCGCGACCCCAACGAATTAAATCCGGGCGATTGTAATAACCGAGACTGCTATCATAGAGGGCGGCCTGCATCCAATCACGAAAAGTGATCGGACCGTCTCGCCTGATTCGACACTTAAGACTTTCCAAGTGCTAACGATCGGTCCTGTCTTCTTTATCCAGCAGTCTGGTTGTGTTTTCGGTGACGCTCGGTGGTCCAACCAACTCCGAGGTGACGGGGCGAGGCTGCCACGAGCCAACGGGTCGTGCGCTTTGCGCGGGCGGCAATGCTGTTTGCCCCTGAGAAGCGAACTGGCGAGGTGCGGGCATCGGAGCCTGTACGAAGGGTCTATTGAGTTGCCGATACGGATTGGGTGCTCCTTCTTCAAAAATGCCGGCGTACAACATTCTCAATGGACCACCAGCGAAACAGATGATGGCGGCTAAGGTCATCAGGAGATTCAAGAACGCGGAATTAGCGGCGTCGCCGAGTACGGCGAGCAAAGGCACTATTACAGCACCGGAGAGAAACAAAAGACCGCCCTGCTTGACTCCACGCCTTCTGGCAGAAATAGTTGGAGCTTCATCACGCGAGTCGAAAGCTGGCAGCAAGCCGCCATTTCCAAGCAGATAGATAACTCCATCAAGGGGAAATCCACAACGCGAACAAAACCTAACGGCGCCAGTAGTTTGCAGTTGACCACAATGGGGACAATACATTCAGAAGGATCCTCAGGCTCAAAAGTCTAAGTGGCGGGCTAAATAATAAACCGAACCATACTTTCATCGAAATAGATTTTAACAGTTGCCGCAGCTCGTCCATGATAATCGCTGGCTCGGACCAGTGCGTCGAGAAGAACACTGAGTAGCACAAATTCGCCGGCCGGGGCAGAGACATACTTGGTAAGCGCGTCATCGCTGAAGCAGCAGAAGGCACGTTCACGAGTGGCATCAACCTCGGCGAGATACTCGATAATGCGATCCTGACTTGAGAGTGTTTCGGGTAAGGTCCACTCGAAAGGATCGTCCCAGAGATTAGTTGTAAGCCCGCCGAAAGTTTGCTCGAGGATTGCTGCGCTGCGCAGAATGTTCTCGCCAAACGTCACTGACGGCGGGCGTCTATACAACTGATCAGGAGAGACAGATTTGACTAAAACCTTCAGACGGTCGATCAAGCGCGCGAAAGCAAGGTCCAACTCTTTGACGATCTCGCGCTTTTCTGCGGTTTTGTTTTCCATTTTGGAAACTACCGCGACCGTGCAATGCGACCCCTTTATTTGCCTTTGACGTGACGTTCAGTCTCTTCGACCACAGTTCCGAAGGTTCGTCCACTAAACGTCAGGCCGCTTCTTACGTAGCCCTTGGCGCCGACAAAAGCGCCGCGGGAGGGAACGCCTCGAGTAGTCGCAACCCATATTTTCCCAGAGCCATCATCGATTTCATATCCACCGGCACCCATAAAGCCATAACTGTCCGTCACTCTGCCGGCAATTGCTACCTCTTTACCACGGTAACGCGCAGGATCTGCGTTGATCTTTGCGACGTTGGTTTGACTGGGACACGCAGTAAGAAAAAAAGTACAGACCAGGATTGCGAAAACAGCGGATGATCTTTTTATTGACATTCCTTCTCCTCCAATGAGCAGTTTTCATTGTGGGAGAGTTTTGAATGCTGGAATAATATCATGGTTAAGATACATAGGACCTATATGTCCTATAGGTCCCATTTTCTACGGTCAACTCAGTTCCCTTCCCCTATTTCCCAAACCAACCAATCGGCCGGCCTGACAAATCAACCCATACGCTCTTTACCTGCGTATAGAGATCGAGCGCATGTTTCCCCATCTCACGCCCGTAACCCGACTGCTTGTAACCACCAAACGGCGAAGCCGCATTAAACATATTGTAGGTATTGATCCAAACCACACCGGCTTTGATCTCTTTCGCAAACCGGTGCGCGCGCGTGATGTCGCGAGTCCAAATACCTGCAGACAAACCATAGATGGTGTCGTTCGCCTGCTTTATCAAGTCTTCTTCGTTTTCGAAACTGATCACTGACACTACTGGACCAAAGATCTCTTCCTGCGCCACACGCATCTTGTTAGTTACATCAGAAAAAATGGTGGGACGGAAGAAGAAACCCTTTTCAAAAGCCGCATCCAAACTCGGTGGAGCACCTCCGGTTAATACTTCGGCTCCTTCCGATCGAGCAATATCCACGTAACCTTTGATGCGGTCGAGTTGCTCCGCTGACACTTGTGGACCCATTTGCGTTCCCTTGTCCATGGGATCGCCCACCGCAATTTTTTCCGCACGCTCTTTCAATTTACCGACAAAAGCGTCCTTTACACTGGCTTCCACAAATAGACGAGAACCGGCACAACAGACCTGGCCCTGGTTATAGAAAATACCCATCATCGCACCTGCGACTGCCTGATCGAGATCAGAATCAGCGAATACTATGTTGGGTGCCTTCCCACCAAGCTCAAGAGACACCTTAGTCAGATTGTCAGCCGCTGCTTTGGCTACGAGTTTTCCGACTTCGGTAGAGCCGGTAAAAGCTACTTTATCGATACCCGGATGAGCAGCAAGTGCTGCACCGGCGGTCTCCCCATAGCCCGGCACAACGTTAACGACACCCTCGGGAAAGCCTGCTTCCTGGATCAAACTGGCTAACTCCATCGCTCCGACAGGCGTTTGCTCGGCAGGTTTCAGCACTACCGTATTTCCCGCGGCGAGAGCCGGAGCTAGTTTCCACGCCGCCATCAGCAGCGGAAAGTTCCAAGGAATAATCTGACCACAAACTCCAATTGGCTCTCGCAAGGTGTAATTAAACATCTTGCCCGGCACCGGAATCGTTTCGCCTTCGATCTTCGTGGCCCAACCCGCAAAGTATTCAAAGTTTTCAACTACCTGTGGCAGGTCGATATATAACGACTCTTTGATCGGCTTGCCATTGTCGGCAGTTTCGAGCGCTGCAAGGTCAGGCGTCTTCTCTTCTAAAAGTTGTGAAAGCTTGTATAGGAGTCGTCCTCGATCACGAGCGCTAATCTTGGACCACTTGCCTTCGAAGGCACGACGAGCTGCTTTGACAGCTTTATCGATGTCGGCTTTGTCAGCTTCGGCAACTTCTGCGAGTGTTTCGCCTGTAGCCGGATTTGGTGTTTCAAACGTCTTACCTGACTCGGCATCGACCCACTGGCCATCGATGAAAAGCTGGTACTTCCTGGGCGTATTATTTTCAACTAATTGTGCAGATGACATATCACTCCTGGTTCGAACTCTTAGTAATCAGTGGCGCCCGCGAGCAGTTCTCGGAGAACATAAGGCAGGATTCCACCATGACGAAAGTATTCAACTTCGATGGGCGTATCGATGCGCAACGTAATGGGAATTTCCTCGATGGCGCCACTGGCACGATGAATGATCAACGTTACATCCTGGAGTGGTTTGATGCCCGCTTCGATTCCCAACAAGTCAAAAGTCTCGCTGCCATCGAGCCGCAGCGACGAGGCACTGGTCTCATCTCTAAACTGGCAGGGCAAAACACCCATGCCCACCAAATTGCTCCTATGAATACGCTCAAAACTCTGAGCAACAACGGCTTTCACGCCGAGTAGTCGCGTTCCTTTGGCGGCCCAGTCTCGCGAGCTACCAGTACCGTATTCCTGACCGGCAAAGATCACAAGTGGTACCTGTTCCGCCTGGTATCTCATCGACGCATCATAAATGCTCATGCGCTCGCCGCTCGGCTGATGAATTGTAACGCCGCCTTCGACGCCCGGGACCATCAGGTTTTTGATGCGAACATTCGCAAAAGTGCCGCGCACCATTGCCTCATGATTACCTCGACGCGCGCCGTAACTATTGAAGTCGCGAATATCTACTCCTCGTTCCTGCAGGTACAAACCGGCCGGCGATGAAGGTTTAATGGCTCCGGCCGGGCTAATGTGATCAGTAGTCACCGAGTCACCAAAAACAGCAAGCGGGCGAGCTCCTTTTATATCTGCTAAAGAGTCCAACTTACTCGAGAACTTTTCAAAGTAAGGAGGTTCTCGGATGTAGGTGGAATCGGGTTCCCACTGATAAACACCGCCTGAGCTCATTGGAATATCGTTCCAAAGAGGATTCTGGTCGGCAAAGTTTCCATACAACCTGCGATAGGTCTCAGGATCGAAGGCTGCTTTCATCAGGTCATTGATTTCCTGCATGGTGGGCCAAATATCTCGCAGATAAACATCCTGCCCGTTCTTCCCGGTACCGATTGGATCCGACGACATATCGAGGTCTATCCGGCCCGCGAGGGCAAAGGCAACGACGAGCGGAGGACTCATAAGGAAGTTGGCCTTAATACTCTGGTGAACGCGAGCCTCAAAATTGCGATTACCGGAAAGCACTGAGGCTGCGATGACATCACGCTCATTCACCACCTGTTCAAGGGATGGATCAAGTGGACCAGAGTTTCCGATACAAGTCGTGCAGCCGTAACCGGCAAGATTGAATCCCAACTCGTTTAGATAAGGCTGTAGACCGGTTCGCTCGAGATATTCAGTTACGACCCTTGAGCCTGGGGCCAGCGAGTTCTTAACTTTTGGACTAACCGTCAGTCCAGACTCGACCGCTTTTTTTGCCAATAGTCCAGCCGCCAACATTACGCTTGGATTGGAAGTATTTGTACAGGATGTGATTGCGGCAATTAAGACATCTCCGTGTCCGATTAACTCGTCACCGCCGGGAAATTCATCCTCTGAAATCTCGGGGACAAAGTCGGGAGTGGGACGATTGTTAACCATCTCGGTCTCTGTCCACACACTCGTATTAGAGGTAGAGTTGATGTCTTTGCTGATGGCAGGAATATTCTCTGTCGTCTGTTCGCCGCCACCGGCTATATTGCGCTGGCGATCAGCACCAATCTTCACATGGTAACGCGTCCACAGTTCGTCATGACTCTTACCATATCCTCCATCAGCAACTGGCTTGACGAGCAATTGTTCAAACTGTTCCTTCAGTTGCGGCAACTCAATCCGGTCTTGAGGTCGTTTTGGACCGGCGACGCTTGGCTTGATTGAACCGAGGTCAAGATCGTAAACAACGCTGTAATCGCATTCACCTTTCCGCGGAATACCGAACATTCCCTGTGCCTGGAAATAACGCCGAACGAGATCAACGTGCTCTTCGGCTCGTCCCGTCGCGAGCAGATAGTTGCAAGTCTCTTCATCGATAGGGAAGAAGCCCATGGTGGCGCCGTACTCAGGAGCCATGTTGGCGATCGTCGCTCGATCGGTGACCGAAAGACTCGCGGCACCTTCACCGTGAAACTCAACAAACTTTCCGACCACCTTGGCCTTGCGCATCATTTCGGTAACGCGCAAGACGAGATCGGTGGCGGTAACTCCTTCCCGAAGCGAACCACTCAGGTGTACGCCAACAACATCAGGCGTCAAGAAATAAACGGGCTGGCCCAGCATCGCCGCTTCTGCCTCGATGCCACCGACGCCCCAACCTACGATTCCGAGCCCGTTGATCATCGTAGTGTGAGAGTCAGTACCTACCAGCGTATCCGGAAACAGAACATTCTTGTCCCAAACTGACTTGGCCAGATACTCGAGATTGACCTGATGGCAGATGCCAATTCCCGGGGGAATCACGCGAAAGCCGTTGAAGGCTTGTGTTCCCCACTTGAGAAATTGATAACGCGAGCGATTGCGCTTGAATTCCATCTCCATGTTCTTTTCCAGCGCGTCTTTGATGCTGGAAAAATCGACTTGAATCGAATGGTCGATAACAAGATCGACTGGTACCAGCGGTTCGATTAGATCAGTATCTTTTCCAAGGCGCTCAACAGCAGAACGCATCGCCGCCAAATCGACAAGCAGTGGCACTCCGGTAAAATCCTGCAGTAGAACTCTCGCAACAACGAAAGGTATTTCGGCCACTCGTTCAGCATTGGGTTGCCAATTCGCAAGCGCCTTGATGTTGGCTTCGGTGATCTTCAACCCATCACAATTACGAAGGACAGATTCCAGAACTATTCGAATACTGATCGGCAGTCTTGAAATCAGCCCAACACCGCTGCGTTCAAGATGTGGCAGCGAATAGAACTGTCCAATTGGCCCCGAATCTGACTCGAGTGTTTGTAGAGTATTAAACGGACTTTCAGGCATGGAGATGCTCAAACCCTTTCCAGCTAACGCGCAGAGATCGTGTTAATAATTTGATGTTTATTGTGCAAATTTCAGTGTAAAGTCCGCCCGTTTAATCGTCAAGCAACGCTTTTTGCCGGGCTTATACCTCGTGGCCACGCTTCTTTGTTGTCGGGGTGGCACTCCGTGGCCACCCCTCATCTCGTTTTGTCTGGTTTGCAACGAGGGCCTTCAGATTGTTCTTCTTTTGAGGCTTGTGTTTGGGTGGTCGAAGGCGGTGGTCACGGAGTGCCACCCCGACAAGCGCTGTGTTATAGTTTTGCAAATTCGTTCCCCCGGAATTGAGACTAACACGTCACTCTTCACGGGGATTACCAGCTCCTGTAAGGACTGGCGAGGGAGACAGCTATGCCGAGAAAACACGCGGAAGATTTCGAGTACCTGGCAAACGACCCAGAATACATACCGGATCCTGAAATTGAAGAGTTTATGGAATCGGAAATTTCTCGGGCACCACGTGATTCAGAGTTGCTCGCAAATCGACTGCGCAACAACACAGCTGCTTCTCCACGGGATGCCGGCGGCGACCTTGACGCCAACTGGGAAGATGTCAATGACAGCGGCGCTGAGACTTTCGCCGGTGATAATCCAACGCCCGATCAATCGCTCGTTGAAGAGAATGCTCAGGCGATGGGCGTTAGTTTTGAAGACAACGAAGAACTCGATTTTCTCGATAAGATCGAGAGGCGCGATCGCGATCGCTTTGAACTAGAAGAGCAGTCGAAGGGTTCAGACGATACGATCTAAGACTAGAATAATTTTCTACTATCCAGGAGAATCGTTACCGGTCCGTCGTTAATCAATTCAACCTGCATCATCTTCCGAAAGCTGCCTGTCTGTACGTGGTCTATCAACCGTCGGCCACGCTCAACAAAATATTCGTACAATGGTTCCGCCTTTTCGGGGCCGGCGGCGTCACTCCATGATGGCCTCAGACCACGTCGCACATCACCGTAGAGCGTGAATTGGGATACGACCAGTAACGATCCGCCTGAATCTTTCAGCGAAACATTCATGCGTCCCTCGCTATCATCAAAGATCCGCAACGCCGAAATCTTCTCAGCGAGATAATCAGCATCCGACTTTTGATCATCGTTCGTCACCGCGAGCAAGACCAACAACCCGCGACCGATTGCCCCGACGACTTCACCATCGACAGTGACACTAGCTCGCGTTACACGCTGAACAACAGCTCTCATTCTGGAGTGCGCCGGCCTGGCGGCGCTTTGTTATATAGCTATCGCACAAGGTGAGTAGATCAAAAAGAATTGAGAATTGATATTTGATAATTACTATTTGCGCGAAGTTTGAATTAGTAATTATCAAATATCCATTCTCAAATCTCACTTCTTCTCAGGTTTACTTGGTCTAATTTCGACTCTACTGGGAAGACTTCGCTCAGGATGGGCCAAAAGATCCATCACCACTTCCGCGACATCTTCAGGCTGGAGTTGCCAACTCTTGGAAGGACTCGGTTTGTCGTTGCCGAATTCGGTATTAACGGAGCCAGGCATGATGTAGCTCACCTTTATGTTGTCATAACGTACTTCCTGCAACAGTGCTTCACTGAATCCATTCAACCCAAACTTTGAAGCATTGTAAGCAGCCATTCCTGGGTGAGCATTCGCGCCAGCCAGTGAAGAAATGTTGATGATGTATCCACCACCACGCTGTTTCAGGTGAGGTATCGCCTCGTGGCAACAATAATAGACCCCTAACAGATTGGTTTCGATGACCGCCTTGAAGTCTGCTGGTTCCATCTCAACGACTGTCCCAAACATTCCGATGCCCGCATTGTTCACGAGAATATCCAACCCTCCACACCGTTCCCGAACTTTGCGTATCAGCGCTTGGACCTGATCGAATTGTCGAACATCGCACGGGAACCCCTCGACACCTGCACTGCCGGCCGGGTTCAGCGACTCTACTGCCGCTTGAACCTGATCCTCGTGACGCGCCGTTACTACAACCCGTATACCAGCCTCGACCAGGGCCTTGGCAATTGCCTTTCCAATTCCCTTCGTGCCGCCGGTTACGAGCGCCACTTTATTCTTCAGTTCCACGCTTAACCTTGAAGTTTGATCTTTAGGCGATCATTGACGATTTTTGGATTGGCTTTGCCTTTCGAGGCTTTGATCACCTGGCCCACAAAAAATCCGAACAGCGCTTCTTTACCCGAACGATAGTTGGCCAACTGATCGGGATTTGCCGCGATCACGTCGTCAATTAGACTGTCGATTTCGCCGGTATCGCTTACCTGGACCAGCCCTTTTTCTGCGATGATGGCCTCGGCGCTTCTGCGTGTCTTAAACATCTCAACTAGCACGTCTTTGGCTTGTTTTCCGCTGATCTGACCACCATCAATGATCCGGATCAAATTACCCAGCTCTTTTGCCGCAATGGGCGAAGCTGAAGCATTAATGCCGGCCGTCTCGAGCTCACGTAAAAGCTCTGACCGAATCCAGTTAGCGGTCGCGCGAGGATTCCCTGAGCTCTTGGTCGCTTCTTCATAGTAGTCAGCAAGTGCTCGTTCAGAGACCAATTGCGAAGCATCCGCAAAAGATAGCTCGTATGAATCCATGAAACGCTTGCGCCGCTGCTCGGGTAATTCCGGCATCGATTCTTTTACACGTTCAATGAACTCTCGCGACACAATAAGCGGCGGCAAATCGGGCTCGGGAAAATAACGATAGTCGTGCGCTTCCTCTTTGGAACGCATCACACGAGTCTCTGCGGCTTTTTCATCCCAAAGCCTCGTTTCCTGTCGCAACGTACCTCCTGACTCGAGGACTTGAATGTGCCGCGCGACTTCGAATTCGATCGCACGTTGCATAAAGCGAACGGAGTTGAGATTCTTCAGCTCAACTTTCGTCCCAAACTTTTTATCCCCTCGCTTCCGAACGGAAACATTTGCCTCGCAGCGAAGGTTTCCTTTTTCCATATCAGCTTCGGAAGCTCCAACCCACTGCAAGGCTCGTCGCACGTGATTTACGTAGTCGTAAGCTTCCCAGGAAGATCGAAACTCGGGCTCAGTAACAATCTCTGCTAAAGGAATGCCCGCGCGATTGAGGTCAATATAGGAATAGCGATCAATATCGGGTAATCCTTCATGCACATTCTTTCCGGCATCTTCTTCGAGGTGCAAACGAGTAATATTGATTGTCTTTGGGCGCCATTCAAGCGGATGTCCAGCATCATCACGTTCAGCGGTCATGATCTCGAGCACACCGTCGGCAGAGAATGGCTGATCGTACTGTGAAATTTGATAGCCCTTGGGAAGGTCAGGATAGAAATAGTTCTTGCGCGCAAAGATCGACTGCTCGTTGATCTTCAATCCGAGGGCGAGAGCTGCGCGCGCGCCTAACTCAACGGCGCGCCGATTCATGACCGGCAGTGCTCCAGGCAGTCCTAAACAGACCGGACAAGTGTTGGCGTTTGGCTCGTCGCCAAACCTCGTGGTACAACCACAAAAGATCTTCGACTCAGTACTGAGCTGGGCGTGGATCTCCAGGCCGATTACAGTTTCCCAATTGTTCGTCATTTAATTTCTATCTTTTTTGTCAGCGTCGTCGCAACCATCCGGGGTAAGCCCCCGCTCTTCGCGCTTCGTCCTCGAGGTCGCGCCAGTGTGACGCCTGGGTTGCTTTTTGCAACATCAGCTGGTCCAACTCAGCAATGAGCTGGCTTCGTTCGTAGCCGAAATCATAATTCTGAAATGGAACGCTCACCAGAGTTCCAAACGGAAAGGGCGAACCGAAGGGATTGCGGCCGAAACGACGGGGTCCCGAATTTACGAAAACTCTGCCGCGGAATCGATCATTGCGTAGACCGAAGCCGCCTCTCAGTTGGGAACCAAGTGAGAAGCCGACAGTTCCTGTAATGAAGGGTGAACCAATACTTAACTGGTCCATCGCAGCGAAGGGCAAGACGCTTCCAAAGGCACCATAGGAGTATGCTGGAATCTCATTTAATCTCGTCTGAATGTAATCGATTCGAGCGTTTGTTGCAGAGATCTCGTTACGGAGCGCATCCGCACGATTACGCCAGTAGGATTCAGCTTGTTCCTCGTCGGCACGAATGTTTTGTGAGGCTTCTCCCGCGCGCTCCCCGACGGCAGCCAGGTTGCGACGCTGCTCTTCAATTGTCGGTAATCCTGATTCTTTTCGCCGTTCTTCGTAATTTCGCTCACCTTCCACGCGCGTGCGCCGGTAATTCTCCAGGTCAAGATTGGTAACGGAACGTTTCGCGACGACTGGAGTCGGCGGAGCCGGTACCAGCGATCCGGAATTCATTGGAGCCTCGAACCGGTGCTGGAGCAATTGGCCCGGTGCTTCACCATTGAGTTTTTCGGTCGCTGGAACGTTGATTGTGCTTAGTTGAAGAGTCACCTGGATGGTATCACTAACTCGGTAAGTAAGGGTGGCACGATCTACGCCAAAGTCGTCAGGAATCTGAAGCTTACGGCCATCGCGCATGACAATTATGTAGGCGCTGGCGACAGTCGGTAGTAGACACAGAAAAGTTGCTGAAATCAGGAGTCTTCGGAAGATCCCATTTCGGTGAGTTAAGCTGGCAACCATGACACATCCCCCGGTACTTAGATGTCGGAATAGCTAAGAGTATAACATCTGGAAAAACTCAATTGGCAGGGCCGGCCTAATCATCCCAACTATATTTATCCCAAAAAACTTTGCAACAGCCGAAGCTCTTTGATATACATGCTCCCGCAATACAGTTAGTCGCTCCCTAGCGCGCCGAAACGCGAACCTCCGGAAAACACCGAAGGCTTATCGCTCTTTTTTTCAACTTTCACACAAGGAGTTGGAGAATTATGGCAAAGACTGTTTGCAAGGTTTTAGGGGTGGTCTTTCTACTAGTCGGAGTTGCTGGTTTCGTCAATCAGGTCTTGCTTGGAGCCCACCTGACGCCGGCACACAACGTGATTCACCTTGTATCTGGTGCCATCGCTCTCTATTTCGGGTTTGCAGGCTCGGTAGCTGGAGCGAAAGGGCTCGCACTCGTTTTTGGAGTTGTTTATCTGGCGTTGGGAATCTTAGGGATGGCCCTTGGTACCGGTGCAGAGCACTTGTGGATGGCTGGGCCTTTACAATTCGGACAAGCAGACCACGGAATTCATCTACTGTTCGGTGTGATTTTTCTAGCAGGCGGCCTATTTACAAAAACGGCCTGACGATTTGACTTTCAGGTTGCAAGGAGAAACTCGATAAGTGACGCGATTGCGCCCAAGAGTTTCTAACCTTGCAACCTGATTCTGTTTTAGAACTTCACCTTCACTCCACCTCGTCCAACTGCTCCGGGTGCCAGGAATCCATTTTCATAATACGTTTGATTGAAAATGTTTTCGACGCCACCAAATAGAACTATTGTCACTTTCTCTGTCTGCTTTCTTTCATAACTCGCAAACAAATCACCTTTGGTGTAGCCGTCAAAAGTCAGCTCAGCCGTTCGAAACGGGGGATCATTTTCGAACACTGGAGCAAGGTAAGAGCCAGTTCGATTCAACGCGAAGTTTATTAGCAATGAGTGATACCTCTGCCGGAAATTAAAGCCAAATTGATTTTCCGGAATTACATACTCGGGCTGTAGGCCCCTGTTTGTCACAAAGCGATCACTGTTCGTGAACGTATAGCCTGCTCGCAGATCTGCTCCTTTCCACAGAGACGCCTCGACTGACGTTTCAACTCCGCGCGCAAGGCCACCTGGCTGATTGATGTATCCACTAAATCGCCCTAAGCCAAGCGGATCTTCAACAAATCCCGTGAAGGTAATTATCCGTTGCAGGCGCGTATAGAAGTAAGTCGCATTAAAGACGACTTTGTCACTCGCCAAACGTTGCTCCAATCCGCCATCAACACTTATCGACTGTTCCGCTCGCAACGTTGGATCACCAAAGCGCACTGGTCCGGTACTAATTGTTCCCTCGCCAAATCTCTCGAAGAGTGAAGGTGCACGAAAACCATTACCAATATGCCCTCGAACCTTTGTACCAGAGCGACGGAAAAGATAGGCGATCGCTCCGTCACCAGTAACTGAGCTTTCAGCATTCCGAGCTTGTAAATCTCCCGGACGATCCGCGCTACGTAACCGGTAGCCTTGAGCACGAACGCCTATTGCAATTTGTAAACGCCGGTCCCGGAACGACAGTTGGTCCTGCCCAAATATTGCATAGGTACGCTGCCGATCCGTGGTGTTGTTAAAGACGTTGAATGACGGTTGCGACGACTGGAAGAAAGACTCCCGTTCAAACTCGGCACCGAAGGTGGCAAGATTTGAATCTGAAATCTGCCAGTTGAACCGGCCGTCGATGGTATCTATGGTGCCCTTGTTGATACTCTGAAATTCGAAATCTCCGAACGGGACAAACGTTGCAAATCGAGGATCAACGGCTGGTCCATTGTAGTTGCGTCTGTTACTACCGACCCTCTGATAGGCAATTGAATATGAAAGTCGGTCGTTCACACTGTGGGTGAATCTTCCTGAACCAACCAATAACTGCGTGCGACGTCCCTTGTCAGGATTGTTGAAGTCTGGTTGAAATGTCACTCCAGCAACTGCGTCTGGAAATTGTTGTGAAGAGGTAAAGGCGCCTGGCAGGGCAAAGGGATTGTCGTTTACCCGACCATTACCAATCGTCCCATAAAACCGTCCGGTGATATTGATATTTTGCAGCGGATTGTACTGAACTCTTCCGCTCATTACTGTATCGCCGTACTGGTCGTCGCCATCGATGCCGTGGCGAACATCCAACCGGCTGACACCCGTCTCAAAGCCCAGCTTATTGCTGCCACCACTTAATTGCAGGCGCTCGCGATAAGTTGCCAAACCGCCACCTTCAAAGCCCGCGGTTACATGAACTCCAGGCTGGGGAATTTCAGGAATCATATTGATTACGCCGCCGATAGCATGCGTACCATAGATGGACGAACCTGATCCCAGCAGCAATTCAAGTCTATCGTCACCCAACGGAGCCATATCCGTGATCAGCGATAACGCGGAGCCATTGATGTCGCCGGCATCACGCACTCGAAGCCCATCAACTAAGACCGCCGTATCAAAGTTGCGCAGTCCTCGCAGTCGAATTGTCGTCAGAGCACCTGGCGAGCCTTGCTGCTGAATGCGCACCCCGGGCGTTCCTCTCAGATCCTCGGCCAAACTCAAAGTATGTTTTGCCTCAATATCTTCCGCGGTAACTGTGTTAATTACTTTGGCAACCTCGTCCTCTCGTTGCAGAGTGCCGGTAGCGGTCACGACGACGCTCTCATTAAGACTAGCGATTCTGAGGGTTACCTCGAGCTCGCGCGTCTGATTATTCTCGAGCTTGATATCTTCCGAGTCGTAGACCGCGAACCCGCTGGCCTTAATTTCTACTATGTAGATTTCGGAGCGAAGATTGTCGAAGCGGAAAACGCCTGACTCGTTGGTTTGTGAAGTAAGCGTTAGACCAGTGCGTGAGAATAGGACCACCTGTGCTCCCGTAACCTTGGCGTTAGTTTCGTCCGTAACGGTACCTTTAAGTACCGTGGAGTTTTGTGCATTAAGGGTGACCCCCAAAAAGCAGGTCAAGAACGTTGCCGCGATAAAACTGAAAAACTTAGAGCTTATTTCTTTCATGTTAGCTTCTCCTGCCCGTCGCAGTGCGAGCTGTTAAGAACATTGGGCAGGTTTCCTGACTCGCAGCTTGAGATTCATTTGAATCGCCTTGGCTCCTCGGCCTTCCCGGATTGATCCAGTGGCAAAAACTTTTGAAGAGCCTTGTAACTGCTTACAGTTGCGCGGGCAGCGACGGCTTTACACCATCTTCCCTGGCACCATTGTTCGATGGGTTATCAAAATGCGCCCCCTCGGCGAAATCAGCTTCCTAAAACCGCACCGCAGAAACGCGGAGTGGAACGCAGAAATTCGTGAATGTTAGCCGCTCTCACGATAGACCGGGGTAACCCTGGGCGCTCCACTCGTTGGATGCGCGTCGACTAAAGCACTCACACCAAAAACTTCGTGCAGCAGATTTGCAGTTAACACTCTTCCTGGTGGTCCATAGTGGATCGCCTTTCCATCTTTCATAGCCAGAATGTTGCCAGCAAACTCCGCGGCGAGATTGACGTCGTGAGTTACTACTAGTGCCGATGCTTTTTCTGTTTGGCAACGTCTTCTAACCAGGTCGAGTAGTCCAGCTTGGTGTGAAAGGTCGAGATTTGCGGTCGGCTCGTCGAGTAGCAAATACTTCGCCTCAGTTGCGAGCGCGCGCGCGAGTACAGCCCGTTGTCGTTCCCCTCCAGAGAGTTCATTCATCAATCTGTTATTCAAATTGAGGAGTTCGGTCTCACTCAGGATCTGTTCGGCAATCTGAAGGTCTCGGGCGGTCTCCCAACCCCAGCCAGTATGGCTGGCCCAGGCGAAGCGACCACCGAGGACAAACTCCAGAACCGTAACTGGAAATCGCAGCTCGGCTTCCTGGGCCACCACAGCTACATGCCGCGCAATCGTTTGCCTGCTGAGCGTCTCAAGTGCGTGTCCATCGAGGGTGATTCGACCTGCGGCTGGTTTAAGTCGTCCGTTGAACGTTTGTAACAAGGTCGACTTGCCGGCACCGTTTGGACCGATAATCGCGGTCACCTCTCCGGGTCGCAAGGCGAGAGTCACGTCCGCAACGACGACAGTTGGGCCATATTTAACTGTGAGTTGACTGGCTTCAAGCATAAAATCTCGTCTGCCTTCCTACTCGAATGGCTCCTTAAGACTTTCGCAACAGGTAAATAAAAAGAGGCGCTCCGATCAATGCCGTGATTGCCCCCACTGGTAATTCACGTGGCGCAATGACGGTTCGCGCCAGTGTGTCAGCGACCATCACAAAGATGGCGCCACCAAGAGCCGCTGCAGGAATGCTGATACGGTTGTCACTACCGAGCGATAGTCGCGCAAGATGGGGCACTACTAAGCCGACATAGCCAACCGAACCACTCGCTGCTACTGAACTCCCAACCAATAAACTAGCAACAATAAAGACCAGCAGACGCACACGCCCAACCTCCACACCCAGGTCAAAAGCGTCACGCTCGCCGAGCATCAATAAGTTAAGCGAACGTGCGTTAAGTGACAGGACAATCGCACCTAAGATGGCGATGCCGATCGTCAACGGCAGGAGGGTCCTACTCGTGCCCGACAAGTCACCTAACAACCAAAACGTGAAAGATCTGATACGGGTCGCATCCATCAAGGTGGTGATGAATACAATTACCGACGAGAGAAAAGTCGTGACGATCACCCCGGCTAAGATCAGTCGTTCAGGTGTAGCGCCAGCTCTCCCGCGGGCCAGGCGATATACCGCAAACGTGGCGAGCAACGCTCCGGAGAATGCGAGCGATGGCCGGCTCCACTCATTGGCGCCAAAGAAAACAAGAGCAATCATCGTCCCCACGGCTGCCCCGTTTGATATTCCCAGCAGATATGGCTCAGCGAGTGGATTTCTCAAAAGTGCTTGATAACTTGCGCCCGCAGTTGCGAGTGATCCGCCCACTGCTGCGGCCAATAGAATTCGCGGCAGACGAATCTGAAACAAAATGTCGAACTGCTCTGACGATAGACCACATGTCTTGTTGCCGAAAGACAGCAGCGAACAAAGCGCCTCGCTGGTAGGTAACGTCTCGCTACCGACGAGTGCCGTAATTCCAATGCCTCCGAACAAAGCAAAGATCAACACAGCGCACGCGATAAGCGTCTTTCGAGCTGTGACGCGGCCACTATTTGAAGAAGTCTCGATCGTCACGTAGTAGTAGCGGGTTCAATTGTTTGATTGTTATGAATTGACATTTTTCAATTTTCGCTTGGAATAGATTACTAACTTAACTATCGACTCATAACTGTCAAAGAAGCGCTGAGCATCACTTAAACGCCTCAGGATGAAGGGCCCGTGCCATCTCTTCCAGGCCATCCACCGCCCTTGGACCAGGACGTACCAGCGTATCGTCATTAATTTTATAGACACGATTGTTCACGACTGCAGGAGATTGTCGTAGTGGCTCCGCAATCGTAGTATTCGCAGCGCCCATTGAGCCTCCGGTAGGCAAGATAATCGCATCTGGTTTAGACGCGAGCGCCGACTCAGCACTGTACTTGGGCCACGCACCCGGGACATCTGCTGTCACGGATAGTCCTCCGGCGCGACGAATAAGATCTGTCACAAACGAGTCACGTCCTGCTGTGTATAAAGGCTCTGCCGATAGTTGATAGAAGAGGCGAACCGGCGGCCGCAACTTTACTGCATTTTCAACAGCCGCCGTTCGGTTGCGCAGAGTTTGGATAAGCTGTTTGGTCTCCCCGGTGGTTCCGAATATCTCGCCAACCTGCTCAATTGAACGAAAGACACCTTCAAGATCATGAGGGTCAGTGATGAAAACTGCGATGTTGTGAGCTTCCAGTTGTCGTGTGAAGCCCTCGAGTTGTGACGCAGTTGACACGAGGACAACTTGCGGCTTCAGAGCAATGATTCGTTCGATACTCGGGTGAAGTGTATCGCCTACTTTACTGATACTCTTCGCCGCTTCGGGATAATCACAATAAGCGGTGTCGCCGACCACTCGGTCGCCCCCTCCCACGGCAAAAGCAATTTCAGTTAGATTAGGAGCAAGTGATACGACCCGGTCGACGCGTTGAGGTAGGACCACAGTGACGCCCGCGTCATCTTTGATGGAACGGGTCGAGGGTGAGTTTGAAGCTACTCTCGCGTTGCCACAGCTCGACGAAACAACAAGAGCAACAAGGGTTAACGCCAGTCTTAGTTTAAGTGATCGTAAAAGCAAAAAAGTCTCGCCAACCTTCAGATGAACTCGTCGATGAAGGCATTGGCGGGACTCTAGGATTCGAAAGGCCCGGCTGCCTCAAACACCTTTCCGCGAGTGTTGAGAAGGCAAAAAAGTTCCGGGCAGGTCTCCTGGCTCTGAGAAGTTGAACACTCTCAATACAGTGGCGCGACCGCGCGGGATTCTCACCCGCTTCCCTATTCTCCTCCTGGAACCGCAAGAACTTCAGTAATCTGGATTCCTAACGAGGCACCCGAAACGTATTCTTGAAAAGAGCTAACGACAGGAGCGGACACTAACATGTGAAAAGGTAAGAGTCAAACCTCTCATCCTGCACGGTCCGAAGCAATCCGTGAGGCTGCCCATCCTTCTTCCAGGCTAGCTTGTGCCACTGGTACTCCATGCGGGCCCGGCAGTCGAAGGCAACAAATGCGGCTAGCAACGACAAACACATGACGATGAGGACTGAGACGCCTAACATGCTTGGTTTATTCTAGAGACGGGTCGATTGTATAACTAAGCGCGGCCGGGCCGGCGAATTCCAAAGTTGCCTCGTAAGGGATGCTTCAGTAAGATTCAGCCTCAATATCCGAACAGGAATCAAACAAAAAGATGATTAAAACTGTCGAGTGGACAAAAGATGGTGTGCGCATGTTGGACCAGCGCCTGTTGCCAGGCGAAGAGAAGTACCTCATGTTGCGCTCGTATGACGAGGTAGCGGAGGCAATTAAGAAGATGGTGATCAGGGGTGCACCAGCTATCGGAGTGTCCGCAGCGATGGGTATCGCACTTGGCGCCAGCCAGTCAGTGGGAACCTCTGTTGCCGATCTGGAAGATGATCTCGATTATATCTTCGATGTTATGAGCAAGACCCGACCCACGGCTGTCAACTTGTTCTGGGCCATCGAGCGAATGCGTACCGCCTTCAAGAAAGCGAAAACGACAAACGATATCGATCTGGCAAAGAAGGCAATGGTCGACGAAGCACTCGCGATCTTTCAAGAGGATATTGCTGCAAACCGTGCGATTGGCCGTAATGGTGCGGATTTGATTTCGGATGGCGCGACCGTGCTCACCCATTGCAACGCCGGAGCGCTCGCCACGGCCGGCGACTACGGAACAGCTCTTGGAGTTATTCGTGGTGCTCGGGATGCCGGAAAACGTGTCGCCGTCATCGCTGATGAGACCAGACCATTTCTCCAGGGTTTGAGATTAACGGCATGGGAATTGGCGAAAGATGATATTCCAGTAACTGTCATCACTGACAACATGGCCGGACATGTCATGAAGAGTGGAAAAGTTGACGCGGTCGTGGTGGGTGCCGATCGAATCGCAGCAAACGGAGATACGGCAAACAAGATCGGAACATACATGGTCGCCGTCCTGGCTCGAGAACATAGCATACCGTTCTATGTCGCCGCGCCTTTGACCACGCTCGATCTCTCACTTAAGACAGGACAAGAAATTCCGATTGAGGAACGCGATCCAACGGAAATAACTCACATCAAGGACCATCAGCTCGCTCCTGATGGAATATCTGTTCACAATCCAGCTTTCGATGTCACACCAAATAACTTAATCGCCGCGATTATCACTGACAAAGGTGTAGCGCGAGCTCCGTACGAAGAGAGCTTGAAGAAATTTTTCGAGCCCGAAGACTCCGAAGCCGCCGGCCACCACTGAATGCAATCCACAGATTACGTCGATGACACAGATTCTTTATTAAAACGCCTTCCTGCCGCTCCTTGTATCTAAAGGAATCTGAGTAATCAGCGTTATCTGTGGATGATCTCTTGCCTCTCTAGTTGGCAAACCGGCTTGTCTTCCACCAGTCAATAGTGCGCTGCAAGCCGTCGCGCAGACCAACAAGCGATTCATAACCGAGCAGCTGTTTAGCAGCAGTCACATCAGCGAGACTGTGTCGTACATCGCCCACGCGTGCCTCTTTGTATTCGGCGGTCACTTGCGGATTGCCAGTGAGATCCTTTAACTCGTCGAGAAGCTGATTCAGCGTAACGCGGTCGCCGTTCGCCACATTGAATACTCCTCCAATCCCCTCTTTCGTTTCCGCAGCTTTCAGGTTCGCCGAGACAACGTTGTCGATGTACGTAAAGTCTCTTGATTGCTCGCCATCACCGTAGATGACAGGACGCTCATCATTGAGAAGACAACTAATGAATCTCGACACAACCCCTGAGTATTGCGAACCGGGATCTTGACGTGGTCCAAACACGTTGAAATAACGGAGTGAAATCGTTTCCAGGTTATAAACGCGCGTGAAGACTTTGCAGTAATACTCACCGACCAGCTTAGCGACCGCATAGGGCGACAAAGGGTCAGGAGACATATCCTCGATTTTTGGCAGCGTTGGCTGATCTCCATAAGCCGAAGACGATGCCGCGTAAATCAGACGGCGAACCTTCTGGTCTCGAGCGGCAAGTAGTAGCGAAAACGTGCCATCAACTGAAGCGATATGCGTTTGCAGTGGATCCTCGACTGAACGCGGAACCGATGGAATGGCCGCCTCATGAAAAACCAGTTCGACACCATCCAAGGCCCGCTTGAGAGCTTCAGGATCAGCAACGCTTCCCTGGACAAAGTCGACTCCACCACCAATCTCTTCGATATTTTCTCTGTGCCCGGTTGAGAGATCGTCGAGGATTCGGACACGGGCTCCTCCAGCAAGAAGGGCCGAAGCTATGTGAGAACCGATGAAACCTGCACCACCGGTGACCAGTACAATTCCTCTCAGTGCCATTCTTATCAGTGTCCTTCTCTCATCCTCGAGAGATGTGGTCCAACTACCGTCCTACACCCACGTACTCAAAGCCCATGTCACGCATGTCCTCGGGGTCGTAGATGTTCCTGAGATCGGCAACCTTGGGCGATTTCATCAGATCACGAACGCGTGTCATATCAAGTGCTCGAAATTGGTTCCACTCCGTAACGAAGACTAAAGCGTCAGCGCCTTCGACCGCGTCGTATTCATCATCAGCATACGAAATTTCTGGCAATAGTTTTTCGGCTTCTTCTTTTGCGACAGGATCGTAAGCACGTACTGTCGCGCCGCTCTCAGTCAAGTGCCGGATAATTCCGATAGCCGGAGCCTCGCGCATATCATCCGTTTCGGGTTTAAAAGCCAGACCGAGCACAGCGATATTTTTGCCTTCCAGAGAACCAACCAGCTTACGAATTTTTGCCAGCATCGCAACAGACTGACGACGATTCACTTCAATGACAGCGTCAACAATCAGCGACTCACTATCAAATTTCTTAGCTACTGATGCCAGGGCCCTCGTATCTTTTGGAAAGCAAGAGCCGCCGAAGCCTGGACCAGGATGCAAAAACTTACTGCCAATACGTTTGTCCATGCCGATTCCACGCGCAACATCATGTACATCGCAGCCAATCTTGTCGCACAAGTTCGCAATTTCGTTAATGAAGGATACCTTGGTCGCAAGGAAAGCGTTCGCGGCATACTTGGTCAACTCGGCTGCTTCCAAAGAGGTGATAACGAAAGGCGCTTCGATCAAATAGAGCGGGCGATAGAGATCTTTCATGATCGCAATAGCCTCTTCATCACGACTGCCGATCACGACTCGATCCGGTCGCATGAAGTCGTTTATTGCGGCGCCTTCTCGGAGAAATTCAGGATTGGAAACAACTCCAAAATTGGCGCGCGTCTTCTTGCGCTCATTGATGAGTGAACGAATATGTTCGCCAGTGCCGATGGGAACGGTCGACTTGGTCACGATCACCTTGTAACCATTCATGTAGTCGGCAACTGACGCTGCCGCTGAGTCGACGTAGCTTAGATCCGGTGAGCCGTCGGGTAATGGAGGCGTGCCAACGGCCAGGAAGATGACCAATGCCTGTTCGACGGCCTGACGAACATCGGTGGTAAACCGGAGACGTCCGGCCTGAGTATTCTTAGCTACAAGGTGCTCTAGACCGGGCTCGTAAATTGGCATTATGCCATTGAGGAGACGCTCAATCTTCTGCTCGTCAACATCAACACAGGTGACATCGACACCAAACTCAGCGAAGCATGCTCCGGTCACAAGACCTACGTAACCACTACCAATTACTGCTATGTGCATTTATTTGAGACCTGGCAACGACCTTAGGAAATAATGACCGACAATCAAAACCTTGCGGGTCACGCACGACTTTCGTCGCGTGACCCGCAAGGTCAAATCGGTTGACTGCAGCGACAAAGAACGGCTGCTGCAGTATTTGTTGGACCAACTCGACGAAACTTACTTAGTCGGGCTGACTACAGTTACCGAACCACCGAAGTTCAGGTCATTGTTGTGTAAAGCGGCATAAAGAACACCAGCCACAGCACCACCAACGGCCAAGAGCAGCACGGCTAGGGCGCCGCCACTCAGACCGTCGTCATCGTCATCAGCGGGCTTCGGGGTTCCGGCAGTGGCACTTTCGCCAGCGGCAATCTGCTTAACGCTGCCACCTGCTCGAAGCTGAGCTACGCCAGCTTGAGTTGCGATTGAAGTGCGACCACGTGATGCACTGGCCGTAAACGATGTTGCCTGGCTTCCATCTACCAGTACAGCACCGTCATTGGTCGTCAAGTTCACGTTAACTCCGGCCAATGTTGAAACGTGAGCGCTACCTGTCTCCAGCATTGCGGTCATGTTGTTGCCCGCGAAGCTCAGACGTAGATTGCTATTAGGGGCCAGTTCGACACGACCTAGTTTGCTGATGCTAACTGTCGCGCTGCTCTGATCCGAAGTGCTGATTGTTGAGTCGGAAAAGAGGGTCCCACCGGAAACGACCTTTTGGCCGTTTACTGTAACCTGGCCAGTGACAGACAGATCGCCTGAGGCCTTGGTTCCCGGCGCCGCTAATACAACCATTGAGTAAACACTCAAAACGGCTACTGCCACAAAAGCCGCGATGGACTTGCGGCTCCAAGTTTTGCTAGTCATTAACTTTCCTCCCGTATTGTGAAACACCAAAGAATTCTTTATTGCGTGCCGTAAGGCTACAGTCGTGGAAACCTAAGTGTCACTTCCCTGTCGGTTAGCAGTCGTCTGTGCAAAGCCTGTAAAGCTGAAAGGATTTTGGCTCGCTAAAGCCGTTAACACTTGGGATTTATTACACTAATAGAAGCCCTCTGTCAACAATCATTTGCCGTGAGTTTGCCACAAAACTGTGCTTTTTTCGGCTGGTCCGAGAAGATATCACTTCACTATTGGCCCGTCTATATCTTTTGCGTCTGAACTGCCAATGAAATCACCGCTAAGGACCAATTCGTCGACTTCGAGTGACAGCTTTTACCTGGCCCTGGTCCGTTGGAGCAACAGTTTTGGACGACTTCTCATTTAACTCTGACTGCTCGTAAGGATCCAACCGCGCAAAAACATAGAAGATTTCAATGGACCTGACTGAACCTAAATATCTGAATTTATTGGCGATAACCTCTCCGACCTTTAAGTTCGCCGGGGTAGGTGGGTGCTCAAAAAGGAGGCCGAATTCGGTTGTCGCAACCGCTTCCAGCTCTGGCAGATAGTCGTTGTGAGTCTCGCGGGCCAAGCGGATTGCCATTTGGCGTAAGGCCTTGATGCGATTTGAATTGCGCCGATAATAGGTAGAACTGATCTCCCTGCGACTCACTCGATCGTCAACAACTTCCTGCTCATCTCGTAAATAACCCAGGTACGCTCGCACAACTGGTCCAAATTCGTCGTCAGAAGCCTGCTTCTGATGCGATTGAGCTGAACAAAGTGGTAGAAAAGTAAGCAGAGCTATGACTGAGAGTCTGACCTTGATAGTTGCCATTGTCGGCGATTGGCCCTGTCTGAGGTTTGTCCTATTTTCGTTGCTGATTAAAGTATAACGCCGTCGTGTACCACTAAAATTGCGCCGGTCTTTCGGCAATGTTACATTGATCTTCGATTTCAGTTAAGTCGCAATGTCCGAGACTAATCAACCAGTAAAAGCAAAAGTCGCTTTGGGAGTAAGCGGCGGCATTGCGGCTTACAAGGCGGTTGAGGTGCTTCGGGGCCTCCAACGAGCCGGTTGTGATGTCAGAGTCGCAATGACCAAAAGGGCTTGTGAGTTCATCCAACCACTGACCTTCCGAGCACTCTCAGGATCACATGTTGTAGTCGACGACTATGCCCCAGATAATCCAGATCCTATCGCTCACATTACCTTCTCACAGTCTGTAGACCTGTTTGTTATCGCTCCGGCTACGGCAAACATCATCGGCAAATTTGCTCAAGGCATCGCTGACGACTTCATAACTTCGACTTATCTTGCCAGTACGGCTCCAGTTTTGATTGCACCGGCAATGAACACTACGATGCTGGAACACCCGGCAACCCAGAGGAATCTAGCCCAACTGAGAGCTGATGGCGTGACCATTGTTGAACCTGATGCCGGTGAAATGGCTTGCGGGACCGTCGGTCCTGGTCGTTTGAGTGAACCGGAACGGATTGTGAATGCGGCACTTGAACTCTTGAAAGCGAGGAGCAAAAGGGATTTGGATGGGGAACGAATGTTAATCACGGTTGGGGCCACACGCGAAGAGATCGATCCTGTACGATTTATCTCAAACCGATCGTCCGGCAAGATGGGTTTCGCACTTGCCAAAGCGGCTCACTCAAGAGGTGCAGACGTGACCGTTGTGGCAGGGTTAACAACGGTGCCAGCTCCGTCAGGGATCAAGCTCATAAACGTAAGATCCGCCGCCGAAATGGCTGAGGCCGTGCAACGAGAAGTCAAAAATGCATCCGTCTTTATTGCTGCAGCTGCGGTTGCGGACTATAGACCTAAAAACGTAGCAGAACAGAAGATCAAGAAGAGTGACCAGACGATAACTCTCACGCTCGAGCGCACTGCCGATATCCTGGCCCAGGTTGCTGCGTCGCGCACAAACGGGCTGATCGTGATAGGTTTCGCAGCGGAAACTGAGAACCTGCTCGCGAACGCGCAGCAAAAACTCAGCTCGAAGAATCTTGATGCAGTGGTCGCCAATGACGTCAGCAGAACTGATGCCGGTTTCGATATGCCTACCAATGCGGTTACCATAGTCACGAAAGACAAAGTGATAGAGTTGCCGTTAATGCCAAAAGCGGCGGTCGCTGATCGTGTCCTGGATGTCGCATCCGAACTGCGAAACAAGAAACCTCGATAAGGACCAAAATGGAATCGTCTGAAAACGATCTTGCGCGTCTCGCCGAAGAGACACGAAAGTACCTGCGTCACCTGGAGTTGCTTGGGGTAGAGAGTATCCAGGTATCGACTAGCGAAATCTCGAAGATAACGTCAGTCATACCTTCAACCGTGCCAAGGGCGGAACCTCCAGCGAGCGAGCCATTGCGAGTCGTTCCTGAACGTGAACCAATTGAAATTCGCCAATCAGAACCGAAGCCGAGGATTCTGAATCGGGAAGAAACATCTACTCTGTTCGGAGACGCTGGATCGGACACGCTCACACCCTCAAACGAAACCTTTGAACAAATCTGGAGCGAGATCGGAAATTGCACACGGTGTCCGCTTCATGAAGGTCGCACCAACATTGTCCATACCGAAGGAAATCGCAAAGCACGGCTCATGTTTGTTGGCGAGGCTCCGGGTGCAGACGAAGACGAACAGGCACGACCCTTTGTAGGTCGGGCCGGTCAATTGCTCACCAAGATTATTGAAGCTATCGGCTTGAAGCGCGATTCGGTCCTAATCGGAAACGTCAACCGGTGTAGACCACCCGGTAATAGACCTCCTACCCCTCAAGAAGCCTCGATGTGTAGACCGTTTCTCTTACGCGAAATTGCAATCGTGCAACCGAAAGTTATCGTCACGCTTGGAAACACGGCGATGAAAAATCTTCTCGGCACAAACGAGGGCATCACGAAAGCCCGTGGAAAGTTTCAGAACTACAAAGGAATCAAAGTAATGCCGACCTTTCATCCGGCGTACTTGCTGCGAGATCCTTCGAAGAAGCGCGAGACGTGGGAAGATTTAAAGAAGGTGCGGGATTATCTCGGGTGAATTGAGTGGTTGAGTTGGGTTGGAAGTGGGATCATTGGTCATTCGCGCTTTCAAGTTATAAGAGCAACAAGTCCGGAGTGCCGAAGGCGCGGAAGAAGGTAGCCAGGGGTGAAACGAAGCGGCACCCCTGGACCAGTAGGTCAACGAATCCGAGCCCTGAAAGGGCGGCAGAGTCGAATGCTAAGATACATTCTGTCGCTCTATCAGAGCTCCGCAACGACTCACTTCCTTCTTTCCCTCCGGTTCCGCTTCGCTTCACCACTGGCTACCTTCTTCCGTGCCTTCAGCACTCCGGACCTGGTATTGCAGGGACAAATAGAATTCGTTAATGAACAATGAGCAATGATCAGGGACCAATGAGAAATAGGCTTTTTTCTCAGTGGCGTGCGCTATAATTTCTTCGGTGTCAACTAACCCAAAGCTCCAGACAATTCCTCAGCCCTCATTCGCCGAGGTAGCCGTTCCGGTACACGTAAACCAAACCTTCACCTATAAACTCTCCGCAGAACAAGCCGCCATCGCCAACCTGGGCGCGAGAATTGTCGTGCCTTTTGGAAACAAATTTCTCACCGGCTACATCGTTGGCCTGAAAGAAGAAGCCGAACTCGATCCTTCACTGCTCGGCAAAGAGATTAAAGAAGTTAAAGAGATAGTCGACACGTTTCCGGTCTGTACGGAAGAAATTCTGGCGATCACAAAATGGGTCTCGGAATACTATGCGTCGCCGTGGGGCGAAGTCATCAAAGCTGCTCTGCCACCGGGCATCTCGCCAGCGATCCACGAATCGTACTCGTTAACTGAAAGCGGACGATCGGTCCTTTCTCAAGGTGTAGAAGACCCAATTGAATCTCAAGTCTTGACCCGAATTAATAACCTTAACCAGATTCAAAAAAAACAGCTTACCGACCTGGCCGGCAACCGCCTCACCCGCTTACTTCGCGAACTGGAACAACGAGGACTCATCGAGCGAACTCAAAATACGAGCAGCAATTTCGTGCGGACTAAAACCAGCTATTTTGTCCGCCTCAACGAGCTCGATTCTAGTCAGGCCGTAGAGACCAAGTTCACAGAAGCTCAGCAACGGATTATTGAATCACTCAAAAACGGACCAACATCCTTACAGTCGCTGTTGAAGAATGCCCGCGTCGGCGTCTCAACCGTAAGGACACTTGAAAAACGAGGTTTTGTTGAACGCTATGCCGAGAATGTTCGCCGGGATCCACTGGGAGGTTTTCAACCCGATCATGACGCCGGATATGTACTAACCCTCGCTCAAAAAACCGCGCTAACGCAAATCGAAGAGGCATTAGCGTTACGCGGCTATTCACCGTTTCTGCTACACGGCGTTACGGGGAGCGGGAAAACAGAGATCTACATAAGGGCCATGCAAGCGGCAGTCGATCAGGGTCGTTCAGCCATGATGCTCGTGCCAGAGATC
>DATIBX010000257.1:0-22556 GCA_035457105.1 Pyrinomonadaceae bacterium
AGGATAATAGAATTCGTTGAAGAAGGTTTCCGCGGGCGTCACGTCAAACGTGTTGCCTCCAAACTGCCAAAGAATCTGTCGAAATGCGGTAGGCGAACCATCAAATAGTCCATCGGGTGTAACAACTAACCAATCGTTGGCTTCTTTCTTAGTCGCGCCGCCGAGATTTACAAGCGTTGCAAGCTTTTCTCCCGTCGAAGTCTCCCAGATCTCTTTATCGTTGTTTGCACCGAGGGCCACAAGAAACCGAGCATCTGGACTAAAGGTGAGTGAGACTACGCGGCCCGCATGTGGCAAAGTACGAATAGCCTTGCCCGTGGCTATTTCAAAAATGTCGATCTTCGTCGCGTATCCCGCAGCGAGAAAGTGCGCGTCGCCGCTAATACAAAGTGTCGTTACGGGTCCGCTGTTTTCGTCGTCATTGATCGGAAATTTGTTGACTCTACGCCCCTTCGCTGTCTCATAGATCAGTACCGACCGCTCCTCCTTTTCAAAACCGGTAATGGCAATAAGCTTGCCGTCGACACTGAAACCAGCTGCCGGCACGATACCCATGTCGGGCGCTTGGCCTCCGTCTAACTCGTAAAGACGCTTATCTGATGGACCATCATGCAAATCCACTCGTTGCTTATATGCGTCTTTGAAGGCGTTGGCGACAGGAACAAAAATGGATGCTGGCGAGAAGTCGTTGAGGTGTTGATTCGCAAAATAAGGCGCGACTCTGAATCGTCCATCAGGGCTGTAGAAAGGCTTGGCCCGATCTTGAGTTGTGGCATCCGGAGTACTGACGAGCATCCCCGTTTGAGAGTCCCAAACCTCCGTTACTAGATTCTTTAATACCATCTGGCGAGAGATCAGGAAGTGACCGTCGGGACTGAAGCTTACTGCGCGGCCCGCCTGAAACTTGTCACTGGAAAGAGTGGCCATCGCTTCGACGGCTTCAATCATTTCTTCTGGACTAGTGATATCCCGCTTCTGAAGGATGGCCAGCGTCTTCGCATCGATGGACCTTATGAAAGCCGCTTGCTTCGACGACAAATCTGGATCTATCCCACGGGTTTGCAAAGTGAGGATCTCGTTGCCTGTGTTGGTCGCAAATATTCGGATGGCTTTAGATCCCGGTGCGACAGCGGCAATTAGACTGGCGTCGCGACTAGTGCGAATGACGCGAAAATTCGTTGAGGCATCACCAGGAGTATTTAGATCACGTAGTAATTGACCAGTCGTAGCGTTCCACAACTTCAATGCTGTGCTGTTCGCAGTCGCTGTAACGAGGAATCGCCCGTCGCTGCTGAATTGCACTCGCTGCGGTGTTTTGCTTAACCCAGTGTTGACGCAATATCGCTCGCGTCCGGTGACAGCCTCCTGGACGCAAACTGATTCGTTAGTTTTGGCGAAAGCAACAAGAGTTGCATCCTCGCTAAAGGCGAGACTTGAGTTTTCGGTTTGCGGGCTAGCCTTGAATGGTAATTCCCGGGTCTCGCGTCCACCTTGCGCGTCGTAAATCTTGATTGCTTTATCTGGTTGTCCGATGGCGGCAGCTTGCCCGTTTGCACTGACAGCGATCTTTGATGCTGACTGTCTAAAATTCTTGAATCGTTGTTGCTGCTGTTTCTCCTGTTTGGTAGAGCCGAAAATTGACATTGAACCGAGCTTTTCTCCGCCGCTCTTCTCATACTTTGTTTTTTGTGAGCCTAACTCGGTGCCCGCTGCGACGTCCCACATTTTTACAGAATCACCGCTTACACTTGTTAGAAAGCGGCCGTCGTGACTGAAAGCAACGCCCCCAACAGGGAGTCCGTGACCGCGTAGCACCTGCGATTCTCGCCCCGTCTGAACATTCCAAATCCTGACTGTATTGTCTTCTCCACCCACCACGCCGCCCTTAATGAATATCCCAAAATCGCGGTCATCCTTAACATTCCCACTTCCCGATGCTAACAATTGACCATCGTCACTCACGGCGAGTGCATTGATGTTGCTCGAATGACCATACAAGGTTCGTAAGACGTTACCGGTATTCAGGTCCCAAATTTTGATGACGTCGTCTTTACCGCCCGAGGCCAGCCAGCGATTGTCAGGACTGAAGGCCACTGCACTAACAGATTGTGTGTGTCCCGTTTGGAGAATCAACTCTGGTTTGTCGCCCAGGATTGGGCGTGTCTTTGGAGAGGTTTGCGTTGGACCGGACGGCACGCCAACACCGCGCTTGTCCGGTTCCTTCGTTTGAGCGAGGCCGTGGCAGATTACCGACAGCAAAACTATTAGAACGTATATTTGTCGCTGCAGTGGACGTGATAAGAACGAGGCGTGTAGGGACTTAGATTTAACACGGCGAGCGTTGGCTTTGAACCTACCGTAAGGACCCATGAGAGGTCTCCTAGAGTGAGTTTAGATGAAATGGGATGAATCTAACTCCTCATGAAGAATCCGCAACTCCTCGCTCGTGGGAGCTGAAGTTGTTGTCAACTTTGACGAAATGCGTACATCCCAACCTGTATTCTCTCGAACCTGTTCAAGCGTACACCCCGGATTCAGTGAAACCAACTCCATCTCGCCATCAACGAATTCATAGGATCCTAAATTGGTGATCACCCTTGACGGACCATTTCCGGGCATGCCGAGTTTTCGTCGTGTTTCACCGCCATCTAAAAAGCCAGGCGACGTAATGAAGTCCACTCGTTCAGGAAAAGACCGCTTGCTTTGTGGTGTGATGACGAAAATACGTTTAGCTAGAATCGCGATCTCACATGCCCCACCGCTACCCGGCAAACGCACTTTCGGATGTGCATAGTCACCAATGACGGTCGTATTCAGATTACCGAACCGGTCGATCTGTACACCTTGCAGAAACCCTATATCGATGAGTCCACCTTGCAGGAAGAAGCTGAACACATCGAACATCGAGCAGACCATGAGCGAATCAGTAACGAGCGACGGATCTCCGATAGAGAGAGGCAAACGCTTTGGTTCAGCTCCAACCGCGCCCGACTCGTAGACGAGTACGAGTTGCGGCGCGTGTAGGCGAAGGGCCAGGTTACACGCGAGGTTGGGAAGGCCAATGCCAACAAAAACCACGTCACCGTTCTGCAGCAGACGAGCAGCCTGGCAAACCATTAACTCTTTTGCAGTAAAACCTGGTGCGTTCGTAGTCGTTGTCTCCGTTCCCATAGTCGAGTTTCGTTTAGTTCGTGTGACGCGCGTGGATCGTTCCCCTTTTCCAGAAAAACAAGGACCATCCACGAACTCGCACGAACCAAAAATACTTCCGACCCGAGCTAAGATGTGATCACAGTTTTTATCGTAAAGTGTTTTTAGTAGCCATAGTTGACTGGCTCAGAATAATGCGATCGCGCCTTTAGCCGATCTAAGTCGTCACCCATGCGCCTTACATATTCACGTCGGTCTCTTACTCCATATACCCACTCGTCCAGATACTGATTGAATTGTGCTTCAATTTGCGAAGTCTCACGCCACCTGACATAAAATTCATTATCACGATCGTAGTAACCTTGCGCGTAGGAAGGATGACAACCAAAAGGTTCACAGACCACGGCGTCAACAATAATGCCGGGAATCAGCGTACGATTTGGATCAGACCGAATCAAACTTTCCGAAACGAGTTCTTCTGCCACTACGATAGTATGGCGTGAAGCGAATGCGGCTTCTTTCTGCACTCCGATTAGACCCCAAATCTGCGCATTCCCGTTTTTGTCGGCTCGTTGAGCATGAATGATCGCCGTGTCGGGGTTCAACGCGGGCACCGCAGCCAACTCTTCTCCCGTGAATGGACAAGTCACCGTTTTGATCATTGAATTGACGCGCGGCAAATCGCTGCCCATGTAGTCGCGGAGTGGGTAAAAAGGAAGTTTCGCAGCTCCAGCGGTCAAACGCGCGACCATGCCATAATGAGAATACTCTTCCAATTCGATCGAGTTAGGGATGCTTTGTTCGACAGCTCGACGTAGGGCATAAAGCGGGCCAACCCCAGGGTTGCCGGCCCAGCTAAAAACTAGTCGCTGTACGCAACCAGCTCCGATTAACTGATCATAGATGATGTCTGGCGTGAGGCGACACACCGTTAGATCGCGGCGATGTTGTCTAATTATTTCGTGAGCCGCTGCAAAGCAGATTAGATGAGTGAAACCTTCGATAACAATAACATCGCCGTCATGCACAAATTGGCGTATCGCTTCGTCCATCGTCGTGATTTTGGTTTGCGTCGGCAATTGTGCGTGACTCCTATTTTTCTAAAAAACCGATTCGCGGCGCATTATGGACTGCGTCGCGTTTTGGTGTCGAGCAATTGATCGCAACAGTCTGATCTTCTTGATCCGAACATTATGAAAATCCGTTCTCTGTCTCTTGCCGCAGTTTTGCTTCTGCTTATAGTGTCGTCTGCCTCAGCCCAACTCGACTGGACCAGGGCACGCGTTGAGGCCGTGCAGTTGCTCCAGGATCTAATCAGAATCGACACGACCAATCCTCCGGGTAATGAACGCGCAGCGGCCCTGCACCTGCAAAAGCTCCTTGAGTCTGATGGGATTGAAACTCGCTTACTCGACGTTGCACCCGGTCGGGCAAACCTATACGCACGCATCAAGGGAGATGGTAGTCGACGTCCTTTGATCTTGCTCAGCCACACGGACGTAGTGATGGCTGAACCGGAGCGCTGGTCTGTACCCCCTTTTAGCGGTGAGCTTCGCGATGGCTTCATCTACGGACGTGGAGCAATTGATATGAAGGGCACAGCCACTGTTCACGTGACATTGCTGCGTTTTTTAAAGCGACTAAAAGTCCCGCTGAAACGCGACCTGATCCTGCTTGCTGTCGCTGACGAAGAGGCAGGTGGTTCAGGAGCGACCTCGATCATAGAAAACCATCGCGAGTTGATTCGCGACGCTGAGTTTCTACTGAACGAAGGTGATGTACCTTACGTGAAAGATGGGAAGCTCCAACAATATGGTGTTGATGTAATGGAGAAGGCCGCGTTGTGGTTGCGCATTTCAGCTAAAGGACCCGCAGGCCATGGTTCTATTCCACTGAGCAATTCGTCGGTTGAACGCCTCCTTAGTGCGCTTGAACGTCTGCGAAAGTGGGAGACTCCAATTGAGGTTCCGCCGGCGGTATCGGAAGGCTATCGGATTAAAGCCGCACAGCAAAGTGATCCGACGCTCAAGAACGCTTACTTGAATCTCGAAAAGGCACTCAAGAATCCAGTATTGCGCAAGAAGCTATTGGCCGATAGTACACTCAACGCTGAAGTGCGAAACACTTTCACGATCACCGGTCTAAAGGGCAGCGACAAAGTCAACGTTATTCCCGGAATAGCCTCGGCCCAAATTGATGCGCGTCTTCTGCCTGGTGAAACTCCGGACGGTTTCATAGCCAAGTTGCGTCGCGTGCTGAACGATCCAAGTCTGGAAATCGAAGTACTGGAAGGATCAACTCCGACCGGATCGAACGTTGAAACCGCCCTCATGCAGGCCATTCGAAAAGTTGCGGCTCGACGTGACCCGGGTGTTCCGGTGATTCCCACATTACTGACTAGCTCGACCGATAGCGCGAAGTTTCGACCTCTCGGAATTACTGCCTACGGTTTTGAACCTTTTAGGTTGGACGATAACGAACTGAATCGATCCCATGGTGACGACGAGCGGGTATCAGTCGAAAACCTGGGCTTCGCTTTGCAGTTTCTCTATGAGGTGATAGTGGAATTGAATTAAGAACCGGGTTCAATTGCTGCTGCCGCGCGTTTCAGAGCGCGAGTCAGACGTTCAACTTCTAATTTAGCGCGCGACTGGTCGTGAGCTTCTATCGCCTCGCTGAGTGCAGGCAGGACCAATGGTTGATAAGTCGGTCGAGGCGCGTAGATGAGATGCTTGAACCATGGTCTACCGACGAGACCCTCAGAATCCAGGAGTGCGCGCTCAACCTTCATTAACCCCTTGTGAATCCGCTCGAGGCGAACCATGTCACCGTTGGTGATGGCGTTGCGTGCCCCTTCGAAAGCTGCATGGCCGTTTGTCTCCCAGTTTTTGGCCGCCTCGCGAGCTGGTGCGAAATCCACGTCGACTTTTAGCTTGCGCGCCAGCTGCTCAGTCTCATCGAGGTATCTCTGGACCTCCTGCGCGTAAGCGGCGTAATCCAGTGGCACGTAATCACATTCGGCGAGTTGAAGCGCCGCGACTGCCCAATAACGGCTCATAGCCGCGTGGTAGTAATACCCCGGATCACCAACGCGATCGACCCAGGTGAAACTGTCGTAGATCGAATGGTACACACCATATGGACCATCAAACGTTAGATCAGCAACAGGCACGCCAAGGAAGTTAAGAAAAACCGTGTAGTCTGAACCCGAGCCGAGCCGAGTTGTAACGGGAGGCTGTTTTCCCTCTTTGTCCTGACGCAACCAGGCATCGTAAATAGATCCGCCACTTGGGTCTGGAACATCGCGTGCTACCTCACGCAGGAAGTTGGCGAGTGCCGGTACCGCACTGGCCGCAAATGAATTACCGGAGGACGAGCTGTCAACGTTCAGATAGGCGAGCGCACCCGACTGAAGTCTCTCTGCTTCCAGCTCACCCCATTCAGTACTTCCGGTAAGCGTAAACTCCTCCGCATCCCAAGATGCAAAAACGATTGTGCGTCGAGGTTTCCACCCGCCGCGCTTGAGTTCTCCAAAAGCACGAGCAGTTTCCATGAGAGTCGCGCTACCGCTACTCGGATCAACACCTCCGAATACCCACGCATCTCGGTGGTTCCCTAGAATCACCCATTCGTTTGGTCGCTCATTGCCGCGCAAGCGACCGACGACGTTCCAAATCGAGCGGACCTTCTTGTCGTTTTGGATGATCAAGTGAAGCTTCTCTGAACTTGGACCAAGACGGTAGGTAAACGGTAGGCCCCCTTGCCATTCAGTCGGCACGGCAGGTCCTGTCATTTTTTCCAGAATTCGACGAGCATCCTTATACGACATCGGCGCCGCCGCAACAGTTGGCATTGAGACAGCAGACTCAGCGGGAAGGAAGCGCCCTCCGGGAACCGAAGCCCAACCAGGTGTTCGTGGATCGCCAGGGAGGTTGAAGTCATAAACAATGCCGCCGCGTTGGAGATGACTTTCTGGCCCCCACGGACCCCAGGGGTATACGTCACCTTTCTTGTATCCATCTTCCGCCGGGTCCGAGTAGAGCAGCAGCGCAGCCACTCCGCGTTTCTGGGCGGTCTGCGCCTTGAATCCGCGATAGCTGTACGGCATCGAATAACGTGCGAGTGCGATCTTACCGCGCACATCAACGCCTCGTTTGGCGAGCAAGTCGTAGTCTTCCGGATTACCGCTGTTGACGTAAACGACTGGCGCCGTCACATCAACATCCGCCGAGTACGCGCAGTAGGGTATTCCCACTTCCTGGCTATAGGAATCTTTGTCCTGAGGGATTGCTTCTTCTTTCAGTGAAAGCTTTTCATTCGAGCTGACGAGAGTTGCTTCATAGCGAATGGGCCACGGAAGGTATACAGGGTGTTCAATGAGCTCAACATCCTCCAGCCCGTAGGCTCTCCATTGCTTCGCCACATACTGTGCGAGTTCGTAATTGCGAACGGAGCCCGCCATGTGTGGTTTCTCTGTAAAGATGCGGTGTTCGCGCCGGCAGTTTTCAGGACGAATAGTTTGGATCAGACGAGACTCGAGCGGTTTCAGTCTGGCAACGTTGGCACTCGAGAACCCGTCGCGAGAATTTTCAGAGACGCTAAGGGTACTGACGGCGATTAGTAGAAGCAGTATGACTGTGTAGCGGAACAAGGTGCTGCTCAGGTATCACGCCGCTCGAATACTGTCAAGAGTTTGATCAGTCACGTAGGTGAGCATATCGTGACATCCAGAACAACTCCTGGGAGCTGTATAGGCAGAGTCGCGACCGACGAGCGGACGCGACCCGGCCTTTCAGGCTAACGCGAGGTTTGTTCGGCTAACGGTGTCGGGTTGGATTGAGCCCAGCATCGACAACATCGAAACGCTGGTTTCGCGAGGTCGAATCCCAGTCGACACGATAAAGCCACGCAAATTTCTTAAACCAAAACAATCAAACATCTTCGTTTCCCAGTCGCTTGCGTACATCTATCAAGCTGAGTAATCTGTTCGATTTCAATCTGGTAAGGCTCCGCAACTTTAGCAGCCAAGAGTAAGGAGGAGGTTAACTTGAAGAAAGTATTCGCTTTAAGAGGTAAGTCAAAAGTTGGAAAAAGCCAGACCATCAGAACTGTTGTTGAGATGCTTACTACCAAGCATCCAAACGCGGTGATCGAGCTTAACCATGCAACCAAAGCAGACATCCGCTTTGTTCTGACCATCAACGATCTGAAGATCGGCATCGAGAGTCAGGGAAATTCGAAGGGCAGATTGCACAAGGAAAGCCTTGATTTCTTCGTCAGGATCGGCTGTGACGTCATCATCTGCGCAACGCGAACTAGAGGAGCAACAGTCGATGCGGTAGAGGCATTGGCGGGATTTGACGTAAATTGGGTTGAACAGCGTGAGCAATCGCAAGTGAATGAGCAGATCTTAAGGGATATTATTACAGCGAGGCAGATCGTGGAGAAAGTCGAACTCTTAATCGAATCAGCTGAACCAACTGTTGCCCGAACCTTATCAGCAACCGCTTGAGCCGAAACTGCAATGAGAAGTTTTATTTTAGGAGCCGACCGAACCGTCGGCTTTCTTTATTGTCCGAAGTAATTGTCCTATGGCGCAATTCGAATAATCGCGGAGTTGCTTACCTGGCTGTGCGCTTTCACCTGGACAGCACAGTCGCCGGGGAACAATGTATCTGGTAACCGAAATGTCACTTGGGCAAAACCAGTAATAGGTTCAGCGCGTACGTCCTCAGCCGGTACATCATAGCTTTGGTTGTTACTATCGATTAGATGGACAACTACTGAAGAACTTGATTCCCCTGAGTTCAGTTGCAGGCTCGCCACAAATAACATCACCCTCGTATTCTGATCAGGGCCAAAGAAATACCACGTGCCGAGGCTTTTAATTGGAAACGGATCTCTGAGTAATAACAAAGAATCAAGCGATGCCGCCAGGTTCGGATGAGAACTGAACTCCTCCAAAATCAGTTGCAGCGTTGGTAGGTTGGTAACAATCTGCCCACCCGATAGCACACCGGAACCTCCAGTGAAGTTTGCATCTCCGCTATAAGCCGCCGAGATGGCATGCGTACCTGTGGTTAATGTTGAAATTGAGAATTGTGCTTTACAAGTATTTCCTACAACTGCGCAGGTAAGTGCTGCGCCGAGATTAATGGCGCCATCTTTGAACTGCACTGTTCCGGTTGGCGGAGTAGTATTTGGCGCCGCTGTAACTGTCGCTGTGAAGACAACGTTTTGTCCTATGTCCGACGGATTAATTGATGTCGAAACGTCTGTGATGGTCGCGGCTTTAGTAATACTAAAGGATTGCAGCACATTCGGCGCAGCTTTGTAGTTGCCATCACCGCCCTGCGAGGCGGTAATCGTACACGAGCCGGCCCCGGTAAGGTGAACAGTTCCTGGCGAAGGACTGGTGACGGTGCATTTCCCACTCGCCGACAAGCTTACTGGTAGGCTCGACGATATGTTGGGGCTAACAATGAAATCAGCATCGCCGAATATCTTGTTGGGCAAAGCGTTAAAACTAATAGTTTGATCTGCTTTCACAACGTTGATGTTGGCCGTCGCCGTACTACCGTTGATCGGGACGGGACTTCCCCCGCCGATAACATAGGTGGCTGACACGCTTCCTGTGGTGTTGTTCTTTGTTCCAACACTCGTTCCACTTACATCAACCGAGAAAGAACAAGAGCTTGAAGCGGCGAGGTTTAAAGCCGCGATGCCAATCGTATTGCCTCCCGCGTTGGCTGTAATACTTCCCGTGCAATTTCCACTCAGATGGTTGGGAGTAGCAACCACCAAGCCCGGAGGTAAGGTGTCGGTTGCGGAGATGTTACTCAATGTCAACGCTGAGTTTGGATTCGAAAAGGTGAAGGTAAGAGATGTAGTTCCATTGAACGGGATAGTGGCAACGCCGAAGCTCTTGGCAATTGTTGGAGGTACAGGCGTCGCTATTACCGTCAGACTTGCGCTGTTGCTTGTGGCACCTGGTCCGCTTTCGTTTGCAGAGATTGGTCCAGTGGTGTTGTTCAACGTTCCCTGGGTGTTTGGCGCCTTTACCTTCACGGAAATAACGCAAGTAGCCAATGGCGGATTCGAAGCTGGACCCAGCGTACCACCAAGCAAACCAATGGATGATGAACCTGCGATTGCAGTAACTGTCCCACCGCAGGAATTGGTTAGGTTGTTCGGTGAAGCTATCAACAACCCAGCTGGCAAATTATCAGTAAAGGTAATTCCAGTCAGCGACGCGTTCGTATTCGGATTGCTGACGGTAAAGCTCATTAAGGTGGTCCCATTCTGCACGACAGTGTTTGGCTGGAAGAGCTTAGTAATCGTGGGCGGCACTACTACGTGTAGGGTAGCTGATGCCGAGTTGCCGTTACCGCCATTGCTGGAACTCACGAGATTGGTGTTGTTGACGTAAAGACCACCGACGGAACTTGTGACCGCAATACTTACGGAACAAGAGCTGTTGATTGGAATCGTGGCGCCAGTTAGTGAGATGCTGCCCGAGCCAGGCGCTGCGGTTGCGGTCCCGCCACAAGTGTTGACCAGACCATTAGGGCTCGCCACGACAAGATTCGCCGGGAAGTTATCAGTGAACCCAACTCCGTTGAGCTGAACGGTATTAGATCCGGGATTTGTAACGCTGAGGGTGAGGGTACTGATGCCGCCAGGCGCGATCGTCGTTGGATTAAATGACTTGGCCAGCGCAGGGGGCGCAACAACTGTTATAGCTGCTGTATTACTGGTTGCACCCGTACCAGCTTCACTCGAAATGATTGCGCTCGTCGTGTTTAGCTTTGTGCCCGAAGTTGTTCCTTTTACGCCTACCGTAAAGGTACAAGTAGAACCGGCCGCCGGCGATGCTGTCAATGTTCCTGCAGACAGGCTGACGCTACTGCTGCCTGCAATTGCAGTGATAGTTCCACTGCCGCACGAACCCGTTATGTTTGGCGTCGGTGCCACCACCAGCCCGGCAGGAAGACTGTCAGTAAACCCTACTCCGCTTAGACCACTGGTTGTATTCGGGTTGCTAATCGTAAAGCTCAACGTACTAATGGAATTCATAGGGATACTTGCCGGATTGAATACGAACGTGATCGTCGGACTTACTGGAACCGGATTAACTGTAACCACGATCGCCGCCGATATTGCGCTTGTGCAGCCGTTCGTCGTCGTTGCAACGGTATAGCTCCCTGAAACGGTGGCGACGTATTGCTGATTAGTCGCGCCGCCGATCGGGTTACCGTTCAAATACCATTGATTCCCACTTGCGCTGCTCGAAGTCAGCGTCACGCTGGCACCCTGGAAGAAAGTCGTGGGCCCATTGGGCGTGATCGTTGGTGTTGGTGGTGTCGGGTTTACAGTAACCACCGTCGCGGCCGAAGCTGAACTGCTACAGCCTCCATTCGTGACGATCGTGGTGTAATTACCGGTAGCAGTAGCGACGAATTGTTGATTAGTCGCGCCGCCGATCGGGTTACCGTTCAGGTACCACTGATTCCCGGTTGCGCTACTCGACGTGAGGGTGACGCTGCCACCCTGACAAAACGTTGTTGCCCCATTAGGTGTGATCGTTGGCGTTGGCGGCGTCGGGTTTACCGTAACCACCGTCGCGGCCGAAGCTGAACTGCTACAGCCTCCATTCGTGACGATCGTGGTGTAGTTACCTGTAGCAGTAGCGACGAATTGTTGATTAGTCGCGCCGCCGATTGGATTGCCGTTCAGATACCACTGATTCCCACTTGCGCTACTCGAAGTGAGGGTGACGCTACCACCCTGACAAAATGTTGTTGAGCCACCCGGCGTGATCGACGGTGTTGAAGGAACGGGATTCACCGTTACAGGAGTCGCCACAGATGAAATTACGCAACCAAGTTGCGTGACTGAAACACTGTAATTCCCCGTTGCATTGGCGACGAATTGCTGATTTGTGGCGCCGCCGATTGGATTACCGTTCAGGTACCATTGATTCCCGGTTGCGCTGCTAGAAGTCAGCGTGACGCTACCACCCTGACAAAATGTCGTTGGCCCACTCGGCGTGATCGTTGGTATCACAGAAGGCGTAACATTTACGATTAAGGTAGCCGTTGCAGTCGCAGCGTCATTGTTTGTGACGGTGAGCGTAAAGGTCGAACTCGTCGCTACACAATTCGCCGCCACGTTCGCAGTAACATTGCCGGCAGCGTCAACATTGATGTTATTGATACTGACTCCGGCGCCAGTCAAGGCGGTAGCAGTCACAACCAGCGTATTGGCAGGTTGAAACGGATCACTGACCGTTGCTATCTGTGAGGTCGCATTAGCGCCCTGCTGTCTTAACAGTGGCGGAGCCGCCGTGATGGTCGGCGTACCATCGCTAAAGCAGACCGTCACATCGTTCAGCGTTGGTGTTGCTGTGTTCAGGGTTGTACTCAAGTAGGCTTTGTACTTCAGATAGCGGAACCCGTTGAACTGTGCGAGTGAAGCACCATTGTTAGTAAAGAAGGTGGCGGCAGTGCCGTCTGGGCCAACGAAGTTGAAGGGCCCGTCGAGGTTGTTGCTTCCGGATCCTTGAAACTTGATGGCGGTGTTCGCGGGAGTTATTGCATTCCACGATAACGTGGTCCAATGGGTAACCAGGTCAGCTGGCGGGTTTGCATCTTGCGCTCCAGAGATGAAATTACCAGATGATGCAAACCCAGTCTTCATGTAGGCGATGAATCCGAGATCTCTGCCGCCGGCTACGCTGTCTGCCGACCATGTCGAACCGCTGTTAGTCGAGGTTACTCGCTGCCCGGACGAATACGGGTTGCTGTTCGGAGAGCTGCAGCTACAGACATACGCGTAGCTTCCAACTGAAGGATCCGACATTGCGCGAATGATTACCGCGTATTTAGACCCAGCGGTCAGTGTTGTAGGCGTACCGAAGTTTGCGGAGAAATAACCGCCTGAACCGCTACTAAATCCTGGGATAGTTGCAACGGCAAGGTCAGGCCCGGTCGGCACCGCTGGGTTGCCAGACGCTGCGCGAATCGCGACCGTGAGATTTGGCGTTGTGCCGGTGCACCCGCTGCAGAAAAGATCGAGATCAAGCCTTGATAGAGTACCAGTAACACCTGCGGTGAACGTTTGACCAGCCCAACTAGTACTTGTGAAGCCGAAGCCACTCGTCGTTACCGTTTGATTCTGCTGGTCCACATTCGCTGGAGCAAACAGCGTAATGTCGCCGGGACTCGATGTGACATCGACCTCGGTTGCAACGCCTTTTTGAAAATCGGCCTGCGACGTACCCGCGAAACAAGCGGATAGCGGTGCGGCCGTTAACGTGAAATTCTGTGTCGTGGTCGCGCCGCCGGTCACCACTATGCTCGTTGCCGTGCTCGAGCCGTACCCATCGGAGCTGGCGGTGATGACTGAGTAGTTACCCGGCGGCAAATTGGTGAAGCTGTAATTACCGAGCGCATTGGTGGTCGTCGTTCGGCTACCTAGTTTTACTTTTGCACCATTGATGGGAAGGGTTGTTACGCTGTCAGTCACTGTTCCTGAAACAGTGCCGACGGCAACTACGGGAGTACACTGCGGAAACCCGAATGATCCAATACGTGTGAGATCGTTCAATCCATCGACGCCGTAATATTCGTTTGTATACCAAAAGCTACATCCGTTTGGATCTAATGACATTGCACTGTAGTCACCCCATCTAATACATGGTGATCCGCCGCAATTTCCCGTTTGAGTACCAGTGCCCTGAATCAAAACCTGCTCGGTTTGGCCCAGTGTATTTATCGGATCCCCTGCTAGACGTCCGGCGTATTTGATCGCAGGCTTGGTGGTACTACTGGAGGTGCTATAGCCAAGGGCCATATCACCCATCCGATCAATGGCCAGGCTGGGCATGAATCGATAGATGACATTGGCGCCATCAGGATCCCACGTTGCAGCCTGCGGTATGTTCGCAGCCACGGTGCCACCGGTTACATCAACCTGATACCAGCGTGGTGCAGCAAATCCGCTGGTATTTCCTCTCCGCACAGTGTGGCTGGTCCATAGCGATTCCGCTCCGCCGATGTTGCTGTACTGGTTCTGCATCATGGCCCTGATCTGGAGAACGTCTAGGCTGTTCCCTCCCAACGATGGCGCATTCGGCACGCTTGCGTTTGGCCAACTCGTTGCGGACAGAGGAACATCAGGCCCGCTGAACGTAGATAATGAAATTCGCTCCCAGTCTACGTGAAATTTGTAGACACTTAAGCCGTTTAGGAATTGCCAGGTTGATACAAAATAGTTTGGGCTTCCCGGTGGTGGCGTACCGGTTTGTAGTCTGGCGTTGCTGGGAAGAAGCGTGAAGTCGGACGGCGGAGCGTCGAAAGAAACTGATTGTACGCTCGGGGAACCCGCGTACATCTGGGCTTTGTTGAATGCATACACCCGCGGATTTTGAAAAGACCCACTGGCAGCGTAGTCAAACATATTGACCGACATATACAGGCCGTCTGGCCAGATGCCGAACTTCGGGTAATCGCCAAGACCACCGGAGGTGTTGATCGAATAGAAGTTCCAACCGCCCGAAACCGGATCTCCGGTTTTAGAAGCTGCAATGCATTGGAAGGCACCAGGTGGATTGAGGACATTGCCGGCGCCATCGAGGCTGAACGCGAAGTCTGAGATGATCCAACGATCCTCAAAACTGTCGTAGAGAACAACCGGGTCACCAAAGTTGTTTGTGTCGCACAAGTTGCCAAAGTTGCCCTGGCTCATGAGGGTGTCGAAGGTGAACGCAGCCACCCTCACACCATCGCTTTTTCTGAAGATCCCGATAGAGGTGTTCACTGTCTGGATGTAGTAAGTTGGGCCAACATCGCCATTTGTATCGGGTGGATGGCCTGCACCCCAGTTGGCGAAATCGAGACCATCAAAGCTCGCGCCTGGCGCGGGCGCGGGTGCGCTTATCGCAGGTCCGGCAGGGGTTGTGGAATCAGTCGTGACTCTAGTCCCGGAAGTCCCTGGATAGAACGTTGGATTAGGCTCGGGTCCCTCTCGTTCGGGACGTTCACGCTTCACAGGTCTTCGATATGGAAGATCACGAAGATCGCCGTTAAATGAGTTAGCTTTCACTAGACGCTCTTCTCTCGGCTTACGGCTGAGCTTGTTCTCATCTCGTCGGACTTGGGCTGTCGATTCCGAAGCGGAGGGCCCTTCCTGGCCTGTGCCTTCTGAATTGACCTGACGGTTAATACTGTTCTGTCCAATCGTGAGAAATCCATAGGCACTGTTCTGCGGTTTAAGCAGGAATGACAATTGTTGATTGAGGAAAGGCTCGCCTGCGTCCGCCTCGAATAGTGCACTACTTCCGGGCAAATTCTTCGTTATGGTTCTGGCAAAGGTAGTAGGACGGCGACTCGCAGTTTCTTTGTGCAGAAACCTCTCGATTCGCGCGTCCGCCAACACTGAGGAGAGTACCGCGAGAATCAATAAGCCTAAGAGTAGGGTCAGGGGTCGAAGGATGAAACGATGCCCTCGCTGATCTCGCCGACGATAAGAACGAACCGAAGGCCGAATGTAGCAAGGCATTAAAGGTTTCTCCGAACGGAAGGCGTGCAGTGGGTCAGACCCTTCCTGGGTTAGAGTCTGGTTGTAGAATGAGCTATTGCGACTTGGAGGTGCTGTAATAATCGGCACCAGAAATCCCGCAGAGGATTAAATCCAATCGATGCAGCAAGTTAAAAGAGTCGCCGGACCTTCAAGGGTTCCTCGATATTCTCACGAAGTTTCCCAGGGCAGTATCGAGTTAATTTCTTTGAAAGGAGTCCGGTCTTAGTGGACGCGGGGAAACCGACATCAAAGATACTGCGCGAACTTTTGAGGCGGGTCCTTGCGCTCTGCCATTCTAATTCTGAGGCGTTCTAAGTGTAAATGTCTATTTTTGACAGGCTAGACCGTCATGATTCGTTCAGCGGTGAGCAGGTTGCTCTCAATGTGTTTGCGAAGATGTTGGGAGGGGGATTTAGCTAACATTTCTTTCGAAATCGCGAAAGCTCAGCGCGAAGCGGAAATCTAACTAAACGGAAAACCTATGATCTCTGCAGGGAAACGATGACGATGGTAGGGAGAGATGTGGGTGCGCATCCGTGGACTATGACGCATGAGTAGTCTGATTACATCTTCCCCTACTTAACCTGCAATACCATCGCCACACTTGAGAAACGGGATATCACGACCCTGCCGCCCTTGAAACGGCACATGAGCGGCATGGCCCAACTCATTCATGATCAAATCTGATCGAAAACTACGGACACGCTTGCAGTGCCTCGACTTCCACACGCCTGGCCTGCACAGTGCCACAAATGGACTGAACAACGTTCCCACCAATTACCACGTCGGTCCGAAACGGGCCGCTGAATGTATCCGTTTTTGAATCTAAGGTTATCTCGGCACGGACCTTCAATGTGCCCAGGGGAGCCCCCTGATCGCTCAGGAAATGAACGAACGTGACGCCGAAGCGGTTGGGCCCAATTTTCTCCCACGTCCCAATGCCCGTGCTTACATTAGGATCTGGATCGGTGCCGACCAGGCCTCCGCCCTCGGTCATGGTTGCATAGTCGATGACGGGATCTGCTCCTGATGCCATGACGGTCACTTCCCAGGTCCCCACCAATTCGTGATGAGGACTAGATTCATCACCTCGAACGTTAAATTGTGAGCCGCCTAGTCCAATCAGAGCGACAATCGCTAACGTGAGTAGCGTTACAAAAGTTCTCTTGGTGTTCATTGCGTTTGTCCTTTCATGCTTTCATCGTTAAGTGAGTAAGGAGTTGAGGCAGATAAGAACCTGCCCTTCGGTTGTTACCGTCGAGTGGAGAAGAAGAGCCTTAACCTGTTCATAGATCGCCAACTCGTTTACATGGGTTATGCTGGCCGCTTCAGCGATAGAGACCATCTGAACAAGAGCGCCACACGTCTCGCATCGAATACGGGTCGATTCATCCCGCCTTTTGATAATGAATAACTCATCGGTTTCGAAGGTGATTTCAGTTGTCTTTGTTTTCTTCATTCCTTCTCCGAACTCCGACTTAGATTTTCCTCGCAGGACTCATTGCCCTTGTCTGGCCTAAGAGCGCCGCGTACAATTCGGCCCGTTGTTTCGGCATCCGCACCTCAACTACCGCGGCGTGCTGTTGTTAATGAGCACCCATCATGCGAGAGGTGGACCGCCAAGTCTTGAGGAAACCCTTGGGAAGTTCTCGGAAATTTCCTGGCCAGTTCTAACGTGAGCAAAAGCGACGAAATAAAGCGTTTTTATGAGTTCGGGCCTTTTCACGTCGACGCGTCGGAGCGTGTTTTGCTCCGTGACGGCCAACCGGTGATGCTCTCGCCGAAGCTCTTTGACACGTTGCTGGCACTCGTTGAGCGCAGCGGGCACATCGTTGAGAAAGCTGAACTGATGGAGACGGTGTGGCCCGGTACTTTTGTCGAGGAAAGCAACCTGTCGTCTAGCGTGTCTCTTCTGCGCAAAACATTGGGCTCAACAGCGGATGGCAAGTCGTACATTGAGACAGTGCCGCGACGAGGCTATCGGTTTGCAGGGGCGGTGGAAGTGATGGGTGAGAGTACCGACCTGATCGTGGGGAGACGCACCAGGGTGCATGTCGTGACGCACGAAGAAGAGGAAACGTCACCGGCAGAGATCGAGACCGTGCGTCCGATGAGTATCGCCTATCTCCAGAACCCCGCCACATGGAAAAAGCGCAGTGTCATATTGGGCCTTTCAGCGCTCGTCATTGCGGTAGCCGGAGTTTCGCTGGGCCTCAGATACTTTGGAACTACGAGTGCTACCAAAGCCTTCGAGCCGTTCTCCAGGTTTAAAATGGCCCGCCTCACAACCACCGGCAAGGCAAACGATGCCGCAATCTCCCCGGATGGTAAGTTCCTGGTGCATGCGATGGATAACGCAGGAGAGCAGAGTCTTTGGCTCAGACATATTCCCACGGGCAGTGATCAAGAGATAGTGCCCTCGAACAAGGATGGGTTTTCGGGATTGACCTTTTCTCCTGACGGCAATTGGATCTACTTCTTAAGCTTGGGTTCGCTCTATGAAGTACCGGTCCTCGGAGGGTCCGCGAAGAAGCTGTTGAATAACATAGATACAGCCGTCACTTTCTCTCCCGACGGAAAACGAATGGCCTTCATGCGTGGTGTTCCCCCTCAAAGGGAAAGATTACTTATCGTAGCGAATGCAGATGGAGTAGAAGAGCAAATACTGGCGAGACATAAGCTGGAAGACGCCTTTCTTATAGCGCCGGCCTGGTCTCCGAACGGAGAGACCATTGTTTTTTCAATCAGGAGTTCCACTCCCGACTCTCCTTATGGAAACCTGAGGGAAGTTCGACTGAAAGACGGAGTCGAACGGCAGATCACCTCTCAGCAGTGGTCCGCCATGGGACCTAGTTGCTGGATGCGAGACGGCAGTGGTTTGGTCCTCATCGCTGCCGAAGAACCGGAATCAAATTCGCAGATCTGGTTCGTGTCATATCCTTCGGGCAAGGTGAGACGCATTACCAATGACTTGAATGATTACCTGAACGTGAGTCTCACTGCTGACTCTTCCTCTTTGGTGACCATACAGTTTGAACGAGTTTCGGATATCTGGATGGCCCCGGATGGCGATAGCAACCGCGCTTCAAGAATCACGACTAATAGGGTTGCTGGAACAGGTGGCATCTCCTGGACACCCGACGGAAGAATAGTTCATGCGTCCAGAGGAAGTGGTTACCAGGAGATCTGGATCATGAACAAGGATGGGACAGAAAACAAACAACTTACATTTGACTCCGGCCGCAATAGCGTGCCGACAGTCTCGCGTGATGGTCGTTACATTATTTACGTTTCCAACCGCATGGGCGCTCGCAATATCTGGAGGATGGATATTGATGGCGGTAATAAAAAACAATTAACCCACGGCAGCGACGACCTTAGCCCACAATACACACCTGATAATCAATGGGTCATCTACTCATCATCTGAAAGGACACATCCGACATTATGGAAGGTGCCGATCGATGGGGGTAATCCTGTGAAGTTAACCGATTACTATTCAGCACTGTTAGGGCTCTCGCGTAAAGATGGGCAGATCGCTTACGCCTACGACGACCCGGAGACTTTAAAAAGACGGGTTGCGATTATTCCATACGAGGGAGGGCCGCCGACGAAGATCTTTGATTTTCCCACCCCTTTTGGCCAGGCGATTCGTTGGGCTCCTGACGGGCAGGCGCTGACCTATACTCATCTACCTTCGCGTTCTAACATTTGGAGTCAACCGCTTGATGGGAGCCCACCTAGACAGATCACTGACTTCAAGTCTGACCGTATTTTCACTTACGATTGGTCACACGACGGCAAAAATCTTGCCGTTGCCCGCGGTGGTCGTACCAGTGATGTTGTGCTGATTACGGACCAACCCGGATTCAAATAGGGCACTTTCAATATCCCTGCTTGCGGCATTGGTTGCTGCGAAAGTGAGCCGACGTTAGTTGACTAATGGTGTGCGAGGTTTACCGGCTATACGTCGTGTTCAACTGAACTTCACAGCCTCACGTAATTAGCAGTTCACGTTTAGCGAAGACGGCGTGAAAGCGAACTTCACTCCATTTTAAATATCTATTCGATGGATGGACCCTATGGTCCAACTCGAATAATCGCAGAGTTGCTCACCTACATTCCGCGTCACGTGCGACATAGAGAAAGGCGCAACTCTGTTGGCTGGTGCCAGGGTGCGAACCACGGTTGCGGCCAAGTCACACAGCCATAGTTCGGCCATATATCCCTGAAAGTTTACAGCGCCAGGAGGAAGGCCACCGACGTGCTAAGTCATACTTTTTGGTATTAGCAAGCTACTCGGCGCCGCGGAGCCGGATGAGCGTCACTGTGACGAAGAATTCGACGTTAAGCTTAAGGCATTGTAGATGCTTTCAGGATGCGTCTGAGGAACTTGATGCCCAGTGTTCTTTAGTTCGATCAACTGCGATTGAGCGATTGAGCCCTTCAGCCGATACGCATTGTGTTTAGCTGACACGATCTTATCGTGATCGCCAGTCACAATTATGACGGGAATACGGATATCAGGATAGTGCTTGCTTATCCTCTCGAGGTCTTTGTTCAAACTAAACTCATCTTCGAAATAAGCTCGCAACTGTTTATGGTGAAGCCACAAAGAAGAGGCGTGGCGCAGATACTCGTTGGTGACAGTGTCCGGATAGAAAGCTCGCTCCAGTTCTTTCTTCAAGATTCGCTTCCCGAAGACTAGTCTCCCAACCGTCAGACTAACGTCGCCAATAACCGGCGTTTCGAGCACTACGCGAAGAAATTGATCTTCCCCTTCATCCGGGTAGGCAGCCGGCGCGAGAAGTATGATTGCCAAAACCTCCTGCGGGTACTCTACGGCATAGGAGAGTGTCAGAGCGCCTCCCCAGGAATGACCTACGAGTACCGGGCGCGTGACACCGAGATGCGCGAGCGTCTCATGCAACAACCGCGTTTGATACTGTAACGTTGCGGCTGTGCCATTGGGCCGATCGCTCTTACCGTGGCCAGGTCTATCAACGGCAACCACCCTGTGATCGCGACACAAGAGACCCAAACTTTTGAAATCGAAATCATCGACACTCCCGGCGTTGCCGTGGATCATCACAACTACCGGCCCGGAGCCAGCCTCGACATAACGCACACGGGTGTTTTCAATCTCTAAGTAATCTTCCTTAGGCTTTTCACATTGTGGGTCCTGTTGTGCTGGCTGATCGTTAGTGGTGAGAAAAGAAGTGTTATCAGGAGAGTTTGAACGACTCGCGACACCGCCGGACGCATTGCAGGTCAGAAAAGCTATCAGGATGAGCGCGTAAACCTTGATCATAACGCTCACTTAAGGCGTTCGTGTCTTGAATGATGATTGTCACTGGCGACTTTGCTTCTGTCAATGTCTTGCTCCACAGGGATAAAGCAGAGTCGGGCAGTGTGCTTTGGTCCCATAACGCGAAACAGATTTGGCATGTGCTAAATCTGTTTAGCGCTGGCCTTTTGCTATACAATCCGCCGCAATGAACTGCCCCTCTTGTCACAAGCAGGTGCCTCCGAACTCCTCATCATGCCCGTCTTGCCGTCTCTCTTTTGACGACGCGACCCGTCGCTTCGGATCGAGAGAACATCTAGTCATCAAACACCGCGAAAAGGAATCGCGGTCATCGACGTCGTTCGACTCAATCGACAACGCACGTTTCGTGGCGGGAACGATTTTGGCTGACCGCTATCGTATCGTTGGACTCCTTGGCAAAGGCGGGATGGGTGAAGTCTATCGCGCGGATGATCTGAAACTGAGTCAGCCCGTCGCGCTCAAATTTCTTCCGGCCAAATTCTTTGATGGTGCGGTGCTGGCGCGGTTTCATCGCGAAGTGCGCGTCGCCAGACAGGTCTCGCACAAGAACGTCTGCCGTGTTTACGACATCGGGGAAATTGATGGCCATCATTTCCTCTCGATGGAGTACATCAAAGGCGAGGAACTCTCTTCGTTGTTGCGTCGCATCGGTCGCCTGCCTTCGGACAAAGCAGTTCAGATTGCGCGGCAGATTTGCGCGGGACTCGCCGCCGCTCATGAAAGCGCAGTTTTGCATCGCGATTTAAAACCTTCAAACGTGATGATTGATGAGCAAGGCAATGCACTCATCACCGATTTTGGGCTCGCTGGTTTGGCGGACGAATTTCGCGACGACGAAATCGCGGCGGGAACACCCGCCTACATGGCGCCGGAGCAACTCGAAGGGAAGAATGTCACTATTCGCAGCGACATCTACTCTCTCGGTCTGGTCCTTTATGAAGTGTTCACGGGCAAGAAAGCTTTTGATGCGCCGACGATTGGTCAACTGCTGGATTTGCGCCGGAGTGACACGACGCCTACGACTCCATCATCTCTGGTGCAGAACATTGATCCGCTCGTCGAGCGTGTGATCCTGCGCTGCCTTGAAAAGGATCCCGACAAGCGGCCTGTTTCAGCACTTCAGGTCGCGGCCGCATTGCCCGGCGGCGACCCACTCGCCGCGGCGTTAGCAGCGGGCGAAACACCTTCGCCCGAGATGGTGGCGGCAACGCCCAAAGAAGGCGTGCTGCGCCCCGGTGTCGCCCTGGCTTGTTTGGCCTCAATCCTTGTCGGCTTCGTATTGATCATCTGGTTGTCCGGGAAAGTTGATCTACATCGCCGGGTCCCGTTTGAGAAGTCGTCTGAGGCGCTCAGAGAGCGAGCCATTGCTATTGTCGACAGACTCGGATACACCGATCCACCGGCCGATCGCGCCTATGGCTTCAATACCAGCGCCGATTATTTTAGATACGTTTTAGACCACGATTCCTCTCCTGCGCGCTGGAATCAGCTCTCA
>DATIBX010000258.1:0-6341 GCA_035457105.1 Pyrinomonadaceae bacterium
GATTTGGATTGGGGACCAAGCTCCAGGCAATCCAGTTAACAATTCTCAAGTGTCACATCATAATTATCCAATGATCGACCAAACTAAAATGCAAATCACAGTTTCAACAATGCAAGCCGGTGATTGGGATCGAATCGCCGAAATCTACCGCGCAGGGATAGAGACGAAACAAGCAACTTTTGAATCCAATGTTCCCTCCTGGGATCATTGGAATGCATCCCACCTCACCTTCGCCAGATTGGTAGCAACCTACGAGGGTCAAATCCAGGGGTGGGCCGCGCTTTCGCCTGTATCAAGTCGGAAAGTCTATTCAGGTGTGGCCGAAGTGAGCGTCTACATCGATACCGCATTTCGGGGCAAAGGTTGCGGCTCGCTTTTGCTGCAGGCTCTTATTGCCGAATCTGAACAAAATGGTCTCTGGACGCTCCAGGCTGGGATTTTTGCAGAGAATGAGCGCAGCATTCGACTGCATCTCAAATGCGGCTTTCGGGAAGTTGGTCGCCGGATTAAGATCGCGAGACTCGATCGAGATTGGAAAGATACAGTGCTTCTCGAACGCCGCAGCCTAACGGTTGGCACCGATTAGCTTCTGACAGGAACTCGAAACTCGAACCGTTCGTACAAATGATTGACTCGAGCTGGTCAATATTTGAGATGATCAAAAAGCAATACGATTTTGAGTTGCTGTTCCGCGCCCTGGCTGACCGCACTCGATTGCGACTAATCAACCTGGTTGCTGACGGTGAGGTTTGCGTCTGCTCCCTGGTAGAGGTCTTGAACACCAGTCAGCCTAAAGTCAGCCGTCACCTTGCCTACTTGCGACGCGCTGGATTGGTATCGCCTCGTCGAGAAGGAAAATGGATGCACTATCGTTTGTGTGAACCTGCTGATGCGTATGCCGCGCAGATTTTCCGTGAAGTGCGAGTATGGCTGGCTAGTAATCCTGAAATGAATGTCGAAAAGATCCGGCTGGAAAAACTACTAATTGGACCACAAGCTCCGCAGCCACTTCAAAAAGCATACGGATCGGTAGTTTGACAAATACTAATCGCGGGCCTGGCGCAAACGCAGCACCGCAATCTCGGGTCGCACCCCCAACCTGATCGGCAAACCTATTACGCCTGTTCCGCTCGACACATATAACTGTGTATTTCCTTGTCTAAACAAACCTTGAGCATAGCGTAAGTCTTTGGTGGCGAAACGAGCCGGCGCTCCGATGAGCGGAAGATCAATCTGGCCACCATGAGTGTGACCGCTGATGATGAGCGAGACTTGATGCGACCGCTCAAGGTCGAGCACTGAAGGCTGATGAGAAAGTAAAACCGTTGGCAACTTCGACTCGAGTCCCGCAAAAGCTCGCTGCCAATTCGTCGCGCCCCAGGTCCAATCATCAATACCGGCCAGCTGCAATTTGTCTGGCCCCTTCGAGATGGTCGTGTTGACGTTCGACATGACATTTATGTGTCGTCCTTGCAGCGCGCGAGCCGTTAGTTCCGGGTCTGTGTAATGATCGTGATTTCCGAGCACGGCCCAAACGCCTTCGGGCGCAGTTAGCGACGAAAGAGCTTCAGCACAAGGTTCGATGTATTTCCGATACGCGGTGGTGTAATCGCCAGTCAGTACAAACATATCTGGCCTGGTGTCGAGGGCGAGGCTTACTACTCTGAGTACCTGATCAATTCCCAGTATGCGACTGTGATGGATGTCAGTTAGCTGCGTTATGCGGAACCCCTCAAAACGCTCGGGCAACTGCGGGATAAAAATGTCGTTTTCCGAAATTAGATAATTATAGGGCTCTATAAGTCGTGCATAAGTAGATGTTGCCGCAATGGCCAGCAACGGAGTCGCGGCGACTCCACTCAAAAACTGTCGCCTGGTAATGCGAGAACGGGACACGCGAGAATTCTAAGCCCTTCCACTTAAACTCGAAAGCTACAACACGGACAAAGATCAAAGTCCAAAGCTCAAAGACCATTCATCTCATGCCTTGACAATCTGTTTATGCCGATTAGAATTGGTTTCCGCCTGAACAGGGCATGGAGATGTGGCCGAGTGGCTGAAGGCGGCGGTTTGCTAAACCGTTAAGGGTCAAAAGCCCTTCACAGGTTCGAATCCTGTCATCTCCGCCAGAATGTGTGACGAGTGACAAACGACTAGAACAGGCATAGAGCTTGTTAACCCTGGTCTTTTGTCACTCGTTAATTTTTGTCTTGCGCCTGCGCTACCTTATCGTCAACATTCAACTATGACTGTCCGAGTGCGCTTTGCTCCATCACCGACGGGTTACCTGCACATCGGCGCCGCACGATCCGCCCTTTTTAACTGGCTCTATGCCAGGAAGGTCGGTGGTAAATTTCTATTGCGGATCGAAGACACCGACTTGGAGCGGTCAACCGATGAGTCAACGCGCTCGATCATCGAAGGTCTCGAATGGCTCGGCTTGGATTACGACGAAGATCTCGTCTTTCAATCCGCCAATGCTAGACTCCATCGTGCCGCCGCCCTCCGGCTGGTTGACCAGGGCAAAGCCTATCGAGACTTTACCCCCAAAGAGCAACGGGATGACAAGCACGTCAAAGAAGGTATTGCCGAGCGCGCTCGAGCACAGGCTATTGTAGGATTAGATCAGCGGAGCAATCCCTATCGAGATCTTGCAAAAGAAGAGTCGGACCGTCGCGCCGCAGCAGGTGAACCTTTTGCGATACGATTGAAAGTCGCAACCGATGGGAAGACAAAATTTAATGACATTGTCTATGGACCACAGGAGCGGAGTTACTCAGAGATCGAAGATCTGGTGTTGCTAAGATCGGAGGGAAGTCCACTCTACAATTTATCGGTAGTGATTGATGATATTGAAATGGGCATCACTCATGTAATCCGAGGCCAGGATCATCTAACCAATACTCATAAGCAGGTGCTGATCTATGAAGCGCTGGACGCTGAAGTTCCTCAGTTTGCCCATCTGCCACTAATTCTGGCGCCCAACAGGGGAAAGTTGTCAAAGCGAAAACACGGTGAAGTTGTCTCGCTTACCACCTACCGCGATCGTGGCTTTGTGCCGGCTGCGTTTCGAAACTTCCTGGCTTTGCTAGGCTGGTCGCCACCTGAAGGCAAAGAGATTTTGAGTAAGGAGGAATTGGTGCAAAACTTTTCTCTTGAAGATATTGGCCGGGCCAATGCAGTTTTTAACTTCCATGAAAATGACCCGCAACATTGGACCGACGACAAGGCGCTTTGGATGAACGCTGAGTACATTCGCACTATGCCTGTAGACGAGCTCATTCCAATGGTTAAAAATGAATTACGATCGAATAAACTCTGGCGCGAAGAGTACGATGATGATGATCGCGAATGGCTGGTCAAAACAGTCGATCTGATCAGGCAGCGATTCTTCACCTTAAAAGATTTTTCTGAACAAGGACGGGCCTATTTCTCAGACGACTTTGATTTTGACGAGGCTGCCGTTAATAAGAATCTGAGGACGGAACCGGGACTTCGAGAATTACTAATCGGCCTCGCTAAAAAGTTAGAGGCCGTTGAACCTTTTAATTCTGAGACCGCTGAAGCTGCTCTACGAGAGTTCGCGGAAGAAGCAGGTGTGAAGGCTGGTCTACTCATCAATGGGTCACGCACAATGTTGACAGGACAATCAGTTGGTCCATCAATGTTTGAGATTTTTGCTGTGCTGGGTCGCGATCGATCCGCTGAACGTTTACGCAGTGGCATTCCCTGGAACTCTTAATCACCCGACAGGAATCAATCACAACAGGTAATAGAAGTATCAATCCGCATTCCAGTCAGGAGTAAACCTAAATGAAGAAAATTCTGTTTGTACTAGCTGTTATCTTTTTGAATGGGACTCTGGCTTTTAGTCAAAATACTAACTCATCCACAGCGCGGCCCAGAACCAGCGGCACGCCCGCACCAAAACCTGCAACCCAACCATCGACTGATATCGAACAGCCGAAAACCAGTACTACGGGTCCAAAAACTGTGGCGAAGAAACCTGTAGTTACCGCACAACAAGCACCCGGTTCCGAAGGTGTGCTCGCTGCTTTTAATGGTCTATTGAACGGAATCCGTCATGCGAGTGTCGCAGAAGTGACGAATGCTTATTGGAACTCGCCAAAACTAAGTCTATTCAACTACAACGGAACAGTCACAAAGGGTTGGGACCAGGTTAAGAAGAATCGAGAGAGTTCATATCCCGAGATCAAAGATGTCAAGCTCGACGTTCGCGATCTCGCCGTGACGATGTTGGGCCGCGATGCCGCACTAGTCAGTTGTCAGTGGACACAAACTCAGACGTACAAAGGAACGCCCGAAACTGCTTCCGGTCGAATGACCCTTGTATTCAAGCGCGTTGGTACTGCGTGGAAAGCAATTCATTTGCATTCATCACCAGATCAACCAAATCCGGCGACTATTCCTCCGTCAGAACAAGTAGAGAAACCATCACCAGTGCCGACGCCGAATCCTTAAGATTCGACAGTCTGTTCAAGACTCCGACGACGTCTCAACAAATGGGCCAGAGCGATACCACCAAGTATCGCCAGCAAAGGAAAGAACTCGACCGTATATCGCGGCTCCGGGTTCTCCATTGTTGAAAGAAATCCAAGCCGCAAAAATATTACTAAGGATGCAAAAACAAGTAGTAGTCGCGCTTGAAACATGCGCGACCGCCACATGAACCATCCACCGACAACGCCGAGGATCGTGAAAAACCAGGTTAGACCAACGAATAATGGTAACCACCAATGTTGGTGTATGTCGTAGTCCAAATCTTTAAGTGGCAGCAAGTCTCCCTCAAACGGCCAGTACTGTGAGTGAGTATCAAACCAAAGTGCAATCGCACGCTTAGCTGGAAGAGCTAAGTAATAGCGCATCGGGTGGCGTGCAATTCGCTCGCGTGCGATTTGAGCGAATCCCGCATCGATCTCCGGTGTCATCTCTACATCACTATCGTCCGGCTCTTCAGCCGGCTCGTCAGTTTCATCGTCACTGTCTTCCGAATCTGAACTCTCATCCTCATCAGATGTAGGAGATGGCGAGGTCTGCGGTGCTGAATTAGATGTGTCCGCGACGGCCTGATTTTCTGTCTTGTTATATTTCGCAAACAACTCTGCTACACGGGCTTTCTCTTCGGGTGAATCAAAAGCTGTAGCAGGAATTGTCTCGATCTTGATCTGTTTGTTGTCGAGATTCCAGAGGGCTGGTCCAATATATCGGCCGTCGTCGAGCCACGATCTTACCCACATCAAATATCCGCGCGGCACAAACTCTCCTGGCATTTCGGCGTGCATCGGCGCGAGCGGTTGAAATACACCAAACACTCTGCGATTACGGATGGTCCATGGCACCAGCACCAAACAAAAGGCAACGGAGAAAATCGCAGCCGAGATAACTGACTGAACGAATCGTTTCTTCCAGGTTTGGCCCTGCCTGTAAGTGGCAAAAGCACTGAGCAGAATCGTGATCCCGGCAGCAGCTGCCAGCAGTCCACTATCCGGACGGAACAAAACTGCTAATCCGACCACTAAGCCGGCAATGGCCCAGGCCACGCGTGCTCGCCAGCTAGACTGCGCACGCAACGCCATCGTCACCAGCAGCGCAAGTAACACAATAAACAAGTTTGTCGGCACTTCAGTAAGAATTGTCGCCACATAGATCGTCGTAAAGGGACATAGAGATGCCAGCACGAAGGCGCCGATCGCTGCCCGATGTTTCAACAGCTGATCAGTGGTCCAAAGGTAAGCTAGCAGGGCAATGAGAGACGCTGTAATCGTGTCGAGTAATGCCTGCAAAACACGCACTGCGGTGTTATTAGCGTGACCAAATAAAGCGTATACACCAGCTAAGAATAGCGGATAGCCCGGGAGCCGGATGATCGAAGGAATGAATGGCGCCTGAGTTTCGTGAGAATAGACATGTTGTTCGAGTATGTTACGAGCCATCTGCGCGTAGATGATCCCGTCGCCAGGTGTGTCATTGGGAAGACGTAGAGCTACAAACAGCCGAAACCCGAGAGCGACGAGGAAAAGTAACGCGTAGGCAATCCAAACCTTGCGACCATGGCGCTTTTCTATATATGTGGACAACTCTTGCTTAGTCTCATTCTCTTTGAATTCAGACCGCGTTATCGGAGATCGTTGGAACGGTAGGCAGTCCGCAAAGGTTGCCTCTTATCTTCTCAAGAGATGGGCACACCATCACAACGATCAATTTCCAACGCTCTGGAGTGGGATTTACGGGCGAGCTTCAGCTGTGGCCTTTCGCTCCAGTTTGCCCCAGCCAACCACGGGACCGCGGATGGCCATCGCTACAGACTTGATCATGACGTA
>DATIBX010000259.1:0-5088 GCA_035457105.1 Pyrinomonadaceae bacterium
AGCCGATGAAGCACTTGTTGAGCTCAGGCGTGCACTCGAGTTAGATCCCCTATCAACAGTTATCAATTGGGAGATAGGTCTGCCCTATTACGTTTCGCGACAATACGACCGCGCGATTGAGCAATTTAAAAGGGCACTGTCAACGGATCCGCAGAACACGTTCGCCCGTTCATTTCTCGCGGGGATCTACTCACTAACGGGAAGTCATGAAGAAGCCCTAAGGGTGATCGATGAGCCCGATTCGGAGGACTCTTACCTGGCGGCCGTGACTGCTTATACTTACGCCATGATGGGCAGACGGGTTGAGGCAAAGAAAATTGCGGAGCGTCTTGAAATGCAGGCAAAGCAGAGTTACGTCTCACCGTTCCTGCTTGCAAAAGTCTACGTAGCCCTCGGTGAGAAAGAGCGGGCAATAGAATGGCTCGAGAAAGGGTACGAGAACCGTGAGGACTCATCGGCCTGGCTCAACTCCGATCCCGCTTTTGATCCCCTTCGCTCCGAACCGAGATTTAAGGAATTAGTGCGGCGCATTGGCCTGCCTTAAACTTGATGCTCTTTTCGCGTTGACTTCGCCTGATTAAGGCTTGAATTCCATCCCTGCTCTCGGGATGCGTAAAGCTTGAGTCAGGGCTCAACCACAAATTCACGAAGACACAAAGCAAACAGAGACAATGTCGCCACACTCAACTTGTACAAGATGGAAAACTCGATCTGAAAGCCACCTTCGGTAATTACCTCAACGAGTATCCCAATAAAGAAGTTGCGTCGAAGGTAACGATTGAACAGTTGCTTTCGCGTTTCTTGCTGAGATGGTCCTCGAGCGCCCCTGTCGAGCAGCACAGTTCTTGACTTCCCTCGGAGTCGTACAATAGATTTCTCGCGCGACATGGCTACGCTCAGAGCACCGCAGGTAAAGCGATTACGACTCTTTCGGCTAATTCCCAGTTTGGGCATTACGAAATCCGCTCCCTGCTTGGACAGGGCGGCATGGGAGAAGTTTACCTCGCCTACGACTCGCGCCTCCGCCGTCAGGTTGCAATCAAACTCCTGCCTCTTGAATTCACTGAAAACAGAGTTCGACTCTCACGTTTCGAGCGTGAAGCCTTCGCGGCTTCAAGTCTGAACCATCCTAACATCCTGACCATTCACGAGATTGGCCAGCAAAACGATCATCACTTCATTGCCACTGAGTATGTTGAGGGTGAATCATTGCGCCAACGACTTAGGCGTAAACCCTTTGAGCTAAGGGAATCGCTAGCCATCGTCATCCAGGTTGCTGAGGCTCTCGCTGCTGCACACGAAGCGGGCATCGTGCATCGCGACATCAAACCTGAAAATGTAATGTTGAGACGTGATGGTTATGTGAAAGTGCTCGATTTCGGCCTGGCGAAACTCGCTGTTGAATCCTCTCCATCCGAAGTAACACCCGAGGCACCAACCGTCCCACATGTATTGAAGACCGATCCCGGCGTGGTTATGGGCACAGCCAGCTACATGTCGCCGGAGCAGGCTCGCGGCCTGGAGGTCGATGGGCGGACGGATATCTGGAGCCTGGGAACGGTGTTGTACGAACTGGTGGCTGGTCGTTTGCCGTTTGAAGGTCCGACGTCAACTGATGTGATCGCAACAATACTTCATCAAGAGCCACCATCTTTGTTGCTCTACCGTTCGGATGTGCCGGCCGAGTTAGAGCGAATAGTTGAGAAAGCGCTGACGAAAGAACGGGAAGAACGATTTCAGTTGGCGCGGGACCTTAGTGTCGACTTGAAGAGATTGAAGCAACGTCTTGAGTTGGATGCTGAGTTGGAACGAAGCGTCACACCTGACGCCGAGTCGAAGCGATCTGGTCCCGCGACGGAGAGCGACACAGTCGCTCCATCAACCACTGAAGCTCATGTTGCACACACGGTTTCGAGTGCTGAATACGTTGCCGGAGAGATTAAGCGTCACAAGCTAGCCGCATTGTTGCTAGCCGCACTTATCGTAGTTGGTGCTGCTGCGGCTGCCGGCTATTACAAATTTTTTGGAAGTCGTTCGCAGGCAATCACCTCAATCGCAGTCTTACCATTTAAGAACGAAAGTGGCGACGCAAACGCTGACTACCTGTCTGATGGAATCAGTGAGAGCCTGATCGATAAGCTTTCCCAACTGCCCGAATTGAAAGTCATCGCCAGGTCTTCAGCATTTAAATACAAGGGCAAAGATTTTGACGCGCAGGAAGTCGCCAAGACTCTTGGTGTGGGAGCGATTCTGAGTGGTCGGGTGATCGAACGTGGTGATCAACTACAGGTCAGGGCCGAATTGATCAATACAAGTGACAAGACTCAATTATGGGGAGAGCAGTACACCCGAAAATTAACTGACGTACAAGCTGTGCAGGAGGAAATTGCCGGAGCCATATCGGAGCGGTTACGAGTACGTTTGACGGGTGCAGATCTGCAGCAACTGAGCAAACGATCGACGACTAACCCTGAGGCCTACCAACTATATTTGAATGGCGTTTACTACCGTCGCAAGTCAAATGAATCGCTCCCAAGCGCCTTGAATTACTTCAATCAGGCGGTCGCGCTTGATCCAAAATTTGCTCTCGCATGGGTTGGTATCTCAGATGCCTACCGAACCCTGGGGGGCATGGGTACCATGGAGCCGAAGGTGGCCATGCCGAAGGCACGGGCAGCGATAAACAAAGCGGTGGAGTTAGACGAGCAGTTAGCCGACGCACACCGCGCGCAAGCAGATCTCATGATGTTCGAATGGGACTGGAGCGGAGCCGAACGTGAGTTCAAACGGGCTTTTGAGTTAAACCCGAACCTGGCCGAAGCTCACTCCAGCTATGCCGGCCTTCTATGGCGGTTGGGGCGCCCCGAAGAATCATTGCCAGAAGTACGACGGGCAGAAGAACTTGATCCGTTAGATCTACGTCATCGAATTCGGGAGGGAGCTGCCTTCTACGTAGCGAGGCGCTACGACGAAGCGATACAGACGTTTGAAAGTGTTCTGAAACTAGCGCCGGACAATCCCACGGCGCTCGTTTATCGTGCTTACGCTTATGATGGGAAGGGGATGTATAAGGAGGCGATTACGGAATACCAAAAGCTGATAAGCACACAAATAGAAGCAAGAGCCAGCCATCAATGCTTTTTGGGTTATGCTTTAGCACAGGCTGGCAAGAGGAACGAAGCGCTGGCTGTTCTTGAGAAACTAAAGACGACGAAGGAATATGTCTCTCCCACGGAGTTAGCTGTTCTATACGCGGGCCTGGGCGACAAGGAGGCAGCGTTTACTTTGTTGGAGAAAGCTTATGCTGTTCATGACCTTGAGCTGCAGTACCTCAAATGCGAACCGCACTTCGATAGCCTGCAAACTGATCCGCGTTACATTGAACTCATCAAGAAGGTTGGGTTGCCGGTGTGAATCGGGCGCGGAAAAATGCATCGTCCTCATAGACGTCAACAGCAACGCGGCAACATATGGCATCGATCCCAGCGTGGCGGGGGCTGGCGCGCTCCGATGTTTGATTTAGAACGAATGTGGCGAAGGGGAAGGCACTTGAAAAGGGCCGCCGGGCCGGCGCACTCCAAGGAGAAATCATTCGTTCAGTACATTGTCACGTGAGACACGTGACGCGCCTGAATGGCGTCTGCTGCGATGCTTTGCCAATCAGTGCAAAGGCGACCAACTTGCTGCTGCAAGTCCGATTTCTTATCTCGATGTGTCCGACCCGCCGATTTTACTAATAGTTGGCGATACCGACGTCGTGGTACCGACCAGGCAAACGTTAGAGATGGCTGACAAGCGAAGCAAGTAGGAGTCAAGTACGAGTTGATGGTATTGCCGGCCGTCAGTCACAGCTTCATTGGCAAAACAGAGAGCCAAACACGCGAAGCGAATCTAAAAGCACTGCCACTTTTGCTTTCTTTAATCGCACGATCGGAACATCGGGAAAGAACTAAAGACGTCCATCTCTCATTCACCCCAACCTTTAGGTTGGGGTCCAAGGCGCTATATTGCCGGGAACCATTTTAATGGTTTAAAAAAATAATTCTCACGCGAGGAGTTCCTCGTATGTCGTCTCTGGTCCATCTGCGAATTCTCAATGGAGACTCGCTCGAAAAGGAGCATCTAAAGGCGAGAGGTTATGGAATGGCCGTTCGAGGGAAACCATTAAAATGGTTCCCGGGTTTTGAGGCGGCACTGAACCCCAACCTAAAGGTTGGGGAGAATGAGAGATGAAGGCGAATCCTGACCTTGAAGGGTGGGGAGAATGAGAGAATGAGGCTATCCGCAGATTCGCCGATTCCAAATCTGATTGCCTTGTGCTTCGTGATATTTTGATCCGGAAAAGGTAGAGTACCAAGCACAAAGTTCCAAGTACCAAGTTCGAAGTATCAAGTACCAAGTTCTAAGTTCCAAGTTCGAAGTTTCGAAGTACAAAGTACAAAGTACAAACACTGCAAGGACACATCGGACGGTTCGGTTTCTATAAATGTTAGCTGGAATTATTTCTGATACACATGGATTGTTAAGGCCCGAGGCACTCAAGGCGCTTCAGGGCGTTGACCGCATTCTTCATGGAGGCGATGTCGGAAATGCTGCGGTCCTTGAGGGTCTACGAGAAATCGCTCCAGTGGTGGCGGTGCGAGGAAATAATGACAAAGGAGCATGGGCCAATGAATTGCCGCAATGGGAAGTCGCCGAGCTTGAGGGTGTGTTTGTCTATATGATCCACGATCTAAAGGAGATCGACATTAGTCCTGCCGGCAGTTTTCAGGTGGTGGTTAGCGGGCACTCGCATAAGCCATCAATCGAGGAGCGTCGCGGAGTTCTTTACGTAAACCCGGGCAGTGCTGGTCCACGCCGCTTCGAGCTTCCCATCAGTATCGCTCTGCTACGAGTCACAGGTGACCAAGCCTCAGCAGAAATTGTCGAATTGTAACTTTTTACAAGCACTGTTTCGGCGGCATGTAGAGATCGGCACCACTCGCCTTCCGCTGTGTGGTCCATCTGCTTTCACCTGGCTCTGTGTAACTGAGATCTCCGACGCGACAGTCACGTGGGATAGGTTGAGCTCCACGTCGTATTCATAGT
>DATIBX010000260.1:0-2522 GCA_035457105.1 Pyrinomonadaceae bacterium
GTGAACCAGCCAGCGCTGTTGCAGGAACACAACAAACAAGTGCGGCATAAAGGATTGATCATGATTGAGTTGGACCAGGAAATCTGTCGCAATCTAGACTCCGCGTTATCTCGCGAGTGGCTCGAGATTAGTGTGCGGACCGTAGAGAACCACATCAGTCACATACTCGACAAAAAGTTTTTAGCAATCGCGTGAAAATTGCAAGGTACCTGTTTGAACAGAGAGACTGAAAGGGAGGCACTTTCAGATATGAACAAGCGAAGGTTAATTTGCGCAAGTTCTGGACTGCGGCTTAACCTAACCAACCCTTCGCAAATCCCGCGCGCCGGAGTCCGGAAACCAAATGCGGAGAGCCTTTCATCAAGCTCCACACGAATCCTGTCAGATAGTTCTCAATCATTAAAACAACCGGTCCTTCATTGAGACCGTAGTGCCAGGGTGAGACCCAGCCATGTCTCCCGTCCTCCAACGGAAAAGTTTGGTTGAAGGTGGCCTTAAAGCCATAAGGGTTCGCCTCTCGTAAGCGAAGGCGATTGAAGTGCTCGATTGTGGGCAAAACAATTTCCGGTGCAAAAGGAAGGGACGCCACGACTGCCCACGGCGCGATCGTCCCGTCGTCTGGTCCGTAAGGAACACCGCGCGCGAAATAGTTATTGAACTCGCGCTCAATCCCGTCGATCGTTTTGGTAGAAGGACCTGGCCCATCGCTCGCCGTGATGCCCCAACATAATTCGTCATAGCCTGCGAATCCAAGCGGATTGCGGATGGCATATTGCTGCTGGACGTGAGTTGCGCGGCGACTGTTCTCGAAGTAATCGATGCCGCGCTCTCGCATGAACTGATCCTGTATTTCGCGGAAGTCTATCCAGACGTGCGAGAGTTGGTGGATGAATAGTGGACCTGCGTACAAGTATTCGTAGTCGTAGATCTTTTTCCACTTATAAGTCGAGGCCCATGCCTGGTAGTTACCCGCAGTCAGAGAGTTCGTGGGCGAACCCAACCCGAGCGCGTATAAAATCAATGCTTCGGAATAACCCTGCCAGGTGTCGGGAAGAAAACCGCTCTCTGATTTCCAGCCGTGCGAAACGGTTTCACCTCCATTCAACGACCATGGCCAGTCGACGCGCGCATAGAGTGCTCCGGCGAGTGCGCGGATTTCCCTCTCATCCGAGCTGTTCCCATCGAAGTAAACAGCAGCCGCCAACATCCCCGCCAGGAGTAATGCTGTGTCAATTGTCGATAACTCCGACTGCCAGGCGCGCTGTCCGGTCTGCATGTCGAGAAAGTGATAATAGAAACCCTTGTAGCCAGTAGCATCCGGCGCGGCACTCTGTGAGCTGTTATAAAAGAATCGCAGAGTGGCCAGCGTTCGCTTAGCGGCTGCAGAGCGCGTCATGAACGAACGTTCGACACCAATCGGATAACAAGAAAGGGCCATTCCCACGGCGGCGATGCTGCAAGGCCAATCTTCACGCGTCTTGTCTCGGATGAGACCGTTGCCCTCGTTCGCCTCTTTGATGAAATAGTCAAGCGTCTCTTTTTGAATGCTACTGAGCAGTTCCCGGGTTGTTGCCTCGTTGGTCATACGTGAAAAGGTTCCAAGCTGATTCGCCTCAAAGTGCGATTGTTATAGCGGCGACCGAGTGGGGAGGCAGGGCAATATCGAACTGGATTGTTTGATCCTTGAATCTCAATGGGTGCGGTTCGCTTTGCAGGCATGAGGCAGCTCGGAGTTGGTCTACCTCAGAGGCGCTCAAATATTCAGGCTCACCGATATCCATCCACACGCGGCGCGCATTTGCATGGTCGTCATCGATGCGCTGCACATATGCGCTGCGAGGTTCGGAAGCATCGCTTAATGTCACACGCGCCAGCTCTGTTTTGATCGCATGTCTCGGCATAGCGTGATTGGTCAGCAGGACCGTTAAGCCGTCTTTGTTTCGGACCGTCCAAGCGCTTACTGTCTTATGACTGCCTTCAACCACCAACAACTCATCGCCGAGTCGATGAAGCAATTCGAACGCGCGATATGCAGGCTTCGCGATTCCGTACAGGTTCAGCAAGCCGAAGCCGCCGTGGAATGGAACTGAGGGGAAGTAGTTTTCCTCAAAGACATCTGTGAAAGTCCAATAACTATAACCGGCGACTAAACTGTCAACACTCATGAGAATGTTGGTGGCGAGGGCAGCAGCAAACGGTTCGTCGTGAAAAGGATCGCGCGGGTTAGAGGAGATGCTCCACTCCGTGTAATAAACGGGCCGGCCCTTGGCATGCTCGTGTGTTTCCGAGGCCCGCTGGCGCATTACGTGATGAGGAGCATCGGCTAGTTGAGAAATGGTGTCGGTATCCTCACTCCCGAAGGCGTCTGTCGGATAGTAATGCGTGCTGATAAAATCGGCTGGCAGGTTGTTTTGCTCACAAAACGATACAAATTCCGGGACCCAGGCGTTCTGAGCCGTCGCCGGACCGCCAACTTGCAAAGAAGAGTCAATTCTTTTTATCGCTTCTACGGTGTGGCGATA
>DATIBX010000261.1:0-3186 GCA_035457105.1 Pyrinomonadaceae bacterium
TAGAATTTCGTCTGCGATCGGAAAGAGAATGTGTGTCGTATCATCGCGAGTTTTGTCAGGCAGGATCGCCAGTACTCGTGAGTGAGGCGCTATCCCCTCAAGTGCCCGGGTGAGGATTTGGGTACAATTCTCCTTAGAAAGATCGTGATCGCGCGAGCCTTCACCACACAACTCTGAGGTAATGATTTGAGTAGACACTCTGGTTAATCCGAGATATAGCAATCAAGCGGCTAGGTCTCTTCTTTGTCGACCGCAATTCACGCTTCCAACGTGGCGGTCATTGTGATCTCCGCCTTGAGTAGACGGGAAACCGGACAACCTGCTTTTGCATTAGCGGCGGCTGTTTGAAATTGCTCTGCGGTAGCAGATGGGACCTTGGCTGACACATCAAGGTGAATTTTTGTAATCGTAAACCCAGCGTCAGTCTTCTCAAGAGTAACAGCCGCAGTGGTATTGATTCGCTCTGCAGTTAGGCCGGCATTTCCGAGCTGTCCTGAAAGGGCCATGGTAAAGCACCCGGCGTGCGCGGCGGCGATCAGCTCCTCAGGATTGGTACCTTTACCATCTTCAAAGCGTGTGCTGAATGAGTATTGACTATTGTCGAGTACACCACTGTCCGTCGAGATTGTTCCCTTACCGTCTTTCAATCCGCCCTGCCAGGCGGCCGAAGCTTTTCGTTTCATGATTTTTCCTTTTGGTTTATTTGATTAAAGCGTGGTTATTGTCCCCTTAATAGGCTGCGGGAGCAACTTGCAGTTATGTACTGGTCATTACAACAACGACGGTGGCGCCCACATGCTACAAGCTTAGGGAGAATGAGAGGGTTGAGTTTCAACAGTCTCTGAAGTTGGTGCTTTCGCTAAGAGCTGCAGAATAACTGGGCCTAGTTCGGAAGTTCAAGGACCACGCGACTGAAAGTCGCTGGTGTCTCGAACCGCCGTGGATATTCCTGGGGCCAGGCGAAAACTGAAAGTCCACACGCTAGCGCGTTGTGGTACTGACTATTACTACAACGATACCGTTTGCTCGGCCCAGAATTGAAATTCGCGATGTTTGTGAATCTCAGCTTTGGCGAGAACATTTCCGCTAGCGACTTCACAGACCTGATCAAAAACTCGTCTGCCTACTTCGTCGATCGTTTCTGTGCCGTCAATAACTCCTCCAGCAGAAAGATCGAGATCATTGGCCATCCGTTCGAAAATTGGCGTGTTTGAAGCAAGCTTAATCACGGGCGCGATCGCATTGCCAATCGTAGTACCGCGACCAGTAGTGAAGACCACCACGGTGGCGCCAGCGGCTACCAGCCCAGGCGTTGACTCTTGATCGTAACCGGGTCCTTGCATCAGGTTCAGACCACGATTTTTTGGTGTCTCAGCATATTCGATTACACCCTCAACACGAGTGGTGCCGGCTTTGGCAACAGCACCTAAAGACTTGATCGTGATGTTCAAGAGTCCCCCGGCGATATTGCCTGGACTTGGGTTGTTATTGAGAACTGCCCCGAACTTCGAAGCATATTCCTTATACCAATCAACCATCTGGTAGACCGCTCGTCCGGTTTCAACATCCTTGGCCCGATTTGCGAGTAGATGCTCGGCACCACAAAATTCAGGCACTTCAGTAATCAGGACCGTGCCGCCAGACTTCACTAATAGATCCGCGGCGCGTCCTAAAGAAGGATTTGCCGAAATTCCAGAGAAGCCGTCTGAGCCACCACATTTGACGCCCAGTACGAGCTCGCTCACCGAACATTCTTCGCGCGCAGACTTATTAACTTCCGGGAGCAGTCGCTCAACTTCTTTCAGACCCTGTTGAACCGCATTTTGAGTTCCACCAACATCCTGAATTCCGATTTTGGCAACGGGCTTGTCGAACGATTTTTCGCGTTTGAGCAGGTATCGTTCGACCTGGGCCAAGTTTGTTTTCTCACAACCAAGATCGATCAAGATTACTGCGCCGACATTCGGATGATCGGCATAATTTGAAAGTGTTCGCAGCATCACATCGATGGTGGAACCTTCCTGACAGCCACATCCTTTGTTGTGCGGAATTGCGACTACGCCATCAACGTTGGGAAACTTTTCCCGACTGTAAAGAGTGAATTCGGCAATCGTAGAGATTTGCGACGCCTCATGACTCGCGCACATGCTGGTGGGAACAATTAAAACGTAATTACGAGTGCCGACCCGTCCATCAGGACGCCGGAACCCCATAAAGGTGCCACGTTCAGAGACGGGAAAGTATTCCGGTGGAGGCGTTTCCAGCGTCGCGGGCAAGTCGCGCACGATGGGCACCTCGTTCGTCATGTTGCCGTGAGTTATCTGTTCACCTCGTTCAATACCCAGTGAGGTGCCGATAGGTTGGCCAAATTGGAGCACGAAGTCGCCTTCGGGTATGTCTCTGGTTGCAAATCGGTGACCGGGTGGAACCGCGTTGCGAACTTCCAAAGTCGAACCATCTGGTAGCCCTACTTCAAGTCCAGCCGACGTCGCCTTTTTTACGACCGCAACGTTATCGGCATCGTCAACGATGATCGCGTATTCGCTTATATAAGATTGTGGTAACTCGATGGTCGACATGTTTGTTTTTAAACTGTTTCCAGAACATCCGGTAGGATCAAGGATCTGACATTTGAGTGCAAGCGTAACCACAGTCCAGGATTATCGTCCATCTGTTTTGCTCTTATGGACACATCGTCCGAGATGATCGCCGTTAACAACTCGTTGTAACTCTGTCGCTTTGCAGGTGCGGTGCTCGCATCAACAATCGACTGCACAATTCGTTTGGCACCCAGGATCGCTGCTGGTCCAAGTGTTAGGATGTGGGTCGCAGATCGACATTCAGCCTCGTCTTGTTCAGATACTTTCGCCCCTCCGGCCTTAAACTTCGTAACGTGATGTTCGAGAATACTCGGCGAAATAGGGATTATACCGGCGACATCGGCAACAGTCGCTCCGGAGCCCGGTTTGATGTACGCAAGATGTGACGCCGCGTTAGCCTCGGGACCAAGCCCGAGGAAGAAGATGTCAATTCCGCCCGCAGATTCCAACGCAGAGACGTAACTCTTCAACTCCAGCTCTAAATCCTCCGCATCAGTCCTGATCGATCTAAAGCTTTTGATTTTCCGGAAGAAAGCCTCACCCAATAGACGCTCAAAGTCACGAACAAAACTGAATCCGTTATCCA